>JASGFB010000063.1:0-26562 GCA_047605765.1 Rhodocyclaceae bacterium
CGCCGGCTTTGCCGAGCGGGTGGGCCTGTTGCCCGCGCTGATGGTCAAGATTACCTCACATCAGCAAGGGCACCTCTTCGTTCGCCGGCCGGCCGGCCGTTGCATCGTCGATTGCCAACGCTGCCTTGCCCACCTGGCCCAGGCTGCTTTCATACGAGGCCATGTCGGTCACCATCTCGGCCATCTCTTCGATGGAGAGGATGGCGCCCATGTCCAGCACCACCACGAAGCGCTCGTTCAAGCGCAGCATGCTCGATACGAAATCGCTGCGCAGGCCGGTGCCAAAGCCGGGCCGTTCTTCGAGGTTGGCGGCCTCGACGTCCAGTACTTCGTTGACGGCATCGACGATGATGCCGATGGCGTGGGTCTGATCGTCGCGTACGACTTCCACGATGACCACGCAGGTGCGCCGGCCAATGACGGTTTCCTGGCGGCCGAAGCGCACGGCGAGATCGACGACGGGCACCACCGCGCCGCGAAGATTGATCACGCCGCGCAAGAAGGCCGGCGTGAGCGGGATGTGCGTGAGCCCGGGAAACTCGATGATCTCGCGGATCGGTGCGATGGGCATCGCGTACAGCTCGGCGTTCGACGTAAAAGTCAGGTACTGACTCGTCGCCGATGCGTCGGCCAGCGTAAGTTGGTCGCTCATCGTCGTGCCTCAGAAGCGTTCGAAGGCCGATTCGTCGATACCGTTGTCCTGGCGCCCGCTGCGCGTCGTGATCATGGCAGGCCGCTTGGCGGCGGTGCGATTCAGGCGCACGCCGTCGGCTTCGGTGCGGAAGAACTGCATCAGTTGCAGGAGATTCTGGGCCTGCGTGCTCATGGATTCGGCGGTAGCGGAAAGCTCTTCCGATGCCGACGCGTTGGCCTGGGTGGTTTCGGACACTTGATTGACGGCCGAGCTGATCTGCTCCAACCCGGTGCTCTGCTCGCGCGAGGCGGCGGCGATCTCGCGCACCAGATCGGCGGTGCGCGTGATCGACGGAATCAGGTCGTTGAACAAACTGCCGGCGCGCTCGGCCAGCTCGACGCTGTTGCCGGCCACCGAGCCGATTTCGAGCGCCGCCACCTGGCTGCGCTCGGCGAGCTTGCGCACTTCGGCGGCGACCACCGCAAAGCCCCTGCCCGCCTCGCCGGCGCGGGCGGCTTCGATGGCCGCGTTCAAGGCCAGCAGATTGGTCTGGTAGGCGATGTCGTCGATGATGCCGATCTTCTCGGCAATCTGCTTCATGGCGCTGACCGTCTGGCGCACGGCCTCGCCGCCTTCCTGCGCGTCCTTGGCCGAACGCGAGGCGATGCCGTCGGTGACCTTGGCGTTCTCGGTGTTCTGCGACACGGTGGCCGAGATCTCTTCCATCGAGGCGCTGGTCTCTTCGACGCTGGCGGCCTGTTCGGAGGCGTTCTGGCTGAGTACCTGTGACGACGATGAGAGTTCTTCCGAAGCCGAGCCCATCGCATCGGCGGCGCTGCGCACGTCGCCGATGACGCGCGTCAGGTGGCCGATCATCTGCGCCATGCCCGCCAGCAGGCTGGCGGTGTCGCCGGTGCGGATCTTGACCTTCACCGTCATGTCGCCTTCGGCCACGCGACGTACCACTTCCGCCGCGTAGTCGGGCTCGCCGCCGATCTGGCGCGTGATGATGCGCGTCACGATCAACCCCAGGACGATGGCCAGGACCACCGCAATGACGATCAGCGCGATCATCACAGTGCGTGCGTTGGCCAGGGTCTGCACGGCCGCTTCGTTGGCCGCCTTGGCCTGGGCGCCGTTTTCGTCGAGCAGTTCGGTGAGCGTGGCCTCGACGTCGTTGGTGGCCTTGCGCGCGGCGCCGGCCGACACGTCGACCGCTTCGTCGAAGTTGCCGGCCATCACCAGTTCGGCCACGTGCTGGGATTGCGTCAGGTAGGCGGGAATCTGCGTATCGAGCTGACGCAGCAGGGCCTGCTCTTTATCGGACAGGGGGCGGCTTTTGTAGGCGGCGATGGCTTTGCCGTAACGCTCCCACAGCGCGTTGGCGCGCCCGATGGTGTCTTTGATGTCGTTGGCATCACGCTGCGCCGGCAAGCGCGTGTAGGCCCGCGAATGGGCGGCCTGGCGCGAGGCCGCATCGGACAGCATCTGCAGCGAATAGACGTTGTTGTTGTAGGTGTTGTCGAGCAAGCCGCCGATGAGGCTGACGCGGCTCATGCCGTATACGCCGACCACGGCCGTCAGTATCGAACACGCCAGAAAGGTGGTCAGAAGCTTGGTGGCAAGCTTCATGCGAAGAAACCAGTTCATGAGAGGAACTCCAGATCTTGCTTGGTTCAGATGGGAATGACGTGCGGGGCATACGCTGCCCCGCTCTTGTTGCGCGCGGCGCTGGCGGCGATCAGGGAGGGCACATCGAGGATCAACGCGACCGAGCCATCGCCGAGAATGGTGGAACCGGACAAGCCACGCAGGCCACGGAAGACCTGCCCCAGCGGCTTGATGACCGCCTGCAGTTCGCCCAGCAGACGATCGACGACCAGACCGGCGCGCTGGCGGCCGTACTCGACCACCACCAGGCTTTCACGTACGCCGTCGGCGGCGGGCAGGTCGAACAGCTCGCGCAGGCGCACATAGGGCAGGACTTCGCCGCGCAGGTTGGCAATGTGCTGGGCGCCGTGGGCCAGGCTCATCTGTGAGCATTCGACGACCATCTCCAGCGGGATGACGAAGACCGCCTCGCCCACCGCCACCTGGAAGCCGTCGATGATGGCGAGGGTCAGCGGCAGGCGGATGCGCATCGTGGTGCCGAGGCCGGCACGGCTGTCGATGTCGATCTCGCCCCGCAGTTGTTCGATGTTGCGCTTGACGACGTCCATGCCGACGCCCCGGCCGGAGAGCTGCGTGACCGAACGCGCGGTCGAGAACCCCGGCGCAAAGATCAAGGCGTGCAGTTCATCGGGCGTGGGCGTGGCATCGGGCGAGAGCATGCCGCGCTCGATGGCCTTCTGGCGGATGCGCGCGGTGTCGAGGCCACGGCCGTCGTCGCTGACTTCGATGACGATGCAGCCCGACTCGTGATAGGCGTGCAGACGCAGCACGCCGACCTCCGGCTTGCCCGCCCGAATGCGTTCGTCGACCGATTCGATGCCATGGTCGAGCGCGTTGCGCACGATGTGCGTGAGCGGGTCGGCGAGTTTTTCGACCATCGATTTGTCGAGTTCGGCGTCGGCACCGGTGATCTCAAGGCTGACCCGCTTGCCAAGTTCCTGCGAGACATCGCGCACCACGCGCGGAAAGCGCTGGAACACGTCGCCGATCGGAATCATGCGCAGGTTCAACGCCTGGTCGCGCACCTGCTCCACCAACTGACAGACCTCGCCGAGCGATTCGGACAGCGCCGCCTGGCGTGCGCCTTCGGCAACCAGGCGGGCCCCCGCGCCGGCAATGACCAGTTCGCCGACCAGGTTGATCAGTTGATCGAGCTTGGCGGCTTCGACCTTGATGACGCGGTGCTCTTGGGTGGCACGCATCTCGGCGCTCTTTTGCTGGGCCAGCGCGGCGGCGACGACCGGGGCGTGCACCACCGCCTCGTCGATCAGCAATTGCCCGAGCACCGGCGCTTCATTCGCGCTCGACTGCAAACGCAGCATCTCGTCGAGTTCGGTACGGGTCAGCGCGCCGCAGCCGACGAGGATCTCGCCGAGCGGTGCGCGCGCGTCGCCGTGATCTTCGATCAGCGCGATGTAATCCTCAATGCGCGCACGCGGCGGCAGCACGCGAATGCGGCTGCCCTCGCGAACGAACTCGAATACTTGCTCCAGCGCCGCTTTGTCGACATCGGCGAGCAGGTCGATCTCGAACCCCAGGTAGCAGGATTCGGGATCCATGCCGGCGGACGCGGGCAAGCCGCTATCGAGCGTATGCACGTGCTTCAGCGTCCCGAGCCGTTCGAGGTAATGGATGAAGGACATCGGATCCATGCCCTGCCGGAACGTGTCGATGCCAAAGCGCAGCGACAGATGCCAGCAGGCATTGTCGACAACGAGGCCCTCGCGCTCATCGATGACGAGCGCCTCTGCGGCCACGAAGGCATCCGCCGCCACCGGCTGGGCGGTCGCAATGCGCGCATCGAGCGCGGCGATCAGCGCACTGCGCGTGGCCGCGTCGGGTTCGTGCGCGTCGCGGCCGGCGTCGACGCCGTCGATGAGGCGGCGCAGATAGTCGCCGCACGACAGCAGTACCGAGATGAGTTCGCCATCCAGGGTCTGCGGATGGTTGCGCACGTGCTCCAGCACGCCTTCCATGACATGCGTGAAGCTGACGATCAGATCGAGGGCGAACAGCCCCGCTGAACCTTTGATCGTGTGGGCGGCGCGAAAGATCGCGTTGACGCGCTCTTCGCTCACGCCGCAGGACTCGGTCTCCAGCAGTGCGTTCTCTTGCGCGTCGAGCAGTTCGCGGGCTTCCTGCACGAAGGCTTCGCGCGCGGCGGACATATCCATGGGGGAGACTCTCTATCAGGCGTTCAGGAGTGTGGCCGGGGCGTCGAGCACATGCCCCAGGTTGAGCGTCTCCAGCGCACGCAGCACGGCATGGCTGTGCGCCTGCCAGCGCAGGCGCTTGTCGGCGCAGGCGGCCTCGCGTCGGGCCAGCAGCAAGAGCTGGACGCCACTGCTGTCGATATCGCTGACGGCACTCAGATCGAAGACCGGGCACTCGTCCAGCGCCACGTGTGCCAGCACGGCGTCTTTCACGGCATGGGCATGAAAGACGGTGATCTCGCCTTCCAGCGCCAACGCGCCGGCCTCGTCCTGCCGCGTGCGAAAGCCGCTCATGCGACCACCAGCTTGGCGACAGCGTCGATCAGTTGCTGAGGTTGGAAGGGCTTGGTCACCCACGCGCGTGCGCCAGCTTCGCGCGCAGCGGCCACCTTGCTCTGCGCGCTCTCGGTGGTGAGCATGATGATCGGCGTGAAGCGATGCATGGGGAGCGACTTGAGCGCTCTGACGAACGCCAGCCCGTCCATGTTGGGCATGTTCAGATCGGAAATGATCAGATCGAAGCGCCGCTGCTCGATGAGCGTGAGCGCGTCGGCGCCGTCGCTGGCCTGCTCGACGTCGTAGCCGGCGCCACGCAGCGCGATGGCCAGCGTCTGACGCAAGCTGAACGAGTCGTCCACAATGAGGATGCTTTTCATGCCATTCGAAACCGGGTCGAAGGACGAGGCGCGTTTCGATGCCCTCGTCCTGGTCAATGCCGTGATCCGACAGCGCGGTGCATCCCACTGGAAATGCGACGCTGTCGACCTTCACCTCAGATTTCGGCAGGGACGCGCAGCCATGTAGGGCAAGAATCGGCCAACAATCACACAAAACGGCCACCGGCACAGTTTGCTTCGAACACATCTATGCCGCCGACGGAACTGCTGTTATGACGTTTGCAGACGTTGCCCCCGCACAACACATCCGGAATACCGAGGCATCCGGCTGAGCATGTATCTGATAAAGAATGAAGACGGCCCTGCTTGCGCAAGATGATCGGGCGCGTCGCTACAAGATCGCTCCGGTATATGTAGAACCGCTACTCGCCCACATGCACCAACACGGATATGACCCACAGATGGCATGTCACGGTCTGGGTGTGACGCTCGAAGACATCGAGACGGCACACTTTCGGCTGTCGCATTTCGAGGCGTGCCTGATCGTGCGGCGCGCGCTGCGAATCCTCGGCGATCACAACCCCGGCCTGGCGCTCGGGCAGCACGCCAACCTGGGTAGCCGGGGCATCCTGGCGTTGGGATGCATGACCAGCGCCACCCTGGGCGATGCGCTGAATCTGGCGATGGCGCATCCGTCCGAGGCGGGCCATCTGCTCGACGTGAGCGCGCACCACGCCGGGCATTGCATGACCACCACGCTGGGGCCGATGTTCGGCAACTTCGATCTGCTGCCTTTTCTGAGCGAGAAGATGTTCGCCGGCATGGTGCGCCTGATGCGACTGGTGACCGAGCGCCGCTGCGCGCCCATCTCGGTGGAGTTCGCCCACGGGACTGCGCAGGAGATCGGCAGATACGAGGATTTTTTTGGGTGCCGCGTCCGCTTCGGCGGCTCGGGCTATCGGCTGGTCATGAACATGGCGTGGCTTGAAACACCCCTGCCCTCGCGCTGCGCGGCCTCGCACCAGCTCGCCTGCGAGATCCTGTTGCGCGAGCAGCAGAAGTCGGCACCCACGCATTCGCTGGAGCATGCGATCCTGCGCATCTTCCGCCGCGCCCTGGCCAATCCGCCGGTGGTCGAGGAGGTCGCCCGCATGCTGCACATGAGCGAACGGACCTTGCGCCGCCGCTTATCGGAAGCGGGATTGAGCTTTCAGGGGCTGCTCGATGAATGCCGCGCCAGTTTCGTGCTGGAGCACTTGCCGCCCCGCCAGGAATCGCTCACCGCGTTGGCGGCGCAACTCGGATTCACCGATCTGCACAGCTTTCGCCGGGCTTTTCAGCGTTGGACGGGGACCAAGCTCAGCACCTACTGGCGGCGAGAGTTCGGCGAAGCGCCGGCGCACAAGAAAAAAACCGGGCGGTGACCTTGGCCAGGCGGGCGCACGTGCGAGCGCCCTAGCCTTTCTTTACGCGCCGCGCAAAGGGTTTGCCGGCCCGCCCCGCGCTGGTCGATGCGCCATGGCGCATGGCGCGCAGAAACGCGCTGTCGGCATCCACCCACGGCTCGCGCATCACGCCCCGGTACACGTCGAACAGGGCCTCCGCATGCTTGCGTTGCAGCGCATCGCCTGCCGATGAGCCGTTGAGGCGGATCGAGAAATAGCCGTCGCGGCGCAGGGGATTGCCACAGGCGTTGTCGGTCAGAAACCAGACGGCATAGGATTCCTGCGGATGGTCCGGCGTGCCGGTCTCGGCAGCAAAGAGGACGCGCACCACGGCGTCCAGCGCCAGATAGCAATGAGGCTCGCCAGCCACCCCGACACGCCATCCGGCCTGCTCGCTGGCATGACTGGCGGTGACATCCGCCACTTTGTCGGTGGGCACCTCTACCACCATGCGATCGCGGCAGATCACCAGAGATGCGTCGTGAAGCCGCAACGCGTCCAACAAGACCGGCAGGCACAGCGGGGCCGCCCCTGCGCGCCGTTCGTGCAGGCGCGCGGGCCACAGCGCACCGGCGACATCCGCCCAGTCGCGCAGCGGCCGGTCGAGCTGGGCGGCGAGCATCGTCAACAGCCCTTGCCCGGCGCGGCTTTCGCAGACGTCGCGACTGATGTCGAAGCCGACGCAATCCGGCGCCAGCCGCCAGTGATCGCAAGCGCGCGCCAGGAATTGACGTACCGGCCCCGGGTCGTCGCACGCCGCCGGCTCCAGCGCCAGCAGCCAGCGTTCGGTCAGCGCGCCGCCGGGGCCGGAGATCAGAAATCGAATCTGCAGCAGCAGACCGGACGGAGCGTCGATGCTCAACGCCATGGCATAGCAGGCCTGATGCACCCGCCCCAGGTCGAGCTGCAACAGGCTCGCCCCGCTCTGCGCTCGCAGCGTCCGCACGCCAGTCAGGCTGCGTTCGTGCCGTCCGGGCGTCAGATGCGCGCCCGGCCCCGGCCGGCTCCTGCTGACCACGCCATCGGACCAGTTTCCGCACGACACGGTCACGTCGCCATCGCTCAGCCACGCATCGATGACACCGTGAAAGAAATCAGCCTTCGTCGCCAGGCCCCGGTCGGAGGCCAAGCGCGGCTTGCTCATCGCGTGGCGCGCCCGGTGTCTGCGCGCGCGCCGAGAATCGCCGCGCGGATCGTCGCGACGTTGTGTTGCATCATCGCGATGTAGGTCGACGCCGGCCCGCTCTTGTCGGAGAGGGAATCGGAATAGAGTGCGCCGCCCACCTTCATGCCGGTCTCGCGCGCAATCTGCTGCACCAGCCGCGGATTGCCGAAGTTCTCGATGAAGATCGCCGAAGCCTGGGTGCTCTTCACTTGGCGGATCAGTTTCGCCACGTCCGACGCCGACGCTTCGGATTCGGTCGACACGCCCTGGGGCGCAAGGAACTTCAAGCCGTATTCGGCGGCAAAGTAGCCGAACGCGTCGTGCGAGCTGATGAGGGTTCTGCGATTGGCGGGGATCTGCGCGATGGCGGATCTCACCTGGGCATCCACGTCGGCGAGCTTCTTGTCATAGCTGGCGGCGTTGGCGCGGTACGTCGGGCAACCTTCCGCGTCGGCGCGGCACAAGGCGTCGGCGATGTTCTTCACGTAGACGCGCGCATTGGGCACCGATTGCCAGGCGTGCGGATCGGTGGCGCCATGGTGGTGGTGAGCGTGCTCGTCCTTGGTCGCCCCCTTGGCATGGCTGTCGTGGCCATGATGGGCGTGGTCTTCGTCGTCGGCGCTTGCCATGACCTTGGCCCCCTCGCTCAGCGTGACGACACGCGCCTTGGTGCCGCTGGCTTTGACGAGACGATCCAGAAAGCCTTCGAATTGCAGGCCGTTCACCAACACCACGTCGGCAGCGGCGATGGCGACGGTATCCGCCGGCTTGGGCTCATAGACGTGCGCATCGCCATTCGGCCCCACCAGCGAGGTGATCTTGACGTTGCTGCCGCCCACGTTGGCGGCCAGGTCGGCAATGATCGAAAACGTGGCAACGATCTTGAGTTCTTTGGCCTGTGCCGCAGGCACGAGCAATGACGACGCAGCAACGGCTGCGGCAAGCGAGCGGAGGATGTTCGTGGGGAACATGGGGGGCTTCCTTTCTGTATCAGGGAGAGGGGGCATGTACGGGGCGTCGCTGCGCAATCAGGCCGCGCACGCCGCCGACAATCGAGGCCAGATAGAACGCGCCCGCCGACAGGACGATCGACGGGCCGGAGGGCAGCGATGCGTGGTACGACAGCAAGAGCCCGCCCAGGCACGACAGCATGCCGATGGCGGTGGCCACCACGCACATGGGCAGCACCCGGCTGGTCCAGAATCGCGCCGCGGCGGCCGGCAGCATCATCAGGCCCACGGCAAGCAGCGTTCCGAGCGCCTGGAAGCCGCCCACCAGATTGACCACGACCAGACCGAGAAAAACGACGTGGACGAGCGGGCCCAGACGCGACACGGAACGCAGGAACAAGGGGTCGAGGCATTCGGCGAACAGCGCTCGCCAGAACACGCCCAGACTGATGAGCGAGGTGGCGCAGATGATGGCAATGAGGACCATCGCTTCGTCGTTGAGCGCCAGCACCGTGCCGAACAGGACGTGCATGAGGTCGACACTCGACCCGCGCAGGGAAACCAGCAGCACGCCCAGCGCCAGCGAGATCAGGTAGAACGCCGTCATCGAGGCGTCTTCCTTCTGAATGGTCAGGCGCGACACCGCCGCCGCACACAGTGCCACCACGATGCCGACGACCAGCCCGCCGATTGTCATGGGCACGATTTCGAGGCCGTACAGCAGAAAGCCGACGGCGGCCCCCGGCAGGATGGCATGCCCCATGGCGTCGCCGATGAGGCTCATCCTGCGCAGCATCAGGAACACCCCGATGGGGCACGCGCCCAGCGCCAACATGAGCGAGCCCCACAATGCCCGCTGCATGAACGCGAACTCGACGAATGGATCGACGAGCCAATGGAAAAGCGCACTCATCGGCTGGCCTTTCGCTGCATGAGCCCGGGGGCGGGGGCGCGTCCGCCGGGCAGCCCGCCGATGGCGTCGGCCTGAGAAGACCGGTCGAAGCGCAGGGCGCCGTGGATGTGGTCGGACGCCAGCACCGAATCGGTGCGGCCCCAGGCCAGCACACGGCCGGCCAGCACCAGCGTCTGCGGGAAGTGGGCGCGCACCAGGTCGAGGTCGTGCAGCACGGCCACCACCGTTCGACCTTCACGGTGCCAATGCCGGACGAGCCGCATCAGATCGGCCACCGTGGCGGCATCGATCGCGTTGAATGGTTCATCCAGCAAGATGAGATTGGCGTCCTGCAGGAGCACGCGGGCAAACAGCGCGCGCTGCAACTGGCCGCCGGAGATCTCGTCGATCGGGCGCCGGGCCAGATCGCCGATGCCGAGGGTATCGAGGGCCTGCGCGACGCGCGCTCGATCGTCCTTGCCGTGGCGCCCGAGGAACCCTCTGCGCGGCCACAGTCCGAGCCTCACCAGGTCGATCACCCGCGCAGGAAACGTACGATCCAGTTCCGACTGCTGCGGAAGGTAGGCCACGCGCGCACCGGGTGCCAGCGTGCAGGTGCCGGACAGCGGCCGCAGCACGCCGGCCATGGCTTTCATCAACGTGGACTTGCCCGATCCGTTCGGGCCGACCACGGCGGTAAGAGACCCCATCCTCAGTTCGCCCTCCAACTGGCGCACCGCGCAGTGGTCGCGATAGCCAAGCGACAGCTCGTCAAACATCACGTGTGCGCCTGGGCTCGGTGAAACAGATTTCATTGCACAACCAAGAGGACAAAAAACAATGCGAGTTCGTTCTGTTATTACATAACAGCAACAAACAAAAAAAGGGCGCTCACCAGCGCAGGGTCGAATCCTTCGGTGTCAGCTTTGCCCCACCCTGCCCGCTCGGCGCGACCCATTGCGTATCGATCTGCGAAAAGCCCTTGAATTGCCCGAACAGCAAGACCGAAACACCCCGCAGGCGGCCGGGTTGCGAACACGTGAAGACGTACTCGGCTTCGAGATCGGCATGCGCCGAGGTCTGGCGCACGATGCCGTTCTTCCAATCGGCCAAGGGCGATTCGATCGAGGCGGACGTTGCCGCGCACTGGGCTTCGGACGTCGGCGCGAACAGGCTCGCGGCCTGGCGCAGGCGCGCTTCGGCAGCGGCGACGGCTTTCTTTTCAGCGTCGGTATGGGGGGGATGTTCGAAGCCGAGCACGTTGGCGAGCGGGCTGTCGAGCGTCAGCGTGAGTTGATTGCCGTCGACCACGACGTCGAGCCGGCCAACACCGTGAACGTGTGCTTCGTGGGCCTGGGCGTTACCCGCCACCACGGCCATGACCTGCGCGACGGCCACCGCCATCCACCTGTGCCTGGACATCTCCAACGCCTCGCATTGAATGTAATGTTGTAACGTTACACCAAATGACGCCCTGTCACCAACAGGGGCGCGGCAGGATACCGCCAGATCGAAGGTCAGAAATTCAAGCGGGTGCGCTAGGCAGGCTGCGCGCGGATGACGGTAAGGCGCCATCCGGCGCGCGTTCAGGCGGATGCCAGACAGGTCTCACATGTGCCGCGCAATTCGACCGTGGCGGAGGTCAGCTTGAAGGCGTGATCGTTCGACCAGCCTTTGAGGCGCCGTTCAACGGCCGTGTCGGAGAACTCATCGACGTGGCCGCAGTTATCGCAGATCGCGAAGGCGGCAAAGCCGTGGCGGTGTTCATGCGGATGGGCACAGGCGATGAACGCGTTGAGGCTGTCGACCTTGTGCACGAGCCCGTACTCGATGAGCTTGTCGAGTGCGCGATACACCTGCAGCGGGGCGCGAAACCCTTCGGGCCGCAGTTGGTCGAGCAAGGTGTAGGCACTGGCCGGCGCCTCGCCGTGAGCGAGCGCTTCGAGCACCAATGATTGATTTTTGGTGAGGGGATTTTCTGCGCTCATGACGGCCTCCGGCTCTGCATATCTGACTGATTTTGTTATGTTATAACGAAGCCCGATCAAATCACAGGGCTTCGTCCACGCGGCAGATCGGTTTACGCTGACGACATCGATGCCGTGTGCAGCACAGCCCGCCGGACCTGCGCGAAGGGCTGGCGGCCAAGGCTCAATCACAATTCGGTCTTCAAACAACCGGAATGCTCGGCTGGAATGCCGGTGCACGAATCTGGAGGATCGGCATGGCAGTCCCGCAACACAAACAGGCATTGCTGGATGCAATCGATGTCACGTACCGCGCCCTGGCAGTCGATCTGGCCAGCGTACCGCCGGCACTGGTCCATGACGCCACGTTGGAAGGCCACGCCAGCGGTACCTGCATGAGCGTGGCCGACCTGGTCGCCTACCTGATCGGCTGGAACCTGTTGGTGCTGAAATGGTGTGATGGCAAGGCCAGAGGGCTGCCGGTGGATTTTCCCGAAACCGGCTACAAGTGGAACGAGTTAGGCCGCCTGGCGCAGAAGTTCTATGCCGATCATGCGGGCACCGCCTACCCCGATCTACTGAGCCAATTTGCAGACGTGCATGCCCGCATCATGGGCCTGGTCGCACAGCAGACCGATGCCGCACTGTACGGCTCGCCCTGGTATGAGAAATACCCCCAAGGCCGGATGATCCAGTTCAATACGTCGTCACCGTATGCCAATGCACGGCGGCGGTTGCGCGCATGGAAAAAAGCCCGGGGCATCGCCTGACTGAACTCGCGGCACCGTCGCCCTGCCGGGGTGCCAGGCAAAATGCCCATTCATCTAGATTCTTTCGTCATCACAGGCCCGGGCGATCGCGGGGCCGCCCATCGTAACGCGCCGACCCGGCAATTGGGCGGCGGCCGATACCGCAGCGCTCACGGCGAAACCGCACTGTCGTCCAACAAACCCCGTATGAGCTTGGCCAGCAGCCGGTCGAGCTGGGCCCGTTCCTGGGGGGTCAGCGAGGCCAGCGCACGCTGCTCGCCTGCTACGTGTATGGGCAGGATTTCATCGATCAGCGCCAGCCCGCGCGGGGTCAGCCGCACCAATACGCTACGGCGATCGGTGGGCGACGGGTGGCGTGCGATGAGGCCGCTTTCTTCCAGGCGGTCGAGTCGGCTGGTCATGGCCCCCGACGACAGCATGAGCCCTTCGTAGAGCGCTTTGGGCGTCAGCTCATAGGGCGCGCCCGCGCGTCGCAATGTGGCAATGACGTCGAATTCGCCCCGTTGCAGGCCAAAGCGCGCCGCCATCGGAGACAGCCGGTCACGGTCGATCAAGTGGGCGGCTTCCAGCAGGCGCCCTACCGTCGCCATGACGCCGGCATCGATCTGCGGCTGTTCGCGCAGCCATTCTTCCTGGGCGCGCCGTGCTCGGTCCTTCATGCCCTTCTCCACTCGATATCGATTCGCACGGGCGCCATGGTACTGCCTTGCGTGGCACCGGCGTGAGACCGTATATTACTCGACATCAAGATACTTTACGTAAAGACATATGCGCATTCCCCGATCCGCCCACTCACCCGCCCTCGTTGTGTTGGCGATCATCGGCCTGGCCATCAACCTGCGCCCCGCCCTGGCCGGCATCGGTCCGCTGCTCGATACCATCGAGGCCGCCACCGGCTTGAATCACACGCAGGCCAGCCTGCTCACGACCCTGCCGGTATTCGTCATGGGGATGTGCGCATTGCTCGTTCGCCCTTCGCGGCAGCGATTCGGCGAACGGCCCGGCATTGCTGCGGGTGCCGTTTTGATTGCGGTGGCCTGCGCGCTGCGTTATGTGGCCACCGGGCGCAGTGGATTGATCGCGACGGCCATCGTGGCGGGCGTGGGCATCGCCCTGGTGCAGACCTTGCTGCCGGCGTTCATCAAGCGCAATTTCGGCAGCCAGGCCGGCCGCGTCATGGGCCTGTACACGACGGGCATCATGGGCGGTGCGGCGCTGGCTGCGGCGGCGTCCGCCGGGCTGGCCGATGCGTTGGGCTGGCCCGCGGCGTTGGCGCTGTGGGCGTTGCCGGCAGCCTTGTGCCTGCCGCTGTGGCATGCAGTCAGCGCGCCCGCCTCGCACGTCGGCGCGCCGGCGCCGTCTGCGGCGATGGCACGCAAGCTTTGGCAACGGCCCCGCGCATGGGCATTGATGCTGTTCTTCGGCATCAGCACGGGGGCCTATACGCTGGTGCTGGCCTGGCTGCCGCCGTTCTACACGAGCCTGGGCTGGACGCCCGGGCAGGCTGGCCTGTTGTTGGGCGGCCTGACCCTGGCCGAAGTCGTGGCCGGATTGATGGTGTCCGCCTTGATCGGGCGCTTTGCCGATCGGCGCGCGCCCCTGCTCGGCATGCTCGGACTGCTGCTCGTCGGGCTGCTGTGCCTGATCTTCGCCCCGCTGTCGCAAGCGCTGCTCGCCTGCGCGTTGTTGGGCCTGGGGATCGGTGCGCTGTTCCCGCTGTCATTGATCGTGACGCTCGATCATGTGGACCACCCCGCGCACGCCGCCGATCTGGCCGCCTTCGTGCAGGGGGGCGGCTACATCATCGCCAGTGGCATGCCGTTGATCGCGGGCCTGCTGCGCGACCGTTTTGCGGATCTGTCACACGCCTGGATGGTGATGGCGCTGGGCACGCTGGTGCTGTTTGCGCTGGCCCTGCGATTTTCGCCGGCATCCTGTGCGCAATTCGATGCGGGTGCAGCATGCCATGTGCGCCCTGCCTGAACGACTGACCGGATAGGCGCACGGTCAGGGCTGAGGTTGCGGGCAGGTCTCCGGGGCCCGCACGCACCCATCGGAAACCTGTGTCCGCAGCCAATCCAGCAAGTCGGTCTTGTTCATCGGCCAGGCGATGTAATAGCCCTGCCCCTGATGGCATCCCATGGTCTGCAGCATGTGCCATGTCTCGCGACTTTCGATGCCTTCGGCCAGGACGCTGAGGCCCAGCTTGCAACCGAGCTGGGCGACCATTTCGACGATGCGGGCGCCCTGGTTTTCTTCCAGCTGGCGCACAAATACCCGGTCGATCTTGATGCGATCCAGCGGCAGGCGCTCCAGGTAACTGAGCGAGGAATAGCCGGTACCGAAATCATCGATGGCGATGCTGACGCCGGCGGCGCGCAGCGCGCCCAGGGTGGATTCGAGCAATTGTGTGGGCAGGCCCGCGACCGACTCGGTGATTTCCAGCTCCAGGTGACTGCCCTGGAGCCCGGTATCCAACAGCGCCTGGATGACGGCCTGCACAAAACCGGGGTCACGCAACTGCGCCATGGATACATTGACGGCCATCCGCTGAGGCGCCAGCCCGCTCTCCAGCAACTCGCGCATCATGGTGCAGGCGGTACGCAGCGCCCACTGCCCCAGCGAGACGATGAGGCCCGAATGCTCGGCCACGGGGATGAATTGATCGGGCGCGATGAGGCGACCGTCTTCCGTACGCCATCGCAGCAGCGCTTCGAGCCCCGTCAGATGCCGGGAATCCAGGCTGAGCTGCGGCTGGTACACCAGGAACAGTTGCCGCTTGTCGATGGCCGCGCGCAGATCCGACAGCAGCCTGGCCCGCTCGCGCGCTTCCGTTCCCATGATGTCCGAATAACGCAGGTGCTTGCCACGATGCTCGCGCTTGGCGCGCCGGAGCGCGACGGTGGCGTCCTTGAGCAAATCCACGCCCGCCTGACTGCCGCCGGCAAGCAGCACATAGCCACACGTCAGCGACACCTGATGAGGCGCCCCGTCGACAGTCAGCGGCGCGCGCACGCATTCGAGCAGGGACTGCGGTTGAACATGCGGTGACGCGCCGAGAATACCGAATGCATTGGACCCGACGCGCGCCAGTAATACGCCGGGCGGCAACGCCTCGGCCAGACAGCGGGCGACCGCCATCAGCAGGCGATCGCCGAAGCGATGCCCCATCACGTCGTTCGAGGCGCTGAAATCGTCGATGTCGACGAGCGCCAGCACGTGGTCACGGCCGCCGAGGCGAACGCACTCGTCGACCTTTTCCAGGAAATAGGCGCGATTGGGCAACGCCACCAGCGGATCGTAGTAGGCGTACTCGCGCAGGCGCTCCAGCAAGCCCCGGTTGTGCAGCAGCGTATTCAGGTTGGACGAGAACACCTCAAGCAGCTGGAGGTCGAGCACACCGTGAAGCGGTGGGACGGTGATGAACACCGCCATGTTCTGTTCATCTTCCTGACCAATGAAGAGTGCCATGCCGCCGCACTCGTCGTAGATATTGCCCCCTTCTTCGATCGCCCGATGCAGCGCGCGCAGTCGTCTCGGTTCAAACGAGGCATGCAGGGGCTGGTCGGCGAGCGCGGCAAAATCACCCACCGCCGCCAGCACCCGGTACGGGGTGGACAGCTTTGCGTTGCGCACGCAGACCAGGCCCTCGCTGCGCACCTCCAACAAGGCAGCCAACTGCGCGATGACGCTGGCGGCGAATGCATGCAGATCGGGCTGTTCGAGCAAGGTGGCGCTGGAGCGCACGACCAGTTCAAGGCGGCGGCGGTTGGCTTCGATGGCACACAGACGTTCATAGCAACGGACGGCGGTCACCACCATCACAGGCAGCCGCTCGGGCACGCAGGCCGAGGCGGCCCACCAATCGCTGATGTCGTAGCGCAGCAGTGTTTCCAGATCCGGAACCTGACCGAGATGGTTCAGGCGCAGCACGATGCGGGTGTCGCGCAAGTGCTCCGACTGGCGGATGGAGCCCACCAGATCCGGGCTCAGCCCCGGCTCTTGCGCCGGCACGCACAGCATCACGACCGCGATGTCGATCTCGCGCTGCAGGTACGCACGCGCTTCTTCGGACCGAACATGGAAAAACGTCAAGGTACGCCCGAACAGCAACCGCCCTTCCAGGGCGGCGCACATCCCCGCGTCGCGGTCGGTCTCTTCGCCGATCACCAGGACTCTCCAGATGGCGACGGGCGGCTGCAGGCAGAGGTGATTCGAGGACGTTGCCGGGGCAAGAAGACCGCCACCCAGGTCGGTCATGAGGTTCATCAGATTTCTGCGGACGCGGGGTGGGTCACGCGCACGACGCGATTGCGCCCGCCGCGCTTTGCCGCATACAGCGCTTCATCGGCCAAGCCGTAGGCGATATCGAACGTGCTGCCGCGCGGCAGGCAGCTCACGCCAAAGCTGGCGGTGATGGCGCTGTTGTCGGGCAGGTCGAATGCATAGGCGGCGATCTCGCTGCGGGCGGCTTCGGCAATGCGTTCAGCGTTGTCTTCGTGTTCGCGCAGCAGGATCGTGAACTCCTCGCCCCCCACGCGCCCGATATGCGCCGCCGGCACCACTTTCTTGAGGCACGCCACCACGCCGAGGATCACCCGGTCACCCACGGGGTGACCGAAGTTGTCGTTGACGCGCTTGAAGTAATCGATGTCGAGCACGATCAGCGCGACCTCGCTCGTCGCAAAGCTCAGATTCACCCGCTCGATGATGGCGGCCCGATTGAGCACGCCGGTCAGCGGATCGTGCGTGGCGCGATATTCGAGTTCAGCGGCCAGATCCTGCAGGCGCTGGTTCATCTGCGACATCTCGAACTCGGCCCGGTCACTGCGGCGCACCAGCCTGCGTGTTTCGCGCAGCAAGCGCTCATAGGCGGTGAGCAGATCGCCCAGCGCCTGGTGACAGATGGCAGGCGCCGCCTCGGGGCCCGCATCATGGACTGTTCGAGCAGCGATCAAGGCCCGGCTTTCCGCGTCGAACAAGTCGGGAGCCGGGACGATAGCGGCAGAGTCCATTCAAGCCGGCCTTACGACGTGATTGGCGAAGTGGATGGCGGTGAAATCCTCGCTCAATTCCAGACCGAATTCGAGGATGGTGTCGTCGTCCTCGTCGTGGTACCAGTTCAGCTTCACGCAATTGCCCGCCTCGGCCGCGCTGTTGAGCACTTCAATCAGGTTGAACAGCATCTTCGTGCTGGAACTGTTGAAGTAGGCCAGCGCGATGTTGACCACGATTTCCTGGCCGCTCTGTTGTGCGAGGTATTCCTTCAGCCGGGCCACGATGTCGCCATAGAAGGCGGCGGCGTTCTCGGGATAGGACTCGCCCCGCAGATTCAGGGTGTGAGCGTCGAATTTGAAGTCCACCTCCGGAGAACTCGGAGTTGGCGCAATGTAGAGATTGTCCATGCGTGTCTCGATGTGTCGCGGCTCGCCCGATTCAGATCGCCGCTTTCAGATAAAAGACAGGGGCGTGCCCGCCGTTGCCGTCGGAATCGAAATCGAACTCCAGCGGCTCGCGCGCATCCCTGGCCACCGTAAGAAGCCCGATCCCTGCCCCCTTGCTTCCCTGTGGCGTTTCTTCACGCAGCGTCTGGCGATAGGCCTGCTTGATCTCGTCAAGCGTCATGCTGCGCAGATCTTCGAGTTTCTGGCGCAGTTCATCCGCCACCACGGGATCGATCGGGTTGGCACACAGCAGCAGGAAGCTGCCGTCGCCCTCGCGGCGGATGCAGACCGAGCCATGACGAAGCTCGCCGTCTCGCTGGTTGGCGGGGGTCAGCGCGTCGGACGAGTAGTGGATGATGTTCTGCGCCATCTCGATGAATGACGAGAACAGCTTGCGCCGCGTGGGCGTGGCCACGCCGGCTTCCTCCAACTGTAGTTTTACCGTGTCGGCCATGGCGGCGACGATGTGCTGAGAGAAGTAGCCCACGTAGTAAAAAATGACGTGATGCTGACGGGCTTGGTTGAAGAAGTCCCCGTACTTGTCGGCGATCAGGTGAGAAGACATGTACATGCAGGTCTCAAGTTCGGAAGCAGAAAAAGCTCAGGTCGTCGCGCCGATGATGCTCGCCCTGCCATTCCCGCAGGGCTTCGAGCACGGCGCGGTTGATGTCAACGGGGGTGCGCCCCTGCTGCGCCACCAGCAACTCGCATAGCCGGCGCTTGCCGAACGCGATCGCGCGCGGCCCGCCAATCTGGTCGACCAGCCCATCGGTGGTGAGGAAGACCAGCGAATCCGCCGGCAAGGTCAGTTCGTGGTTGTGCCACACGAAGTCGAATTCACTGTCCACGTAACCCACGCCCTTGCGCAGGCCTTCGACGGTTTCCACCGCCTCGGCACCGGGGCGCAGCACGAACAGCGACGAGCGCGCGCCGGCAAATACGAGCCGGCCGCTCGCAGGCTCGAACCAGAAAAACGCCCCGTCCATGCCGTCGTTCGAGCCGGATGTCTGGTCATCGCCCGCCATCTGACCCAGCATCTGCTTGATGCCGCGATTGACGCTGCCCAGCAACAGCGCCGGATCGCGTGCGCCGTGCTGCTCGATCGCCTGATTCAGGCTGGTGGATGCGATCAGCGTCATGAACGCGCCCGGCACGCCATGCCCCGTGCAGTCGGCCAGGGCGGCAAACCAGCCGCCGGCATCGACGCTGAACTGGTAGAAATCGCCGCCCACGACATCGCGGGGCTCCCAGATCAGATCGGCGTTCTGGCAGGTGCTGGCCAGCACCTCGCGCGAACCGCGCAGCATCGACTGCTGGATCACGCTTGCGTATTCGATGCTGTGCATGACCTGGCGATTGCGGGCAGCCTGGATGTCGGCAACCATCCGCATCAGTTGCAGGCCGTGGCCGACGCCGGCGAAATCGCCGTCGCGCGTCATGATGAAGCCATCGAACAGCGCCTTCTCACCATATTCCAGGGCTTTGAAGGTCAGGGTCTCGATGTCCATCGCCACGTCGACGATCAACGGTTCTTTGTCCATGAACGCGATGCAGCTCTTGCGGCCGTACAGTTCCATCCGAAACTGCTTGCTCATCTGCGACAGGAAGATGTTTCGATTGATCAAGCCGATGGGGCGGTCATCTTCGACGACCGTGAGGCTGACGAGATCGCGATGGCGATTGAACAACTCCAGCACCCTCTCGTTGGTCTCGTCGGCCGTGACACTGGGTGCGGACGTACACAGATCGGCAGCGCTGGGCTGGCGGGAGCGGGGACGGAAATCCGTCAGATATTCATGAGGCAAGGACATGACCACTGCACCGGGCGAATCGTTGTTCACCTACAGATACTATCGGTATCAGTTTTCGGTTCTGTGACTGCCAGATGAATTGCCAACAGAAAGACGTTTTCGGATGGCGCTGGACACTCGCAGCCGAGGCGGACGTTGCACCTTGACGCCAGAACGTGCTCCACCTTTCTAGGCTATTCCGGGCGACACGCGGCCTGATGATCAAGAGCCTGCACGGCCAGCCATATCCCACGCATAACACGAAAATACTTACACCCTTGTGTATGCATATATCCATGAATTCCTTATGGATTCAGACGTCAGCGTAATCATCCGCCCCCTCTGACAGTAAATTCCTTTTACATATTTCGTTTGCGGACCATCAATCGCACGGACGCATTCGGGGGAATCATCAACCGTGCCAGCACCGCTCTGCAGTGCGCATAGGCAGCGTCGAATTCATCTGGAGACATGCAATGGACAAGATCCAACGCGCGGGATTGAGCGTACTTTCTGTCGCCCTTGTGGCGGCTCTGACGGCCTGCGGTGGCGGTGGCGGTGACAATGGCAACGGATCTTCCGGCGCCGGCTCGACAAACTCCTCAAACTCGACGACAGGCGACGCCTCAAGCAGCAGTTCATCATCCTCTGGTGCGCCCGGCACCGACCCCACGCCGACAGCGGCTGTCTCCAGTGCTGTGGGCAAGGTCCTGAAGGACGGGCTATACGCGGTGTCCTACGGGATGGGTAGCATCAACGGCAAGAGCGACAAGTCAATCTACCGCACTCGGTTGGGTACGAAGAACGCCAACGGAAAGTGGTTTCTGTACGACACGGTTCATGCCGGCAATGATCAGGGCGGCAATAATGCACTGGGGGACGGTCAGCGTGCCGTTCTCGATCCGACATCGCTCTATCAAGGCCTTAAGCCACTGAGCGCCTACTTCGACGACGAACAGAGCACGATGACGGCAGGTCAGGGATCGCCATTCACTCCGCTGGAGACCTGGAAGCTCGACATCGAGGAAAGCGATATCGCAGGCCAGCCGATTCAGGACTTCCTTACAACGAACAGGTCGGTGACCAAGCCGATTCAGGGGTTGAGCGTCGGCGGGAGCTTTGCTGCCGGATCGAAGGGGTATCGGGTCAAGTACACTGCCGTCGCGGACGTCTTCCTCTTCACGCAGAGGGAGCCTTTCCTCTATCGTGCGGATGTGTTTGAACGGTCCTACGGCTGCGGGGTGTCCAATGGACAGACGGCGCGCATCGGGTACGAGGTTATGCCGAACGGCGTGTTGCAGATTGTCGAGTTGGCCGATGAGACGGGCTGCACAAGCGCAATGTTCAATACGGCTACAGTCATTGGTACGGGAAGCTGGTCGCTCAAGTCCACCGGTACGGTTTCGTACTACCAGATCGACTTCCCTGCCGGGATTCCTGTTACGCGCTACGAATCAGTTTTCAGAGATTCGGAGATCTCACCAGAGATCCGAAAGGTCCTATATACCGCCAACGATGGCAGTGATTGGGCCAGTGGCTACATCGTTCCAGCTGGAGCGTCCTTCCGTTCTGGCAATCTGATGCTGAACGTGACGGCAGCTGATAGTGTGAAGCAAGCCACGGGTATGTAATGACGTGTTTGCAGGCCGTTGGCGCGCATCCAAGATGCATCCAGGGTGCACGCCAACATCGACCTCGCTCTCCCGGGTCGCCACCAATGGCAGGGCTTGGATGCGAGGCCTGAAGCCAATTGGCCGCTTGCAAACCTGCTCATCGTCCTTCCATCGATTATGACCTGAGCAGGTTTTTACTGGGTCAACACAGTCCCGCTTGGCAAATGTGTCGACGGCGCCAGGTGAATTCCCCGCGATGGTTAAGAACAAGCTGGACAACGCGGCCCTCCCTTCGGCCAGGAGGTAGTTAGTCTTTTTTGAGCGTTCATGCGTGCATCCGAAGTAGCTCTTGTGCGCCGAAGAGATTTCCTCGCTTTCAGATAATCAGGTGTCGCGTCCGCGATGCGTTGCCGTCTTGAAAACCAGGTTGGGGCACATTTGCGCGCCTCTGTGGCGCTTAGTGCGGTTGTGCCGTATCGCGCCCTAAACTCCTGCAGCAAACGGTGGATGTATTTCGTGGCAGCCCTGTTCGTCTGCCAGCATTTCGGGCGTTTCTCGATTCAGCCGGCGTGTGCACGAGCAATCCTGCCAGGCTCCGGTAACGCCTTGGAAACGCGGACACATGAAGCACATCGTTTTTTGTTGGGAACTCGGCGGTGGCATGGGACATCTGGTCCCGCTATCGCTCCTCGCCCACGAAATGGCGCGACACGGGCATCGCGTCACGTTCGTGACGAGCGACATCGTGCATGCGGCCCGCTACCTTGCCGCGCCCGGCATCCAGTGGGTACAGGCTCCACGGCTCCCGCCGTCCCACAGCAACCGCCCGCTCAACAATCACGCAGACATCCTCCGCGTGTCTGGCTACGAAAGCCCCGACAGCCTGCATTCGCTGCTCGGCGCATGGCATGCACTGTTGGCAGCATTGCGGCCGGATCGTGTCGTGTGCGAATACGCTCCCACAGCACAACTTGCCGCCAACGCTCTACGTCTGCCGGTCGTCTGCATCGACAATGGCTTCTCTGTTCCGCCGGTTTCAGCGCCCATGCCTCCGCTGCGCGACGACATCCCGAACGATCCGCACGCACTGGCGGCCTCTGAACGCCACGTGCTGTCGGTGATCAACGCCACGCTCGAACGCATCGACGCTCGCCCGTTACCACGATTTTCTTGCTTGTACGAAGACGAGACCTGGTACCGCAACTGGCCCGAGTTCAATCATTTCGGGCCCCACTCGCCCGAACGGCATCTGGGCCAGATATTTGGCGACACCGGCGGCACGCCGCCCGCATGGCCGAACGGCACAGGCCCCAAGCTGTTCGCCTATGTGAAGAACGACAACAAGTTCATCGTGCCGATTTTGCTGGCAGCTGTTTCGATGGGCTTCCGCGTGCTGGCCTACCTGCCCGGCCAGCCAGCAACGGTGGCGCAGGATCTGATGGGCACCGGCAGAGCACTGATGAGCGCCATGCCGATTCACCTGAGCGCGCTCGACGATGACGTCGAAATCGGCATCTGGCAGAGCCCTACAGGCGGCGTGGGTCACAGCCTGGAAAAAGGCATGCGCATGCTGTTCCTCCCCACACAGGTTGAGCAATATCGGGCCTGCAGAGCGGTCGAGCGTTCAGGAGTACCGGCCGTCGTAGCAGTCCAGCCGCAAAACTGGCACGCCCTGATCGACAACCTGATGCAAAAGCCGCGCATGCATCTTGGCGGACGTTGGCAGCCAGCCGATATCCCCACCATGGCAAAAATACTGGGGGGTTACTGACGCGGCCGCGTCGCTTGAGAGCTCATGACAGAATTTTCCACGACCACCCGCATGACACACCGCCCGTCCCCCAGGCCCGGCCTGACGCTTTGTTTGATCATCGACGAAGGCTATGCCATCGGTGCCCGCGCGCTCATGCGCAGCCTGCACTTTCACCATGACATCGCGGATGTGCCGCTCGTGGTGCTTTCGGCCACACCGCTTTCGGCAGCAGCGTGCCAGTCGATCCTGCGGGTGCATGGCAATACGCGCTTTATGCTGGCGGACTCAGCACTCTACGGAGACTGCCGGTTTACCGCGCACCGGCAATGGAAGCTGACGCCCGCCCTGCGCTATGAGCTGTTCCGGCTCGCCGTCCCCGGCCAGTTGCTGTACCTGGACGTCGACATTCTGATTACCGGCGATATCACCCCGCTGCTGGACTTTCGCGGCGCACTCGGCGCCTGCCGCATGCCACCCAATGAGGGCATGGAGATCAAGGCGA
This sequence comes from Rhodocyclaceae bacterium, assembly GCA_047605765.1. Lineage (GTDB taxonomy): Bacteria > Pseudomonadota > Gammaproteobacteria > Burkholderiales > Rhodocyclaceae > JBGVSA01. The sequence goes on from JASGFB010000063.1 coordinate 23,427, forward strand.
TCGGTGGCTTCAATAGCGGCATCCTGTCGCTGGATAAGACGCATCGAAACCCGCAAACCTGGGCACGTATCGTCGACCTCGCTCAAGCCCAACCATGGTCGGGCAACCAGACAGTGATCAACCTTTTCTTCGGCCAGCACTACGCAGACATCGGCATGGAATTCAACATGCCATCGAGCCACGTCACCGAAGCAAACATCGCCAGCACGCGCGCTATCCATTACGTTGGCAAGAAAAAACCGTGGGACGAAGACGCCCAGTTCGGCGAACACCAGCTCCGCATCGCCGGCCCGGAAATGTGCGAGCGCCTTCTGCAGATGTGGCGACATTTTTCTGACGACGCCGTCAGCGGAGTGCAGGCGTGAGCGTCGTCGCCCACATGCTGTGGGTGCGCGGCCAGCTTGGTCAGCTTGAGAACATCTGCGCACAGAGCTTCGTCCGCATGGGGTACGTGCTTAATGTGTGGACGTATGACGCGAGCCTGAAGGTCCCTGCCGGTGTAACGATCAGGGATGGACGTGAGGTGCTGTCCGAAGACACGTTGTTTCTGAATCAGGCGGGCACCTACGCCGGCTTCAGCGACTTGTTCCGTTACGCTGTTCTGCGTCGTTTTGGCGGTCTGTATGCCGACATGGATGTCATTGCGCTCAGGCCCGCATCATTACTGCCGCGCGAGCCATTCCTGGTGACCGAACGCACACCCAAGGGCGGCGTCCAGATCAATGGCAACGTCATGCACGCACCGCAACCGGCAACCGAAGGGCTGATCGACCTTGCGTTCGCGTACGCAAAGGCCTTCCCCAAGCATCAATTGAGCTGGAGTGAAATCGGGCCGGCCCTGCTGAGCGCCATCGTCAACATCTACCCGGCCCACGGGTTTGCCATCATGCCGCCAGACTTTGCCAACCCCATCGACTGGTGGAACTGCCCTGCCCGCTTGCTGGTGGATGGCCCCCGCCCGGCAGGATGCTTCATGCACCTCTACAACGACATGTGGCGACGTGCCGGTGTCGACAAGAACGCCCCGATCAGCACGCGCACCTTGATCGGGCGCGCCGCGGCTCTGCCCGCTACTCAGTGGGTATAGCTGGATGCCCTCAGCTTGAATTCCGGCGAAGCGTAGTAGAGCCAGATTTCCAACAGGCGCCGGCACATGTCAATGCCCGCCGCGCGGCTCTGGTAAGGGTCGAACTGGGCGGCTTCTTCCCACGGCTTGCGCCAACCTACGTAATGCAGAATGCGTGCTTGCTCCAGTAACTCGGGTGTCATCTGGCTGGTGCGCGCGTTGTAGATGTGAGGCAGCGCTTCAAACTGTTGTTGCAGCACCAGGTTGAGCACCGTCTGGTTGCCACTCCATGGCCGGCTCTCGGCCAGTGACACCAGCGCGCGCCACACGGGCTCGACGCGTATCGCGCGGCCGATGCTCAGCATGCCGGCGTTGAATCCGCCCGTTTGCGCAATCTCCATCCCCTCACCAGCCGGCATCGCGCAAGCACCCAACAACCCGCGATACGCCAACAGGGGGGAGATATCCCCCGTCACCAGCATGTCAGCGTCGAAGTAGATGAGTTGTTCGCACTCGTCGTTGAGGAACAGTTCGTAGCGAAAAGCGGGGTTCATGCCCCAGTCGCGGTAATTCGAGAACTGGCACTTGGTGTAGAGGGCGCCATCCACGATACGGTATTGCACGTTCGGGTATTCAGCCTCGAGCGACGCCCTGATCTGCGGCGACAACTCGCGCCCAGAGTACACGAGAAAAGGCAGGTCGAGCGAAGGGTTCCAATGCGACAGGCTGCGCAAAAAAACCGATAGCCCAAGCGCAAATTCTTCATTCACGATCGAGCACAACATCACGTCGCCAGCAGCCTTCGACATATCCAGACCTTCCAACATTCAACGCACCAGACTACAGATTCCGGCCTTGCTCCGGATGGTAAGGAGCGATGAGATTCATTGCCTCGCGGTAATAACGCTCATTCAAACCCCAGCGGCGATGATACCCCGGATTCCAGGGCTTCTCCCCGCCGTTGAAGTGCAACATCCACGTATCCCGCAACGTCAGATGATTCATGAAAAACGTCGACAACACCTCAGTCTGCGACACGTTCCAGCGCTTGTCGATCCACTTCACCTTGCCGTCGAAGATTGCGTTAAAAACGTCCTGATCGTCATATTTAACGAGGTGCCGATGCCGCTGATACCAGCCTGTAAAGACCGCATCCACCCGCTGCTCGCGCCAGCGCTTGAGCGGACAGAGCAACACGCCAGCGTTGAAGTAATCCCCTTTCAACCCCAACCGCCTGCGCCCACTGCGACGAACCGTGTAGTTGTAAGTCGCCCCGATCATCGCGTCGCCGAGTTCAACGTCCAGCAGTGGAGCGACGTCGCGACAGGCGATCACATCGCCGTCGATGTAGAGGACTTTGTCCACGTCGGGGAGGACGTTGTGAAGTTGCGCCTTGACGTAGGTTGTTGGCGTTACGTGGCGATTCTGGTCGGTCTGGAATATGTGCAGCCAGGATGCGACGCCGCCGGGCAGTGGCACGATAGACACTGACGGGCTGAGGGACGTTAGCCATTCCTGCTGGCTGTCGCGCATCCCCGCGTCGACAACTAATACTCTGAGAAACTCAGAATGCCGAAGGATGGATTTGATCGCGACGCCCGTTGAATGCGCGTACGTCGCGTCGGATATTAGGCACAAGGACAAAGGAGGACTCCGGGCTACGTCTTTTTGCACAAGGATGCGTAGTTTAAGGCTACGAATCCGCGGGCAATTATCGCAGGTTAAGCGTATCTGCCCCATTGATTGTGTGCTCGCCCATGCGGCGCACGCGCGAGACGGCCGCGCCTACGTGTGCACGTTTTAGGCAGGCGCCTTGCGAGGTCTGGCCGACGGGAGAGTTTACGTGCCTAGCACCAGCACGCTGTGCGAACACGACGGCGCAGGAGTGACCAAGCACGGCGTAGACTTCAGCGAGGCGATGAGGGTCATGATCGATCCGCTGCTGATGACGCGCTACGACTGACCTCCCCCGCAAAACCGTAGCGGCGAGAAGTAGAGATTTCTGGCAAATTTAGCGCCCTACGGGGCAGGAGATTTGTCATGAAGAAGTCGAAGTTCACCGAAGAGCAG
>JASGFB010000064.1:0-26496 GCA_047605765.1 Rhodocyclaceae bacterium
CCTTCGAGCGTCTTGAGCGCGGCCTCGTAGGCCTTTTCATCGATCTGGATCGCCGCCATGCGCAGACGCGCCGCGTCGCGCAGCAGGGCATCCTTCGACTTGTCGATGACGAATTGCAGCTTGGGCTTGGCCGAGGCGACGTCGTTGGCGTCGATGGCTGCCTTGGCCGCCAGCAGCGCGCCGAGATCGGCCTGGGCCGTGCCGGAGGATTCGGCGATCAACTGGCCGGAAATCGTGCGGATGGCCGTTGCGTCGTGCTTCTGGACGGCGTCGGTCAGGGCCGCGAAAGCCGCGCTGGCCTGCGCGGCGCGACGATCCTGGTAGAAGCCCCAGCCGCGCCACACCAACAGGGCGACGGCACAGATCAGCAGGATGCCGGTGACGATGTTGCCCCACTTGTCCCACCAGGCCTTCATTGAGGCAAGTTGCTCTTGTTCTTCGAGGTCGTAAGCCGCCATAGTTGTCTCTTAGCTAATGTGGTGCGCGAAAAATATCAAAGGTCGTCCGAGCCGTAGATGCGCTCAGCCAGTTCTTCGGCCAGCGCGGAGACCGCAATCCTGGTTTGCTCGCCTTCTTCACGCAGGGGCTTGAGCGTCACCGCATCCTGCGCCACTTCGTCCTCGCCGATGACGACGGCGTACGTCGCGCCCGAGGCATCGGCCTTTTTCATCTGCGACTTGAAATTGCCGCCGCCGCAATGGAAGACGGCGGAAAAGCCCGCCGCGCGGAGTTCTTCGGCAACCCGGAAGGCCAGCCGCTGGGCCGCTTCGCCCTGATGCGCGACATAGGCATCGAGCGTCGTCACGGGTCCGGGTTCCTGGCCGTCCATCCACAGCATCATGACGCGCTCGATCCCCATGGCAAAACCACAGGCCGGCGCCGGCTTGCCCCCCAGGCTTTCGATCAGGGAATCATAACGGCCGCCGGCGCAGATCGTAGCCTGCGCGCCCAGGCTGCCGGTGACCCATTCGAACACCGTGCGGTTGTAATAATCGAGCCCACGCACCAGGCGCGGGTTGATGCGATACGGTACTGCCGCCTCGCGCAACAGCGCCGTCACCCCTTCGAAGTGCTTGAGCGACTCTTCGCCGAGGAAATCCATCAGCTTGGGCGCAGCTTCGACGATGTCGAGCATCGCCGGGTTCTTCGAATCGAGCACGCGCAGCGGATTGCTGTGCAGGCGGCGCTTGCCGTCTTCGTCGAGGTGTTCCTGGTGACCCGTCAGGTAGTCGATCAGTTCGACACGATGGCGCGCACGCTCTTCGGCATCGCCCAGCGAATTCAGTTCGAGCGTGACATCTTCAAGACCAAGATCGTCCCACAACCGACGGCACATCAGGATGTGTTCGGCATCCACGTCCGGCCCGGTGAAGCCCAGCGCCTCGACACCGACCTGGTGAAACTGGCGATAGCGGCCTTTTTGCGGGCGCTCGTGGCGGAACATCGGCCCCATGTAATAGAGGCGCTGTGCCGCGCCGTACAGCATGTTGTGCTCGGTGACGGCCCGCACGCAGGCGGCAGTGCCTTCCGGGCGCATGGTCAGGCGCTCGCCATTGAGACGGTCTTCAAAGGAGTACATCTCCTTTTCGACGATGTCGGTATGCTCGCCCACGCCGCGAATGAACAGCGCCGTCGGCTCAAGGATCGGCGTACGGATGGGCCGATAGCCATAGCTCCTGAGCCAATCGCGGATGATGTCCTCGAACGCCTCCCAGCGCTCCGCCTCGTCGGGGAGCAGGTCGTTCATGCCGCGAATGCCTTGCAGTTTTTGTTGTGCCATATGAATACAGTGAAGCACGGCGCGGTGATGCCGGCGCCTACGCGCACGGCCGACCGGCTGCGATCTTAATTAGCTTTCCTGACGTACTTGGTCGCCACGTATTGATCGAGGATGCCGCGGAATTCCTCGGCGATGTGCTCGCCCCGCAGCGTCATCGCTTTTTCGCCGTCGATGAAGACCGGTGCGGCCGGCGATTCGCCAGTACCAGGCAGCGAGATGCCAATGTTCGCATGCTTGCTCTCGCCCGGACCGTTGACGACGCAACCCATGACGGCAAGCGTCAGGTTTTCTACGCCGTCGTACTGTGTGCGCCAGTTCGGCATCATTTCGCGCACGTAGCTTTGCACCGACTGGGCCAGTTCCTGGAAGAAGGTGCTGGTCGTACGCCCACAGCCGGGGCAGGCCGTCACCATCGGCGTGAAGGCGCGCAACCCCATGCTTTGCAGGATTTCCTGCGCAACGATGACTTCTTGCGTACGACTGCCGTTGGGCTCAGGCGTCAGCGAGACGCGAATGGTATCGCCAATGCCTTCCTGCAGCAGCACGCCGAGGGCAGCGGTTGACGAGACGATGCCCTTGCTACCCATGCCGGCCTCGGTCAGGCCCAGGTGCAGCGCGTATTCGGCGCGGCTCGACAGCTCGCGGTAGGTGGCGATCAGATCCTGCACGCTCGACACCTTGCACGACAGGATGATGCGTTCGGCCGCCAGGCCAACCTGCTGAGCCTGCGCGGCGGATTCGAGCGCCGACACCACCAGCGCCTCGCGCATCACGCGACCTGCATCCCACGGCTCGCTGCGCGCCGCGTTGTCATCCATCATGCGTGCGAGCACGGCCTGATCCAGGCTGCCCCAGTTCACGCCGATGCGCACCGGCTTGTCATAACGGCAGGCCATTTCGACGATCTGCGCGAACTGCGTGCCGCGCTTGGCACCCTTGCCGACGTTACCGGGGTTGATGCGGTATTTGTCGAGCACCTCGGCGCAGGCCGGATTGTCGGCCAGCAGGGTATGGCCGTTGTAGTGGAAGTCGCCGATCAGCGGGACATCCACGTTCATCTTGAGCAATTGCTCGCGGATCTTCGGCACGGCTTTGGCCGATTCGTCATTGTTGACGGTGATCCGGACCATCTCGGAACCGGCGCGGGCCAACTGCGCCACCTGCACCGCCGTACTGATGTGGTCGGCGGTATCGGTGTTGGTCATCGACTGCACCACGATCGGTGCATCACCGCCGACGCGCACCTTGCCGATGGCGACCTGGCGCGTCGCACGCCGAGGCTCGGCGCCGGCGGCTTGCGGAACGGATGACGTTTTCTGGTCCATGTGAGTCTGATCTATTGGGGGGGACAGCAAAAATATCAGGGCAGCTTGAAACGGGCTACCGTGCCGCCCGCCTTGACGAACTGCTTCATGTCGAATGCCTTGCCGTCGACCGAGACGCGCACCTGGTCGGCGTTGCCGACGACGACGGACAAGGGCTTGGCGCCCTGGATGTCCTGTTGGGTGCCCGCTTCGTTGAGGCGAGAGAAGATCACTTTACCCTCGCCATCGCGCACTTCAACCCAGGACTGGCCGGCAAAATCGAGCACCACACGCTGCTGCCCGGCAGCCACAGGCGCTGCGGCGGGTGCGGTCGGGGCCACAGCGGGCGGCGCCGATTGCGCGGCGACCTGGGCAGCGACGGCAGCCGGCAAGGCGGCCGGTTGCACCACCGGCACCGAAGCGTCGACCGCCACCGGCGCCGAGACCGGCTCAGGCGTTGCCCGCGCGTCGGATTGCGCCACGACTTCGGCCAGCGAGGCTTCGTCACGCGGCTCGAACCAGCTGAAATACCAACCTGCCACGGCCAGCACCAGCAGCACCAGCGTGATCGCGGCCGCAGGCAGCGCAGGATAGCGGCCGATGGCCCCGCCACCGCCCCCCGGCATGCGGCCGAGATTTTCGGTCGGGCCTTCGAGCGACGGCGCCGCCGTCTGGACCGGATCGAGCGCATTCAGGTAAGGCGCTGGATCGAGCTCGAGCAGGCGCGCGTAATTGCGCACGAAGCCACGCGCAAACGCCAGACCCGGCAGTTGCTCGATGGCACCTTCTTCCATGGCATTGACCTGGCGCGCCGTCAGCTTCAGATACTGGGCCACCTCGGGAATCGACCAGCCACGTGTTTCGCGGGCGGCGCGCAGGCCGCTCCAGACCGATGCGACGGCTGTCTCGGCCGCATTTTGTCCACCAGCAGGCACTTCAGTGCCGGCGCTGTCCTGGGCCAGACGTTCAGTCACTCGTATTTCCCTTGCAGAAGAGCTTGGTACTCGTCCGATGAGGCGAAGTCGCGACGCAACTGCATGGCGTAGTTGGACTCCGCGCTGGCATTGCCGAGCTTATGTTCGATGCGCAGACCCAACCAGACCGTTTCGGCCGTGCTGGCAGGCATCTGCCGTTGCAGGATCGACAGCCACTGACGGGCACGTTCGTACTGGCGGGCACGATAAGAGATCGATGCCAGCTGGAACAATGCCACGCGATTGGCCTGATCGAGTTGATACGCTCGAGTAAATTGTTGTTCGGCGTTGGTATCTTGCTTCAGACGCACGTAGCACAGACCCGCGTTGGTATACGCGCGCCCCGGGGTGCGGTAGTACGGATTGCGCGCCGCCTGGTCGAGGCGTTGCAAGCCTTCGGTTTCCTGGCCGCGCGTGCACAGGAACCAGCCATAGCTGTTATTCACTTCCGGGTCGCCGGGCGCCAGGCGCGCCGCCTGCTCGAATTCGGGTTGCGCCAGATCGTACTGCTCGAGATAGCTGTACACCAGGCCCAGCAGCAAATGGGCCGGCGCATAGGTGTTGTCGTACGCGATGGCGGCCTTGGCTTCATCCAGGGCCACCGAAAACCGGGCGCCTTCCAGGTAGGCCGTGCCCAGTTCCACATGAATCTTGGCTTTGGAGCGCAGATCGGAGGTCGCCGTCTGCTCCGACACCGGACGCGTCATGCCATCGTTGCTCGGCCCGCTCGGGCCAGGCACCGCACACGCGCCCAACAGCACGGCGCAGCCGACAATCACCAACTTCCTCATTCACGCACCTCGTTGATCCGTACCACTCGATTTTGGGTTCTGCGGGTCTTGTCCTGTACCTGGCCGGCAAGTTGTCCACAGGCAGCGTCGACATCGTCGCCCCGCGTTTTGCGGGTGGTCGTGACGATACCTGCATCGATCAGCGTTTGTGCGAAACGACGGATGGCAGGTCCGCCCGAGCGACGAAAGCCCGAGTTGGGGAACGGGTTGAAAGGAATGAGGTTGTACTTGCACGGCACCTGGCGTGCGATGTCGATCAGTTGGCGGGCGTGTTCGTCGGCGTCGTTGACGCCTTCGAGCATCACGTATTCAAACGTAATGAAATCGCGCGGTGCGCGTTCGAGATAACGATTGCAGGACGCCAGCAGCTCTTTGAGCGGGTACTTTTTGTTGATCGGCACCAGCACGTCGCGCAGCGCGTCGTTGGGCGCGTGCAGCGAAACCGCCAGCGCCACCGGGCAGGCGTCGCGCAGACGGTCGATGGCCGGCACGATACCGGAGGTGGATACCGTCACGCGGCGACGCGACAGGCCATAGGCATTGTCGTCGAGCATCAGGTTGAGCGCGGCAACGACGTTGTCGAAGTTGGCCAGCGGCTCACCCATGCCCATCATCACGACATTGCTGACCACGCGCTCACCCGCGCTGTCGGCGCCGAGCAGACGGTTGGCCAGCCACAGCTGGCCGATGATCTCCGCCGCGCTGAGATTGCGATTGAAGCCCTGCTTGCCGGTCGAACAGAACGCACAATCGAGCGCACAGCCGGCCTGCGACGACACGCACAAGGTGCCGCGATTGGTCTCGGGAATGAAAACCGTCTCCACCGCATTGCCATTGCCGACATCGAGCAGCCACTTGCGCGTGCCGTCCGTTGATACGCTGTCACGGACCGGCGTGGGCGACACCACGCACGCGCACTCCTTCAGGCGCGCGCGCAGGGTCTTGGCGACGTCGGTCATGGCGTCGAAATCCGCTGCGCCGAAACGATGCACCCACCGCAGCACTTGGCGGGCGCGGAACGGCTTTTCGCCCATTTCGGCGAACCAGGCGGTCAGCGCGTTGGCATCCAGATCGAGAAGGTTCTGCATCATGTCGTCAAAGCTGCGGCGGCCGCGGCCGCCGGGGCAGCTTCGTCGCCTTGGCGCCTTTAGCGCGAATAAACGTTCAGGGCCGGAAAAAAGAACGCCACTTCGACTGCGGCGGTTTCCGGTGCATCGGAGCCATGCACGGCATTGGCGTCGATGCTGTCGGCAAAATCGGCGCGAATGGTACCGGCGTCTGCCTTTTTCGGGTCGGTGGCGCCCATCAGCTCACGGTTCTTGGCAATGGCGCCTTCGCCTTCGAGCACCTGGATCATGACCGGACCGGAGATCATGAACGCCACGAGGTCCTTGAAGAACGGGCGATCCTTGTGCACAGCATAGAACTGGCCGGCTTCCTGCTCGGACAGTCGGACCATGCGCGCCGCGACGATTTTCAGGCCGGCGCCTTCGAAACGCTGGTAGATCTTGCCGATCACGTTCTTGGCGACGGCATCGGGCTTGATGATCGACAGCGTACGTTCGATTGCCATATGGGGTTCTCCGGTGGTATTGGGGTTGGTTGGTCTAAAAATTAACCCGCTATTTTATCAGGACTATTTGATCTGTCAGTACAAATAGCGTTACGGGTCAAGGCCCAAACCGGGGCGATCGTCCGCGCGGGGCATCCATTCGACGCGCCAGCCCCCCTCACCCGTCGCCAACGAGGCAGCCGCCCCGCCACAGCCGAGCCAGGCCAGCTCGCCATCCACGCGCAGCGCCGGCACCGCCGGCCGCAACCAGGGCGCCACGCCCTGCTCCTGGCAAAGCAGCCGGAAAGGGCGCGAAGGGCCATCGGTGCGAGGCCGCAGGCGATCGACCATGCGCGCGCCATCCAGGGTCGTCGCGCCCGCCCGCAGAGCCAGTCCGCCCGCCCCCTCGACCGGCGTGAAATGTACGCTTCCCGCCCCCCAGGGCAGCACCCGCTCGCCGTGCCAGACTCGCGCCTGCGGCGCGTTTTCATCACACGAGGCAAGCCAGATACGTGTGCGATAGGCGCACAACACCACGCCATCGAGCGGGATGCGCACCGCCGCATCGCCCGCCAACTGTCGCAGCGCGTCGTCCAGGCGGGCGGAGTCGGGCATGCGCGCGCCCCGTTCGGCAAGCCAATGGCGCAGGAGGTTCCGTTGACGCGCCGCCGACAGGGACGTCAGGCGAGCACGCGCCGCGTCCGACCCCAGGCACACTCGTTCGGCATCGGCACCCGCCAACTCTTCGAGTAGCCCCGCCGCTTCGGCAAAGTGCGCCGCGGCACGCGCAAGGTTGGGCTCGGCGGCCGGAAAATGAGCCGCCATCGTCGGCAATACGCGATGCCGCAAGTAATTGCGCGTCAACGCCAGGTCGTTATTGCTGTCGTCCTCCACCCACGCCACCCCCCACGCATCGGCACACGCTTGCAGGGTGTCACGCCCGAACGCCAACAAAGGACGCCACAGGCGCCTGGCGGCGTCGGTTTCATGCATGGCGCTGGCGCCATGCACGCCGGCGCCGCGCAAGAGGCGATGCAGAACGGTCTCGGCCTGATCGGCGCGATGATGGGCCAGTACGCACCAATCGCAAGGCAAAGCCGCCAAGGCGGCATGGCGCGCCTCGCGGGCCGCCGCCTCCAGCCCCCGGCCATCGGTGGCGACCTGCACGCGCAGGCCATGAAAAGGTACGTCCAACTGTTCGCAAACCGCCTGGCAATGCCGCAACCAGTCGTCCGCCCGCACATTGAGCCCGTGGTGGACGTGAGCGGCTTCCAGCACGAAGCCTTGCGTGCTGCGCAGACGTGCCAGGGCATGCAACAGCACGGTCGAATCGAGCCCGCCGCTGAAAGCGACGATCAGGCGCTTGCCGTGTACGGGCAGGGCCAGCGCGCCAGCGCGCACGGCGTCGAGAAAGACATGGGATGACAAGGGCGGCGGCATGGAGCGCCTCCGGAGACAGGCTGCGGGCGGGCCGAGCCGGCCCGCCTACCTGATACAGAACCGTGCGCGCTCAGCGCGCACGCATACGAAGCGACACCCGGATCAGGCCGCGACTTCCTTGAACTTGCCGTACCCCATCAAGCGTTCAAAACGCTTTTCGATGAGGGCCTCAGGCGAGAACTCAGTGAGCCCGCGCAGGGCATCCTGCAGGGCGCGCTTGAGCGTCTGCGACATGGCGCGGTGGTCGCGATGCGCCCCACCGACCGGCTCATTGATGATCTTGTCGATGAGCCCGAGCGACTTCAGGCGCGCCGAGGTAATGCCCATGGTTTCCGCCGCTTCGGCAGCCTTGTCGGCGCTCTTCCACAGAATCGACGCACAGCCTTCGGGCGAGATCACCGAGTACGTCGAGAACTGCAGCATCATGACCTGGTCGGCCACGGCGATGGCCAACGCCCCACCGGAGCCACCCTCGCCGATCACCGTCGCAATGATGGGCACGCGCAATTCGGCCATCACGGCCAGGTTACGACCAATGGCCTCGGACTGGCCGCGCTCTTCGGCATCGATGCCCGGGTAAGCCCCCGGTGTGTCGATGAAGGTAAACACGGGGACGCCGAATTTTTCGGCCAGGCGCATCAGGCGCAGCGCCTTACGATAGCCCTCGGGACGCGGCATGCCGAAATTGCGCCGGATCTTTTCCTTGGTGTCGCGCCCCTTCTGGTGGCCGATCACCACACAACTCTGGCCATTGAAGCGCGCCAGGCCACCCACGATCGCCTTGTCGTCGGCAAACGCCCGATCGCCGTGGAGCTCTTCGAAATCGGTGAAGATATGCTGGACGTAGTCGAGCGTGTACGGCCGCTGCGGGTGGCGCGCGACCTGCGCGATCTGCCACGGTGTGAGCTTGCCGTAGATGTCTTTGGTCAGCGCCTGGCGCTTGACTTCAAGGCGTGCGATTTCTTCGGAGATATCGACCGCGGAATCGTCCTGCACAAAGCGCAGTTCTTCGATCTTGGTTTCAAGATCGGCGATCGGTTGCTCAAAATCGAGAAAAGTGGTCTTCACTGGTCGCAGCGCAAACTGAACAAAACGCGGATTGTACCCGATCCGCCGATGTGATCAGCGGGCGATGCAACAGCGGCCGACCGGCGCGCGCCGCGCGCCCATCGTCTACAATGGCGCCCTGTTGTGGCCTTCATTTCCGACCCCCAATGCGCCAGTATCAAGAACTCATGCGCCACGTGCTCGAGCACGGGCACCGCAAGGCCGACCGCACCGGCACCGGCACGCTGTCAGTGTTCGGCTGGCAGATGCGCTTCGATCTCGCCGAGGGCTTTCCCCTCGTCACCACCAAAAAACTGCACCTGCGCTCGATCATCCACGAACTGCTGTGGTTCCTGCAGGGCGACACCAACATCAAATACCTGCAGGACAACGGGGTGTCGATCTGGAACGAATGGGCCGACGACCAGGGCGAGCTGGGGCCGGTGTACGGCAAGCAGTGGCGCCGCTGGGAAGGCCCGCAGGGGCGCACCGTCGATCAGATCACCCAGTTGATCCAGGGCCTCAAGAAAAACCCCGATTCCCGCCGCCACATGGTCAGCGCCTGGAATCCGGCCGACGTCGACAAGATGGCGCTGCCCCCTTGCCATGCCCTGTTCCAGTTCTATGTAGCGGATGGCAAGCTCTCGTGCCAGCTCTACCAGCGCAGCGCGGATATTTTCCTGGGCGTGCCCTTCAATATCGCCAGCTACGCCCTGTTCACCCACATGGTGGCCCAGGTCTGCGACCTCCAGCCGGGGGATTTCGTCCACACGCTGGGCGACGCACATTTGTACCTGAACCACCTGGAACAAGCCCGCCTACAGCTGTCGCGCGAGACGCGTACCCTGCCCCGACTGGTCATGAACCCCGACGTAAAGGACATCTTCGGCTTCAAGTTCGAGGATTTTCGCATCGAAGGCTACGACCCGCACCCGCATATTTCCGCGCCGGTGGCGGTATGACGCGCCCGCGCATCGCGTTGATCGCGGCAGTGGCCCGCAATGGGGTCATCGGCCGCGACAACACTCTGCCGTGGCGGCTGTCGGACGACCTCAAGCGCTTCAAGGCGCTCACACTGGGGCACCCCATCATCATGGGACGCAAGACCTGGGATTCGCTCGGCCGCCCGCTGCCCGGGCGCCACAACATCGTGGTCAGCCGGCAGGCCGGGCTGCAGCTCGATGGCGCCACGGTGGTGCATTCGCTGGATGAAGCCCTGCATTGCGCGGGTGACGCGGCACAGGTGTTCGTCATCGGCGGCGCCCAGCTTTACGGCGTCGCGCTACCGCTGGCCGACGCGCTGCACCTGACCGAGGTCCACGCCGACGTCGTCGGCGACGCGCACTTTCCCACGCTGTCCGGCTTCACCGAAACCACCCGCGAGCCGCACACGGCCGACGAGCGCAACGAATTCGCGTTCGATTTCGTCGATTACGTGCGCGCCTGATCACCCGGCAGGCCGCGCAAGGCGGCCAGCCCCATCAGCATGCAGCCGACGCCGATCCCGACGAAGGTGGCAACCAGCCCGAAGCGGTCGCCCGCCTGACCGATCAAGACGGTGCCAAACGGCGCAAACAGAATGGTCAGAAAGCGCATGCTGGTCACCATGCGCCCGAGTAGCGCGTCTGGCGTGACGCGCTGGCGCAGACTGAGGTAATTGACCAGATAGATGGCCGAGCCGCAGTCAACGATCAACAGCGCCGCCCCCGCCGCCCAGGCGGTGTAAGCGCCGCCGGCCGACGGCAGTACATATAAGAGATAGCCGCAGGCCGCGATCAGAATGCCGACCGGCAAGGCGCGACGGATGTGCAGTCGCCGCTCCAGCGGATGTGCCAACGCAGCCCCCAGCAAGCCGCCCACCGCACCCAGGGTGTTGATCAACGCCACATCGCCGGCCTGCAAGCCCAGTTCGCGTGACGCGAACAACACATAGAGCGCCTTGAAGCTGTCTTCGAGCGTGATCCAGACGAATACCACCCCGACCAGTGCGCGCAGCATCGGCGTACGCCATACCAATACCAGGCCCTCCTTGACCTCGGCCAGCAGATGACCGCCGGCGCGTGTGCCGGGGATCTCATCGAAACGCGTGCGCGACAGCAGTAGCGCCGAGACAAAGAAACTCGCCGCGTCGGCAAGGATCGCCAGGGGTGCGCCCGCCATCGCGACCAAGGCGGCGGCCAGGGCAGGCCCCGCCACCATCGCGGCGGACGACGCGCCGGACAGTCGGCTATTGGCCATGACGAGGCGCTCACGCCCGACCAGACGCGTGACGAACACTTGCAGCGCCGACCCCCCGATGGCCTCGGTGGTAGAGACCATGGCGGCCACCAGGCAGAGCACCGGCATACTCAGTACGCCGGCCAGATAGGCCAGTGGCACAAGCAGCAGCCCACCCGCGGCGAACAGATCGAAGATGATCGCCAAGCGGCGCTTGCGCGAACGATCGATCCAGGCCCCGGCGGGCAGACCAAGAATAAAAGGCAACAGACGGCACGCCGCCAGCACGCCCATGTCGGAGGCGGTGGCATGCAACATCTGGATGGCCGTCAGGGGCAACGCCATTTGTGTAACGGCGGTGCCCAGCACCGACAGTGTGGTCGCCCAGAACACACACATGAAATTGCCGTCGCGCCACAGGCTGCCAGGTGGCGCAAGGTGATCGAGAATCGTAAAACGCTGTGACATGAGAACGGCCACAGGCACGGACATTTCCGGCCGGGCAGGCAAGACGCGCCGCCACAATGGGCGCGGGGCGGGCAGTGTGGCGAGCGCGGCGCCAGCGGTCAAGCTCAGGCGGCCGCACGGCCGGGCCGTGCAGCACGGGGCCGAGGCTTGGTGCGCAAGGGCAGGGAATGTTCTAATTACCGATTCCCGTGCACTGAGCGCTCGCTTCACCATGGATATCAAAGACTACATGCAGCAGGTGGGCCGCCAGGCCCGCGCTGCTTCGCGCCTGATGGCCGCCGCATCGACGGCGGCCAAGAACCAGGCCCTCATCGAAATGGCCGCGCAGATCCGCCAGCGCACCGCCCAGTTGCTCGAAGCCAACGCGCGCGATCTGGCGCAGGCCCGCGCCGACGGCCTGGAGCCGGCCATGATCGACCGCCTGACGCTGACTCCGAAAGGTATCGAGACCATGGCGCAAGGCCTCGAACAGATCGCAGCCTTGCCCGACCCGATCGGCGAAATCTCCAACGTCAAGCGTCGCCCGTCCGGCATCCAGGTCGGCCATATGCGCGTCCCGCTGGGCGTTATCGGCATCATCTACGAAGCACGCCCCAACGTGACGGCCGATGCCGCCGGCCTGTGCCTGAAGAGCGGCAACGCCGCCATCCTGCGTGGCGGCAAGGAAGCGCTGCAATCGAACCAGGCCATCGCGGCCTGCGTGCGCGCGGGCCTGGCTGCCGCCGGCCTGCCCGAAGCGGGCGTACAGGTGATCGAAACCACCGATCGCGCGGCGGTCGGCGAGCTCATCACCATGCCGCAATACGTGGATGTGATCGTCCCGCGCGGCGGCAAGGGCCTGATCGAACGCATCTCGAAAGACGCACGCGTTCCCGTCATCAAGCACCTGGACGGCAACTGCCATGTTTACATCGACGTAGCTGCGGATGCCGCCAAGGTGGTGCCGATCGTCGAAAACGCCAAGACGCAGCGCTACGGCACCTGCAATACGATCGAATCGCTGTTGGTGGCGCGCGCCGTAGCAGCCCGACTGCTGCCGCCGGTGGCGCAGATGCTGGCCGGCAAATCGGTCGAAATGCGTGGCTGCCCGGAATCGCTGGCGATCCTGCGCGAAGCGGGCATCGACAACACGCTGCTGAAAGCCGCGACGAACGACGACTGGCATACCGAGTACACGGCGCCGATCATCGCCATCCGTGTAGTCGATGGACTGGGCCAGGCCATCGATCACATCAACACGTACAGCTCGCAGCACACCGACGCGATCATCACCGAGAACTACACCGACGCGATGCGCTTCCTGCGTGAAGTGGATTCGGCCTCGGTCATGGTGAATGCATCGACCCGCTTCGCCGACGGCTTCGAATATGGCCTGGGTGCGGAAATCGGCATTTCGACCGACAAGATCCACGCGCGCGGCCCGGTGGGCCTCGAAGGGCTCACCAGCCAGAAATGGGTCGTCTTCGGCAACGGCGAGGTGCGCGCATGAGCCACGCACAATGGGGAGCGATCCTGGTCATCGCGGGCATCGCCCTGGCGCTGGCGGGCTGGGCCTTTTTCCGCAAGCCGCCGCACAAATTCTGGACGCTGGCGCCAGCCAATCGCGCCAACGAGTACATGAAGCCACCCGGCGTGGCCCTTTGGTGGGCCGGCATCATCGTCACGGCCATCGGCGTAGCGAGCTGCTCGTCCTGACGCTGATCTCGGCGCAGGACCATTCAGGCAAACCCTCCCCCGTGGAGGGTTTGTTTTTTGAGCGACACAGCATACGCTAGCGTATGGATCTACACCCAAGGAGAACCTCATGACTTTGCGCGTCATCCGCCGGCTCGCAGCAGCGCTCGCCCCAGTGGTTTTATGCATGACTTCCGCGTTGGCGGCGGAGGTGGGCGGTGTACGTTTTGACGACCAGATCCGCGCCGGCAACGCCCCGCTCGTCCTCAATGGCGCGGGGGTTCGCACCAAACTGGTTTTCAAGGTTTACGCCATGGGCCTGTATCTGCCGCAAAAAGCGGATTCCCTGGCGGCCATTCAGAAACTGGACGGCCCCAAGCGCATCGAACTGGTCACGCTTCGTACATTGACGTCCGATCAACTCAGCGAAGCACTCGTCGAAGGCCTTCAGAAAAATACCAACAAAGCGGAATACGAACGCCTCGCCAGCCGGGTCGAAACACTTGAACGGATAATGGCCGGAATCGGCAAGACAAGCGAAGGCACGCATATTCAAATCGATTATGCCAACGGAGAAACTCGCATCGTTGTCGGTGGCACGCCGCAGGGCAACGCCATGGCTGGCGATGATTTTTTTCAGGCCCTGCTGCGCATATGGCTGGGCAATGCACCGGCGCAAGACGATTTGAAAGAAAAGCTGCTGGGCCGATAATAGGCGCATGTCACGCGCCTCAGACTTTCAACCGGCAGCATTCCAGGCCGTCATTTCGATCCCGACGTGCAAGCTCGGCATTCTGATCGCCGGGCCGGCGGAAGCCGCGCGCGTCGGGAGTATCGTCTTCCTGCCGCCCGACACGCCGGAGCGGGCACCGGCCCACACACTGGCCGACCAGGTCATCGGGCAAGTCACGCGCTATCTGGACGACCCGGCAGCCGGTTTTTCACTGCCCCTCGAACCACGCGGCACCGCCTTCCAGCGACGTGTCTGGCAGGCGATTGCAGGCATCGCCAAGGGCTCCATCAGTACCTATGGCGAACTGGTCCGCGAGGCGGGCGGTACAGCCCGCGCCGTCGGCCAGGCCTGTGGCGCCAACCCCTACCCGTTGGTCGTCCCCTGCCATCGCGTCGTCAGCCGTAGCGGCCTGGGCGGTTTTGCGCACAGCACCGATGAATGGCTGCTCAATACCAAACGCTGGCTGCTTCATCACGAAGGGGTGCTGTGAATAAGGCCACGCACACCGATGCCATCGATGAATTCATCGATACGCTGTGGCTTCAGGACGGTCTGGCCAAGAACACGCTCGAAGCATATCGATCCGATCTGACGCTGCTGGCCGGCTGGCTCGCCGGGCGCCAGGCTTCTTTGAGCGCAGCCAGCAAGACCGATCTGGCCGCATATCTGGCTGATTTGAGCCAACGTTCGAAACCGGCCACGCAACGCCGGGTGTTGGCAGCCATGCGCCGTTTTTACCGGTTACAACTGGCAGAAAACCGTATTAGCGCCGACCCCAGCCTGGATCTGGATCCTCCGATTTCAGCCGAGCGATTTCCCAAGACATTAAGCGAATCCCAAGTAGAAGCGCTGCTGGATGCGCCCGACACCGAAACGACTTTCGGACTACGCGATCGCGCCATGTTCGAACTGCTTTACGCCACCGGGCTGCGCGTTTCCGAACTGGTCGGCATCAAGATCTTCGAACTGGATCTGAATATCGGTGTCGTCCGCGTAATGGGAAAAGGCAGCAAGGAACGCCTGGTGCCGCTGGGCGAATGGGCGCTCGAATGGCTGCGAAAATATCTCGCCCAGGCACGGCCGGCATTGGTCAAGCACACCGATGAGGCGGTATTTCTCACCCGCTTCGGACATGCCATGACGCGGCAGATGTTCTGGGGCCTCATCAAGCGCTACGCCGTCACCGCCGGCATTCGCACGGAACTGATTTCGCCCCATACGCTGCGGCACGCCTTCGCCACCCATTTGCTCAACCACGGCGCGGATCTGCGCGTTGTCCAATTGCTTCTGGGCCATGCCGATATATCGACCACCCAGATCTACACTCATGTGGCACGGGAGCGTCTGAAATTGTTGCATCAGACTCATCACCCCCGCGGCTAATACAGACGATGGCCGGCGGGTTTTTAAGACTTGCGATCCTTTGCATGAAAACCTTTGCATTTGGCCTAAAACCAGTGGCAGAATAAATAAGGCGCTGCGCATTTATTTATTGTGCAATGCGAGGCGTAATGGTGTATCGGGCCACAACGGGCCCGAGCCTTGGGATCGCAATACGGCGCGCGTCGTCGCAGTCGCAATAGACCCGTCGAGACAACTCTCCCATTCCCCAAAAGGAACCGACGAACATGGAACTCAGCAAGCTTTCACTGGGCGAACTCAAGCGCCTGAAGTCGCGCATCGAAACTGAAATCGGCCGCCGTACGGACACCACCAAGCGCGATTTGCTGAAGAAATTTCAAAAAATGACGGCTGAGCTGGGCTTGTCCATCAATGACGTGATCGGCAAGCCGGCCAGCAACCCGGATGCCCCCAAGCGCGGGCCGAAGGCCGGTGCCAAGAAGGCCGGCGCTCCGCGCGCCAAGGTGGCCCCGAAGTACCGCAACCCGGCAGATGACACGCAAACCTGGACGGGGCGTGGCCGCAAGCCACAGTGGGTTGCCCAGCAACTCGATCAAGGCAAATCGCTGGACGATCTGCTGATCAAATGAAATAGCCCTGCGCTTGCGCAGGCCATGAAAAAGGCGCCCTGATGGCGCCTTTTTTGTTTTGTCACCCGCCAATTCAGCCAATCAAGGCGCCGGATGAGAAGGCGCATGGGGCGGCACGTGGCCATCCTTGGCGCGCTCGATATAAACACCTACGCGGCGCACACCACGGACGACGCCAAGTTTGACGATGGATGTGCGCACCCAGGGGGCGCCGAACTCTTCGAACATCAGCGTGACGATGAATTCGCCAAGCGTTTCGAGAAGATTGAAATGCCGCTCACCCAGCACCTGACGGATGCGTGCGACCACCTTGTCGTAATCGATGGTGTCCGCGATGTCGTCGTGCGCAGCCGCCGCATCGGGGACGCCGAACGTCAAGTTGATTTCCACGGCCTGCGGCGCCAATTGTTCGCGCGAGTAAATTCCAACCCACGCATCAACCTGCAAGCCTTCCACGAAGATAAAATCCATGCCTCGTCTTTCCGACGCCGCCATCGAGGCGTCGTCTTGATCACATCACCATGACCGCCACTTTGACGAACATTCTAGCCTTGCTCATCGCCTACCTTGTGGGCTCGATCCCTTTTGCCGTCATCGTCACGCGTCTGATGGGCCTGTCGGACCCCCGCACCTATGGCTCCGGTAACCCGGGCGCCACCAATGTGCTGCGCAGCGGCAACAAAATGGCGGCAATACTGACGCTGCTAGGCGACGCCATCAAGGGCTGGATCGTGGTCATTGGCGCCAAGGCGTTCGTCGTGCTGGGCGTGGTCAGCCTGCCACCTTACATTTTGGCCGGCATGGCCATCGCTGTTTTCCTCGGCCACGTATTTTCGGTTTTCTTGCGTTTCAAGGGCGGCAAGGGCGTAGCGACCGCGGCAGGGGTGCTTTTCGGCATCCATGGCGCCATTGGCCTGAGCACCCTGGCGGTGTGGGTCGTGGTCGCCGCCGTGACGCGTTATTCGTCCGCCGCCGCACTGGCCGCCGCCGTGGCCGCCCCGCTGCTGACGCATTTCATCGTCGGCGATCCGGCATGGGTCGCCACAGCGCTCATTCTGGCGGCCATCCTGATCTGGCGTCATGCGGCCAATATCCGTCGGCTGCTGGACGGTACCGAAGGGCGCATCGGCAAGAAAAAAACCAGCTGAGCGCCCCGCCCTCACGCGGACCGGCCGCGGGTATTACGCCGAGGCAGGCCCGGCCACTTCGGCCAATGGCCAGCGCGGGCGCACTTTGAAAGCGCCTTCACGCGATATATCGGCGCAGCCATGCATGAGGCGCATGGCACCGGCGAATGCAATCATTGCGCCGTTATCCGAGCAAAAGGCGAGTTCCGGGAAAAACACTTTGCCACGGCGGCGCGCCATTTCATCGGCAAGCCGGGTGCGCAGGCGACGGTTGGCCCCCACGCCTCCCGCAACGACCAACTGACGCAAACCCGTCTGCTTGATGGCGGCAAGCGCCTTGGCAGCCAGCACGTCCACCACCGCCTCCTGAAATTCTGCCGCCAGATCGGCCTGATCCTCCGCCACAAAGCCCTCTTGGCGGGCGGCCGTCAGCACCGCCGTCTTCAGGCCGCTGAAGCTGAAATTCAGATCCCCCGAATGCAGCATCGGGCGCGGCAGCTTGAAACGTCCCGCCACACCCTGCTCTGCCAGACGGGCCAACACCGGTCCGCCGGGGTAAGGCAGGCCGAGCAGCTTGGCTGTCTTGTCGAAGGCCTCGCCAGCGGCGTCGTCGACGCTCTCCCCCAGCAAAGCGTATTGGCCGACACCGTCGACACGCATCAACTGGGTATGCCCTCCCGAAACCAGCAGCGCCACAAAGGGGAAATGCGGCGGCTCGCTCGCCAGCATCGGCGAAAGAAGATGCCCTTCCAGATGGTGGACGGGTAGCGCATCGACCCCCAGTGCGAGCGCCAGCGATTCGGCGACGCTGGCGCCCACCAGCAGCGCACCGGCAAGGCCGGGGCCGGTTGTGTAGGCGATGGCGGTGATCTGATCGAAGCTGCGATCGGCGTCGCTCAATGCGCCCCGGATCAAGGGCACAATGCGCCGGATGTGGTCGCGTGAAGCCAGTTCAGGCACCACGCCGCCATAGGCGGCATGGAGGTCGATCTGCGAAAAGACGGTATGCGCGAGCAGGCCATGGCGTGTGTCGTACACACCAATGCCCGTTTCGTCACAGGAAGATTCGATCCCCAGGACGAGGTGTTCGGTTGCGGCGGTTTCCATAGCCATCTAGTTTACGTGAGGTGGCCCGCGCCGCCCACGGTCTTGACCGCATGCGAAAGAACTTCACTTTCACAGAATGCGCATGTATAGTAGCGGACTCACTCTCTTCAGAGCCAGCAAGGAAAACAGGAATGCCTGGAGTACGTCTCAAAGAAAACGAACCGTTTGAAGTTGCCATCCGCCGCTTCAAGCGCACGATCGAAAAAGCCGGCCTCTTGACCGAACTGCGCGCACGCGAGTTCTACGAAAAGCCGACTGCTGAACGCAAGCGCAAGAAGGCCGCCGCGGTCAAGCGTCTGCACAAGCGTCTGCGCAGCCAAACGCTGCCGCCGAAGCTGTACTGATCAGCGCCTGCCGGTGCCATTCGCGCACCGGGCCTGTAGAGAGCTGCAAAACCCGGAACCCATCGGTGCCCGGGTTTTTGTGCTTTTGCCGTCCGGCAAACCAAAGAAAATCACCATGTCGCTCAGAGAACAGATCAACGAAGACATGAAGGCGGCTATGCGCGCACGCGAAACAGCCCGCCTCGGCGCCATCCGCCTCCTTTTGGCTGCACTCAAGCAAAAAGAAGTGGATGAGCGCATCACGCTCGACGATGCCGCCGTTGTCGCCATCGTCGAAAAGCTCATCAAGCAACGCCGCGACTCCATCGCCCAGTACGAAGCCGCCAAACGCCAGGACCTGGTGGATGCCGAACGCTTTGAACTGGACGTGCTGTCCACTTACATGCCGGCCGCGCTGTCGGACGCGGAAGTCGACGCAGCCGTGGCCGCCGCTATTGCCGAGACCGGCGCCGCCGGCCCGGCAGGCATGGGCAAGGTGATGGGGCTGCTCAAGGGCCGCCTGGCCGGGCGCGCCGACATGACGGCCGTGTCTGCCAAGGTAAAGGCCGCACTGAATCCGTGAGCGGCTTCTAGCCAGCCTCGCAACACCAGGGGCACCCGGACCGGGCGCCCCGCATCTGTCACTCCCGGCTACGCGGCGCACGTCGATGATCCCTCCTTCATTCGTGGAACAACTACTCGCTCGCGTCGACATCGTCGACGTGATCGAAAAGTACGTTCCGCTCAAGAAGGGGGGCGCCAACTATTCGGCCTGCTGTCCGTTCCACAACGAAAAATCGCCCTCCTTCACCGTCAGTCCGACCAAGCAGTTCTATCACTGCTTCGGCTGCGGCGCCCATGGCACGGCCATTGGCTTCCTGATGGAATACGGCGGCATGTCGTTCCGCGACACGGTCAAGGAACTCGCCGGGCAGGTCGGCATGCAGTTGCCGGACGAGGAACCCTACGATCGCGCCGCGCACGTCCGCACCCAATCCCTGACGGATTTCATGGCGACGGCCGCACGCTATTACCGCGAACAGCTCAAACGCGCGCCAGTCGCCATCGAATACCTGAAGCAACGTGGCCTCACCGGCGAAGTTGCCGCCCGCTTCGGCATCGGCTACTCGCCGGACGACTGGCAGGGCCTGCGCAGCGCCTTCAGCAACCAGTACGAGGACGCTGCACTGGTCGAGGCGGGACTGGTGATCCAGAACGACGCGGGACGCCGATACGACCGCTTCCGCGATCGCATCATGTTCCCCATTCTCGATCAGCGCGGCAGTGTCATCGGCTTCGGTGGCCGCGTGCTGGGACAGGGCGAGCCCAAGTACTTGAACTCGCCCGAAACGCCTTTATTTGAGAAGGGACGCGAACTCTACGGCCTGTCGCAAGCGCGCCAGGCAATCCGCGAGAGCGGCATCGTAGTGGTCGTAGAAGGCTACATGGACGTGGTCGCACTGGCACAGTTCGGATTCAACTCCGCCGTCGCCACGCTGGGCACCGCCACCACGCCCACTCACATCCAGAAACTATTTCGCCAAGCCGAACGCATCGTCTTCTGCTTTGATGGAGATGCGGCCGGACGCAAGGCTGCGCGGCGCGCACTCGAGGCAAGCCTCGAACAACTGGCCGACGACAAGACCGTACGCTTTTTGTTCCTGCCGCCCGAACACGACCCGGACAGCTTCATCCGCGCCAATGGCCTCGAAGCCTTCCGCAGGGCGCTGGACGAGGCCATGCCGTTGACCGAGTTCCTGATGCGCGAACTCCGCCAGGACAACGACCTGAGCACGGGCGAAGGCAGAGCGCGCCTGGTCCATGTTGCGAAAGATTTTGTGCCACGCGTTGCCGCACCGGTGTTGCGCCTCCAGTTGATCAGAGCGCTTGCCGAAGATAGTGGCTTACCTGAGGCGCAAGTAGAAGCAGCCCTCGGGCTCGCCCCATCGGACGGCAAGCGTGCACGCAAGGCGCCGCCCAAGCAGGCACCACGGACCGGCCCGGTCAGCACCATGACGCAACTGCTGCGTTTGCTGGCGGCCTTTCCCAGCCTGTGCGGACACGTGCCTGCCGAAGTGGCGATCGAGATGGATGAGTCGCCCGAAAAGTCGGCGCTGATGGCCCTGATGGACGCCTTCGACGATGGCGCACTCGAACCCCACTCGCTGGCGGTGTTCTTTGAACACTACCGCGACACGCCCGTTGAGGCAGTGTTCGGCGATCTCCTGTCGGCAGCGGAGAACGACCACTACACCGAAGAGACTGCCGCGAAGGTGTTGGCCGATCTATTGTTGAAGCACCAGCTCCATGCGGTGGAAGGGCGAATCGCCGCAATGGGCCGTGCCATGGCTTCGCGCGAGCCGACAGCCGACGAGTTGCAGCAGCTGCAGCTGCTTCTCAAGCAAAAACAGAAGCTTAAGTCTGGACAAACAGACTGAGTGCACGTTAAAATTGCCGGTTTCCCCGCTTTGTTAGCGGGGCGGCAGCAATGTAGAGCGCAGTAATTTTCGCCCGTGATCCGAGGATTGTAATGGCCAAAGCAAAAGAGACAGTTCGCAAAGACGTTCCCAAAGCGAAAGCAGTCCGGGCGAAAGACAAAAAAGACTTGCCGATTGACCCGCTGCCCTCCGAGAGCGCAGCCGACGCCGAAATCCGCCGCACCCGCCTGAAGTCGCTCATCGCGCTGGGCAAGGAGCGCGGCTACCTGACGTACGCCGAAGTCAACGACCACCTGCCCGATGAAATGGTGGACGCCGAGCAGATCGAAACGATCATCTCGACGTTCAATGACATGGGCATCAAGATCTACGACGAAGCCCCGGCCGCCGAAGACCTGCTCATGTCCGACAGCGTCCCCACCGCGGTGGTGGACGAAGAAGTCGAAGAAGAAGCCGAGCAGGCGCTGGCCTCCGTCGATTCCGAATTCGGCCGCACGACCGACCCGGTGCGCATGTACATGCGTGAAATGGGCACGGTCGAACTGCTGACGCGCGAAGGCGAAATCGAAATCGCCAAGCGTATCGAAGACGGCCTCAAGCACATGGTCATCGCCATCTCGGCCTGCCCGACGACGATCGCCGACATCCTGACCATGGCCGACAAGGTCGGCAAGGACGAGATGCGCATCGACGAACTCGTCGACGGCCTGGTCGACCCCAACGCCGTCGAAGAAGCGGAGCAGGCCGCCCTGCCCGAATCGGATGACGACGAAGAAGTCGAATCGGACGGCGCCGAAGAAGAAGAGGAAGACGAAGACGGCGGCGCCAACGGCGCAGTGTCGGCGTCGCTGCTGCAATTGAAGTCCGATGCGCTGGAGCGCTTCGAGATCATCCGTGGCCTGTACGGCAAGATGATCCCGGCTCTGACGAAGAAGGGCACGCAGGACAAGACCTACGTCAAGCTGCACGACCAGATCAGCGCCGAGCTGATGAACATCCGCTTCACCGCGCGCGTGACCGAAAGTCTGTGCGACTCGGTTCGCCACATGGTCGAAAACGTGCGCAAGCACGAGCGCAAGATCCTCGAACTGTGCGTCGATCGCGCCGGCATGCCGCGCCAGCATTTCATCAAGGCCTTCCCGGGCAATGAAACAAACCTGGACTGGCTGAAAGGCGAAATCGGCAGCGGTCAGCCCTACGTGGCGACGCTGATCCGCATGCAGCCGGCAGTGCTCGAAGAACAGCAAAAGCTGATCGACCTGCAGGAACGCATCCAGATCTCGCTCAAGGATCTGAAGGACATCAACAAGCAGATGAGCACCGGCGAAGCAAAGATGCGCCGTGCCAAGCGCGAGATGACCGAGGCCAACCTGCGCCTGGTGATCTCGATCGCCAAAAAGTACACCAACCGCGGGCTGCAGTTCCTCGACCTGATCCAGGAAGGCAACATCGGTCTGATGAAGGCGGTGGACAAGTTCGAATATCGTCGCGGCTACAAGTTCTCGACCTATGCGACCTGGTGGATCCGTCAGGCCATCACCCGCTCGATCGCTGACCAGGCGCGCACCATCCGTATTCCGGTGCACATGATCGAAACGATCAACAAGATGAACCGCATCTCGCGTCAGATCCTGCAGGAAACCGGTGCCGAGCCGGATCCCGCGACCCTGGCGATCAAGATGGAAATGCCGGAAGACAAGATCCGCAAGATCATGAAGATCGCCAAGGAACCGATCTCCATGGAAACGCCGATCGGTGACGACGACGATTCTCATCTGGGCGACTTCATCGAAGACAACAACACGCTGGCGCCGGCCGATGCGGCCTTGCATGCCTCGATGCGCAACGTGGTCAAGGACATCCTGGATTCCCTGACCCCGCGCGAAGCGAAGGTGCTGCGCATGCGTTTCGGTATCGAGATGTCGACCGACCATACGCTGGAAGAAGTGGGCAAGCAGTTCGACGTGACCCGCGAGCGTATTCGTCAGATCGAAGCCAAGGCATTGCGCAAGCTGCGTCATCCTTCGCGTTCGGACAAGCTCAAGAGCTTCCTGGAAGGGAATTGATCTTAAGGGTGAGTCAGGATTGGCCGGCGAGATGTTAAAATCGCCGGCTGATTTTTTGGCCCCCTAGCTCATGCTTGGTTAGAGCAGCGGACTCATAATCCGTTGGTGCCGTGTTCGACTCACGGGGGGGCCACCAGTACCAGAGCGGCTTAGCGACTTATTGTCCTAAGCCGCTTTTTCTTTTGCTGGGGGATTTTTTGTCCATATCGTCAATAGGGTTAAAGTCCCCATGCCTTTCAGCTGTTCCCCACTCTACCTAACGCAAAGAAAGTTCTGTTAAGTGAACTTAACGCGATTGTCGTTGCGTTAGCCCTACCTAATGCAAATTGCTTTACGTAATGTGTACTGGACGCACTGCCACCACATCTCGACCTTCTGCAATATTTAGTAGGTCGCCTAGCACGTAAATATGTGGGGTACGTCCGGCGCCCGGTTTCAGAATTTGTATAAGTGACAAATCGGTCAGTGTCTTGAGAATACTGTTCGCCGTAACCCGATTGCCAATGCCAGATCGGGCGGCAAAATCGGTCGAGTTAAGAATCGGCTTCTTAAAGAATGCGTCTAAGGCCGGTACCGCAAATTGAGACTTTGTAGCTTCGATAAATTTGTCCTTGAGCTCGTTATACAACGCGTGTATTTTCTGAGCTTTAGAAAGATTCTGATCGGCTTGCATTAAAACCCCGTTCGTGAAAAATTCAACCCAGCCTTGCCAATCGTCGTTGTCTGTTACCGCCAGTAATCGATCATAGTATTCAGCTCGGACTGCGCGGCGCGGGACAGACTAGGCCAACGGGATTACCTAGACGTTATCGTAAGATCATTAGCTGTCAACTCAACAATCAGGAATTCGGTCGCGACTTGAATTTAGCTAGATCAGTTTCACGTAGACGTCTGGCGGATAGCAAATCCCCTTTGAGCAACGATCGAGCGCGAACTTTTGAAGCATCGCCGATAACAAAAATTTTTGCCGTCATCCCTTCGCTGACAATATTCCATTCGCGATCATACGAACTAATCTTATCAACGACTAAGTCAACGTCCACGCCAGGTTCCAAGATTGTCTTTAGGCGAGTACCCTCGTCAACGAGCTCTGTCTTGTAAGGTACTGCGATTGAGAATTTATCTAATTTCTTGATATCCGTTACACAGCGGACGACCATTGACCAATAACCTTTATGCTCCAACACGGGATCCATTTCAACGATTAGCTCAATCATTTTTTACCTGCGAGATTTTTCACCGCATCAACAAATTGCTGAGCTTGAGCTGGCGTAAATTTAGGAATATCTAACAACGTACTTGTAGTATTTCCAGGTTAACAGATGGGGGACGTTAACTCCCATATCAGCCAAAATTCTCCTCGCTTGAGCTGCGGTAATTGTGACGGAAGATTGCGCTGCAAATCGAAGTGGAGGAACACCGACTGCGACCTCCGCCTCAACAGCAGGAAGTGATCCTGCGCTGACATTTCCTGCAGGAAGAATATCCACACCGACCAAATCTCGAGATGTAGCAATATGAAGGACTCCGTTACCATGCTCCAGAGCATGGGACTGGCGACAAGGGCGACTAAGAGAAAGACACTAAATTGCGCGCACAAAATCCGGGCGCGGCACTTTGGGCATGTTGTCGTATGCCTTCAAAATGGTTTGCAACGGTGTCAAGGTTTCATCGTTGTGCCAGTGGACGATTTTGAGCCATGTCGCAGCGCGTATGAACTGCCCCCCACCTAACCAAGTGTCTTGCAAGTTAGCTTGCAACATTTTGCAGCCCGCTTTGAACAAGTCTTTTTCGTCGAATGACTGGCGGGCTGTCCGGTGTAGACACAAAGCGTAACCAAAGTCACGCGGCTTTAAGGTTTTGGATAGCGTTACTCCGGTTTTACCTGTCCAGCGTTCGTACATTTCTATGCCAGCCTCAAAGCCGTCATCATACTCCCCCCCCTGGTAGGCGAAGGCCATGTAATCATCCAGGCCAGATTTGACAATTTCATGCGTTGACCAAGGACGCTGCTCATAGCGCCAACGGGCTTCTTCGAAAATTCTGGCTGCATCCCATTCTCCCTCATAATTCCAGCCGTCTTCCAGCCAGCCACCAATCGCCCTAGCCCAGTGCAGAGTCGTGCGGTGAGCGTTGGGGTCAGGACCAAATTTCTCATCTTCTTTAATTGCTCTGTCCAGCCATTCATTGGATCGGTGGATAATTGGACTGACTTCATTGTGAAGACCAAGCAGCCACGCTTTTACAACTGTCCCAATTTCACTAACAGCAATATTCCCCATGGGCCTGTTTTCATCATATTGCGTTCCCAGATAGAAATTGAGCATTTCATCATTAAAACCATTCGTTCTTGACTTAATTGGGTCGAATGACATCTTCGAATCCTTAACAAGGTTTACCATTACAAAATCTGACAACAGTTGAATTTCTTGCAGCACCAGCACCAACTGTGTTGGTGCTGAAATTGCCGTTCTGCAAATTCTGAAGCGCTTTCTGCTTTATCACTTGCGATAAATTGGAATCTTCAATTGCAGCCTGTGCGTCCGTAAGCGCTCCGCTCAAAGCATTCGATTGTGGTGTAAACCGTGACCTGCGACGAATTTTGTAGCGCCCGGATAAGTGAGTTTTTTATGATGCGCCGGCTCATCAGGGGGGAGATGGACGGCACCGCAACTAACTATTGTCGCGCTCTCGCCCTCGGCGCAGAATCGCAACGTTGTGAGACAAGCGTTCGCGCAACATGGCTTGCCATTCCTGATCCAGGCAATTTGCCACCGCATCAAAGCTGCCCGTAATACGCGCCAGCAGCGCGTCGAGCCACCCCGCCGCCTCCTCTTGACTGGCAAATCCGAAACGATGTGCGTCAGCCAGAACTGCGTCGCGCGAAATGTCGAAGCGCCCCTGTGATAGCTGCATGTGCAGGCGCGCGGGCGTGTCCACCGGATTCGGAACCACGTCAAACGCTGGTGCGAGACGCCAGCGGCGTTCCTCCTCCGCATAGACGATCGCATGATTGCGTACATGGTCATCATCGTTGCCGCAAACGGCATTGAAGACCATGCGACCGAAAAGTTCGATACGGTCAGTACTTGGTGCGCCCGCCAGCCTGAGTTCTTCGGCCAGACGTGGATAGCTCCAGCGGTCCGTCTCATGACGCCCGGGATATTCAGCCTGCAGCAAGGATGCGGCGCTCACACACAGGTGGCGTTGTTGTCCGGTGCGGTCAAACCTGAGAACGCGTACCGACTTTCTGCCACCTGCGTCAGCGTGATAAACGGTTTGAGCAAAATTCAATCCACTGGCCAGCCCCCATTGCTGGCCCACGTGCTCAAGCAGCGGAACAGGGCCGGCGTCTGTAGCAATCTCCGGCTTGATCAGCCAGAACTGACCGTGGTCGCCCCGTACCGTCGCTTTGGGCCGCGCACCGCCCACGCTGGCGGTCTGGACCAGCCGTTTGCGAATGC
>JASGFB010000065.1:0-26446 GCA_047605765.1 Rhodocyclaceae bacterium
AATATGGGTGCGCCGCAAATATCAATCTATTAATTGCGCACCCTTCCCCATCGATAGCCGGGGTTGAAATATTTGGATCAGTATTGGCACTAATGTTGGTCACACATATCACTAGAAAGACGAGGTAAGAAGATACAAACCCCACCAAATAGACAAAATCCCTATACACGAACCAAAATAGTGCCAAAGCTAGAGTTACTACATATATAAGTTGTACGATGCGTTTCATGATTTGTAGTCAGATTCAAACTCGCCAGAAAGTGCGACTACAGGCCCGTCGATTGTGACGGGCCTTATCGCTCCCTCAGGCTCTCATGCTGATACTCCATCAGCGGACTCAAGAAGTATTCAATCACCCGGCGGCGCCCCGTTTTGATCTCCACGCCAACCGACATCCCAGGCGACAGATTCACCGCCTTGCCCTCCACCTCAATTGAGGAGCGCACCATCTTCACGCGTGTGGAATAAATGAGTCCGCGCTTCTCGTCGTTGATCGCATCGTTCGATACGCTGGTGACCGTTGCGGGAATCGTTCCGTACTTCGTGTACTGGAAGGTCTCCACCTTCACTTCGGCCTCTTGTCCCGGGCGCACAAACCCGATGTCCTTGTTCTCTACGAAGGCTTCGATCTCCAGCGGGTTGTCTTTGGGTACGACGACCATCAGCGCTTGTGCTTCGGTCACGACGCCCCCGACGGTGTGGATGACCAGTTGCTGGACGGTGCCTTCTACGGGCGCTGTCAGGACGTTGTCCTGATTGCGGGAGTTGGCCTTGCGCCACTCTTGTTCGTAGGAGGCGACCTTCTGCACCCCTTCGTTGGCGGTGTCCATGGCGCCGCGACGCGTCTCTCCAGTGAGCGCTTGCAGTTGGGCCTGAGCGGACTTGAGAGCGGCCTGGATTTCGTGGACGCGGCTGCGCTGGTTCGCGAGGTCTGCTTCCTGTTCGATGCGTGCCTGCTCCTTCTCCAGATAGCCGTGCTGCGAGACGAAGTTCTTCTCGACGAGTCCCTTGTAGTCGTCCGCGCGTCGACGGGCGATAGGCACGGTGAGCTCGAGTTTGCGTACTAGCTCCTGCGTGGAGTGAAGCTCTGCGTCGCGCTGCGCGATGTCCGCTTGTAAGCGACTGCGACGTGCTTCGTACTCGTTGAATTGGCTGGAGAGCAATGCCTGCGCTTGTTGCCAGAGCACATCGTTGGCAGCTTCGGGGCGTGCGAGGCGCGGCAAGGCGCCCGTGCTCAATGCCATCAGCAGTCCTTGGGCGCGCAGGACCTGCAGGCGAGCGGACGCAAGCTCATCGGTGATGCGATCAAGCTCTGCCTGGGTGACCGTGCCATCGAGCTCGACCAGGATGTCTCCCGCTTTCACATGCTGGCCATCGGTGACGTGGATCGCTTTGACCACAGCGCGTTCGAGCGGCTGAATGGTCTTGGAGCGATCGTTCGGGACGATCCGGCCCTGAGCAGTGGCGACGACATCGATCTTGCCGAAGATGGTCCACGCCAACCCAATGGCCGCGAAAGCGATCAACAGCCACATCGCAATGCGCGGTGCAGGCGAGACGGGCGTCTCCTGCAACGACAGGGCAGCAGGCAGGAATGCAGCTTCATGCGTGGTGTAGCCGGGGCCTGCGAGTGCGACACGGTGTTGCCAGGCGTGGGCGAACACAGCCCGGTAACGTCCCAGGAGGTCGGCTGTCGCTTGCAGTCGGAGTTTGAGGCTCATGTGCGCGTCACTCTCAATCCCACTCCCTCAACCCTGCTGCAGGCTATGCAACCGCGCGTAGTGACCATCGGCACGCCCCACCAGCACCTGATGAGCGCCTTCCTCTACGATCTCGCCACGTTCCATGACGATGATCCGGTCCGCCTCACGCACTGCCGAGAGCCGGTGGGCAATGATGAGCACCGTCCGCCCCTGGCAGATGCGCTTCATGTTCTGCTGGATGATCCGTTCGGATTCGTAGTCGAGCGCACTGGTGGCCTCATCGAAGATCAGGATGCGCGGGTTGCTCATGAGTGCGCGAGCAATGGCAATGCGCTGCCGCTGCCCGCCCGAGAGTGATGAGCCGTGCTCCCCGACCACGGTGTCGTAGCCCTCGGGGAGTTCGGCGATGAAGTCGTGCGCGCCGGCCATGCGTGCCGCGTGGATAACCGCTTCGAGTGATGCGCCCGGATCGGTCAGCGCGATGTTCTCGCGGATGCTGCGATTGAAGAGGACGTTCTCTTGCAGCACGACGCCGATCTGACGACGGAGTGAAGATACGTCGACCAGAGAGATATCGACCCCATCGATCAAGACGCGCCCGCGCTCGGCCACATACAGGCGCTGCACCAGTTTGGTAAGCGTGCTCTTGCCTGAACCCGATCTGCCGACGATGCCGATCACTTCCCCCGCTTTGACGTCCAGGCCCACATCACGCAACACCGGCTGACCATCGGGCCGGTAGCGGAAGCTCACTTCGTCCAGAACGATGTCACCGCGCAGAGTGGGAAGCGCGCTCTTGGCGCTCGCAATCTCGGTACGCGTGTTGAGGATGTCACCAAGACGCTGGACGGAGAGCCCTGTCTGCTGGAATTCGGTCCATAGGTTGGCCAATCGCATGATGGGCTGCGACACATGACCGGAGAGCATGTTGAATGCGATGAGCTGCCCCACACTCAGCTTGCCTTCGATCACCAGCTTGGCGCCGAAGTACATCACCGCCAGTGTCACGAGTTTGCTCACGAGCGTGACACCGTTGTTGGCAACGTTGGCCAGTGTGGCGGTCCGGAATCCGGCGGCCACATAGGCGGCCAGTTGCTGGTCCCACTTGCGCGTCCATTGCGGCTCAACGGCCATGGCTTTAACGGTATCGATGCCGCTCAGCGTCTCAACCAGAAAGGCTTGGTTCTCCGCGCTGCGGTTGAACTTTTCCTGCAGCCGCACACGGAAGAGCGGAATCAACGTGCCGGACAGAATGCCGTAGCACGGCAATGACAGCAGCACGATCAGCGTGAGCGGCACGCTGTAGAAGAACATCACAGCGACGAAGACGATCGAGAAGACGATGTCGAGCACCAGCGTGAGCGCATTGCCCGTCAGGAAGCTGCGGATGTTCTCCATCTCGCGCACGCGTGCGACAGAATCGCCGACGCGTCGCGCCTGGAAATAGGCCAGCGGCAGTGCGACGAGGTGTCGGAAGAGCCGAGCGCCAAGCTCAACATCGATGCGGCTGGTCGTGTGCGAGAAGACGTAGGTGCGAAGTGCGGTCAGCAGCACCTCAAAGAGGCTGACAACGAGCAGGCCAATGGCAATGACATCCAGCGTCGACAAGCCGCGATGCACGAGCACCTTGTCGGTGACGACCTGAAAGAACAGGGGCGTGACGAGCGCGAAGATCTGGAGGACGAAGGAGACTGCGAGGACTTCAAGAAGGAGCTTGCGATACTTGACGACCGCCGGCACGAACCAGCTGAAATCGAACTTGGCCAGCTCCCCTGCCAATGATGCGCGCGACGTGAAGAGGATCAGGCTCCCCGTCCAACGATCTGCGAGTTCCTGCTCCGACAGGATCTGGGGCCGACCTTCAACCGGATCATGAATCAGAATCCGCAGCCGCCCTTCCGCCTGATCCACTCGCGCCAAGATGAAGAACTTGCCATCGCGATCCTCGGCCATCGCGGGCAGCGGTGTCGTCGCCAAACGATTGGCAGCCGTGCGGACCTTGCGCGCGGACAGACCGAGCTTTCTGGCGGCAAGCAGGATTTCGGTGGCCGAGAAGGGCTGCCCGTCGACCTTCAGCTCGTGCTCGAGCTGTTCGGGTTCGACGGCGATGGTGTGATACCGCGCAAGCATCGCGATACAGGCCAAGCCTGTGTCGACGCTCCGCTGCGACGATTGCCCCCCGGCATCAATCTGCTCGGCATGCACTGCGTGCAGCTCGGCAGATGTCTTTTGATTCATGTGACGTAACGATGTACTAGTGCGTTGCGCACTCTATCGTTATTGACCAAACGCTCTCCGTCACCTGGCCCGATTGGGTAGTTTTCTTACGATTAGCAGCAACCAATCCGATGCGCGCACGTGGCGCATCGGCGACAACTCACGCGGCTTGCGATGCGCTTTGTCCTGAAACAAATTCAAATGACAACAAGGATGATAGTCGATCGCGACGGACAACCATTCGGCATTGCCGAACATGGTCCACCGACGCGTGGTTACTTCAACCGTACCTACGAACTGGCGTACTTCCGTCGCCCAGGAAAGTTCAGCCCTAAATGCTGATTGACTGCAACGGGTTTGAGAACGGACTTTCACTGCCGCGTCACCAACGTCCGCTTCGGCCGATAAGCAGCTAAGGCGCATAACGCCGGAGCGTCGCCATACAACGGCAAGGCTAGGCGTATGGGCCCCGTTTCGCGTGAGAGGGGCCTTGGCAGGGTACCGAAGCTGCCAAATGTCGATCGCCGGAAAACCGCACTGCGCTTAGTTTTTGGCTATTTGGCCGCAGATTCTGTGCAAGCAAATAGATTCGCCGAAAACCCTTGTTACGTAAGGCTTTGCGGCGATTTGTCCGGCAGAGTTTAGTTTTCGACTTTAATTGTCGAGAACATGAGATCCAACACCACCTGCCCCCTACTCCACCGTCACGCTCTTCGCCAGATTGCGCGGCTTGTCCACGTCCGTGCCGCGTGCGCAGGCGGTGTGATAGGCCAGCAGCTGAAGCGGGACGACGTGCAGGATGGGGGAAAGCGGGCCGTAGTGCTCGGGCATGCGGATGACATGAAGACCATCCTCGCCGCGAATACGGGTGTCGGCGTCGGCGAAGACGTAGAGCTCGCCGCCGCGCGCGCGCACTTCCTGCATGTTGCTCTTGAGCTTTTCGAGCAACTGGTCGTGCGGGGCGACGGTGACGACGGGCATTTCCTTGTCGACCAAGGCCAGCGGGCCGTGCTTGAGTTCGCCGGCCGGGTAGGCTTCGGCGTGGATGTAGCTGATTTCCTTGAGCTTGAGCGCGCCTTCCAGCGCGATGGGGTAGTGCATGCCGCGCCCCAGGAAGAGGGCGTTGCTCTTGCGGGCGAAGTCCTCCGCCCAGGCGATGATCTGCGGTTCGAGCGCGAGAACCCCTTGCAGGGCGAGCGGCAGGTGGCGCATCGATTTGAGGCATTCGGCCTCTTGCTCTTCGCTGATCTTGCCGCGCACCTGGGCCAGGGCCAGGGTCAGCAGGAACAGGGCCGCCAATTGGGTGGTGAAGGCCTTGGTCGATGCCACGCCGATCTCGACGCCGGCGCGGGTGATGTAGGCCAGCTTGCATTCGCGCACCATGGCGCTGGTCGCCACGTTGCAGATGGTCAACGTGTTGTCCATGCCCAGTGCGCGGGCATGTTTGAGCGCGGCGATGGTGTCGGCGGTCTCACCTGACTGCGAGATGGTGACGACGAGGCTGCGCGGGTTGGGCACGCTGGTGCGGTAGCGGTATTCGCTGGCGATCTCTACCTGGGTGGGGATGCCGGCGATGGCTTCCAGCCAGTATTTGGCGGTGCAGCCGGCGTAATAGCTGGTGCCGCAAGCCAGGATGAGGACCGAATCGATGTCCTTGAAGACCTTGTAGGCACCGTCCCCGAAGAGTTCGGGTGTGATGTTGACGACGCCTTCGAGCGTATCGGCGATTGCGCGCGGCTGCTCGAAGATTTCCTTCTGCATGAAATGGCGATACGGGCCGAGTTCGGCGGCGCCGGTATGGGCGTGGACGGTGCGGACCGGACGTTCGACGCGTTCGAAGCCGCTTTCGGTGCGCGCTTCGATCCAATAGCGGCCCAGTTGCAGATCCACGATGTCGCCTTCTTCCAGATAAACGATCTGGTCGGTGACGCCAGCCAGCGCCATGGCATCGGAGGCGACAAAATTTTCGTTGTCGCCCACGCCCAGTACCAGGGGCGAGCCTTCGCGCGTGGCCACCAGGCGGTGGGGCTCGTCACGGCAGAAGACGGCGATGGCGTAGGCGCCGCGCAGTTGGCGCGAGGCCTGTTTGACGGCTTCGAACAGGTCGCCGTCGTAGAACGATTCCACCAAGTGGGCGATGACTTCGGTGTCGGTCTGGCTGACGAAGTCGTAACCCTTGGCGCGCAATTCTTCGCGCAGTTCGTCGTGGTTCTCGATGATGCCGTTGTGCACCAGTGCAATGCGGTCGCGCGAAAAATGCGGGTGGGCATTGTGGACGGCCGGTGCGCCGTGCGTGGCCCAGCGCGTGTGGGCGATGCCGGTGAAGCCCGAGAGGTGTTCGGTGCGCACTTGCGCGTCGAGTTCCGCCACGCGCGAGGTGCTGCGCGCACGCGTCAGCTCGCCATTGCGGTGGACGGCCACGCCGCAGGAGTCATAGCCCCGGTACTCCAGCCGCTTGAGGCCTTCGATGAGGATGGGGACGATATTGCGTTGGGCGACGGCGCCGACGATGCCACACATGATGCACTCCGCAGGGGCAGTGGGAAGGACGTCATCGTATGCGCAGCCGCATGGTGGATGCTTGCAATATTTGGCACGTAAAGAAAGAAAATTTCCTCACTCACCGCGCATGAAATATTATTTCATGCCGAGCCTTCGAGACACCTCATTCCTTTGCCATGCCCATGCCGCCTTTGGACGCCACCGACCTGCGCATTCTTCAGCACCTGCAAGAAGACGCCTCGCTGACCAACGAGGCACTGGCGGCCCTGGTCCATGTATCGGCCGCCACCTGTCTGCGTCGTGTGCGGCGCCTGCGCCAGTCGGGGGTCATCGAGCGGACGGTGGCGATCCTCCACCCCGAGGCCGTCGGTGCCGGCCTGACGGCTATCGTGGAGATCACGCTGGAACAACAGAGCACCGAATGGCTGAACAGCTTCGAGGCCCGCATCGCCGACGAACCCGCCGTGCAGCAGTGCTACCAGACCGCCAGCGGGCCGGATTTCGTGCTGATCCTGAACGTGCCGTCGATGGATGCATACCACGCGCTGGCTCATCGACTGCTTTCGGCCGACATGCACGTACGCAACGTGCGCGCTTTTTTTGCCGTCAAAAGGTCAAAGTTCGCAACCGCGTTACCGCTGCCCGGCATCGGAAAGCGCTGACTTGATCTTGCGCAGGCACTGTAGTCAGTGGGCACCCTAATGTGAATTGTCCACCACCAGCCAGGCAGCCATCATGTCCGACTTCCCGCCCGAGTATTTCCATGGTCGCCGCTACAACGCATACAACGACTGGGTGAAGTACACCTACGGCTGCCGGCTGCAGAAGATTTCGCTCGACGCAGGCTTTACCTGCCCCAATCGCGATGGCTCACGCGGCTCACACGGTTGCAGCTTCTGCAACAACCGCAGTTTCACGCCGGCATATCTGCAGGGCGTCGACGATATCCACGCCCAGATCGAAACCGGCCTGACCCAGGTGCAACGGCGCTACGGCCTCAAAGAACGCTACGTGGCGTACTTCCAGACCTATTCAAACACCTATGGCAGCGTGGAACGCCTGCGCAGCGCCTACCAGGTGGCCTTGGCCCATCCGCAGATTTCGGGGCTGGTGATCGGCACGCGCCCCGACTGCCTGCCGGACGAAGTGCTCGATTACCTGGCGGAGCTGTCCATCCGCACCGTGGTCGAGCTCGAAATCGGCATCGAATCGTGCGACGACGAAGTGCTGCGCCGCTGCAATCGCGGCCATTCTTTTGAAGAAACCGTGGATGCGGTACGCCGCGCCGGCGATCGCGGCCTGTTCCTGACCGGCCACATGCTTTACGGCCTGCCCGGCGAAACGCGCGAGACCATTCAAACCGGGGCGCGGGCGCTCGCCCACATCGGCCTGGATGCGATCAAGTTCCACCAGCTCCAGATCGTCAAGGGCTCGCAGCTGGCCAACACCTGGCGCGATGACCCCGACAGCGTGCCGATGATGGACCCGGACACCTATCTGGCCTGCGTGACCGACACCGTCGAGCAGTTGTCGCCCTATGTGAAGATCCAGCGCCTGGTGGCGGAATGCTCGCCTTCACTGCTGCTGTCACCGCAGTGGAGCATCAAACCGGTCAACATGAATTTGCTGCTCGAAGACGCCCTGGCCGAGCGCGGCAGCTGGCAAGGCCGGCACTTCGGCACGCCGGCCAAGGCGTCGGCGCCGAGCCGCGCGCCGGTGGCCGTGATGTTCTGAGGCGAGCGCCTCAGGGCTTTTTCTTGACCGGGCGCTGCCAGCCCTCGATGGTCACCTGGCGCGCGCGCCCCAGGGTCAGCGTGCCCGCGGGGGCATCCTGCGTCAGCGTGGTGCCGGCCCCGATGTTGGCGCCCTTGCCCACGCGGACCGGCGCAATCAATTGCGAATCCGAGCCGATGAAGGCGTCATCCTCGATGACGGTGCGGTACTTGTTGGCGCCGTCGTAATTGCAGGTGATGACACCGGCGCCGATATTGACGCCGCTGCCTACGGTGGCGTCGCCGACGTAGGCCAGGTGATTGGCCTTGGTGTGGTCGGCCACCTGACTGTTCTTGATCTCGACGAAGTTACCCACGTGTACATCCTCGCCCAGGGTGGTGCCGGGGCGCAGGCGCGCGTAAGGGCCAATGACGCAGGCCGGGCCGACCTGGGCATCTTCGAGGTGGCAGAACGGCGCCAGTCGCGTGCCGGCAGCGATGCGCACGTTGCGCAGGACGCAGTACGCGCCGATGCGCACGCCCTCGCCCAGTTCGACGTCACCTTCGAACACGCAGCCGACGTCGATTTCGACGTCCGCTTCGCACCGCAACTGCCCTCGGATATCGATACGCGCCGGATCGAGCAGCGTGACGCCCTCGTCCAGCAGGCGCGCGGCCAGGTTGCGCTGATGGATGCGTTCCAGCTCGGCCAGTTGCACCTTGCTGTTGACGCCGAGGGTCTCCCATTCGGCGGCCGGCTGCACAGCGGTGACCGGCATGCCGTCGTCGACCGCCATGCCGATGATGTCGGTCAGGTAGTACTCGCCCTGCGAGTTGTCGTTGGACAGGCGGCTCAGCCAGTCGCGCAGGGCGCGCACCGGCGCGCACAGGATGCCGGTGTTCACTTCCTTCACCAGGCGCTGTTCGGGGCTGGCGTCCTTTTCTTCGACGATGCGGCGCACCTGGCCGACGGCGTCGCGAATAATCCTGCCATATCCCGTCGGCTGATCCATATTTACCGTGAGGAGCGCAACCCCCTGGCCGCTGGCGTCCACCAGTGCCTTGAGCGTTTCCGGCCGGGTCAGCGGCACGTCGCCGTAGAGCACCAGCGCCATGCCGTCATCATCGAGCTGCGGCATCGCCTGCTGGACGGCATGGCCCGTACCCAGTTGCTGCGCCTGCTCTGCCCACACGACGTCCGGCGCCGACAGCGCGGCGCGCACCAGATCGCCGCCATGGCCGTACACCACGCAGATGTGTTGCGGCGCCAGGGCGCGCGCCGTATCCAGCACGTGAGCGAGCATCGGGCGCGCCGCAATCGGCTGCAGCACCTTGGGAAGGCGGGAACGCATGCGCTTGCCCTGGCCGGCGGCGAGAATGACGATCTGCATGATGGTGGTCGGTGAATTTATGTGGCGAAGGGCGGGACGTGGCCCGCAGCCGAGCGCGGAGCGGCTTTGCGCATTATCGTGGCGGGCGGCGACGGCCGCTCGACGCGACGGATTCTAACATCGGCGCAAAACCGCTTACTAAGCACGACTGGCTTACCCCTTGGCTTGACGTGGGTCACTTTTTCGACATTGATTAATCGTTAGCATGACGCAGCCTAGGGCAATAGGATGAAAGAATGATTGAACCTGCACGGCCAGGTCAAATCTCCCTGCTGGAAAACGTGACGTTCGACGACATTCATGTCGGGGATCGCGTCACGTTCTCGCGCACCATCCGCCTGCAGGATATCCAGCTCTTTGCCGCCGTCTCCGGCGACCTCAACCCTACACACCTGGACGAATCGTTTGCCCGTGGCACCGCCGCAGGCCAGATCGTCGCCCACGGCATGTTGTCCGCGTCGTTCATTTCAGCGGCGCTGGGCAATCGTTTCCCCGGCCCGGGCACGGTCTATGTCAGCCAGAACCTTGATTTCGTCGCCGCGGTGCATGTTGGCGACGTCCTCAGCGTAACGCTGGCCTGTGCCGCCAAGGACGCGGCCACCGGGCACGTGACCATCGACAGCCTGGTTACCAATCAGCGCGGCGATACCGTGGTCAGCGGCGCCGCCACGGTGCTGGCGCCCAAGGACAAGATCCGCCGTGCGGCCGCCACCTTGCCCGAACTGACGCTGGCCGATGACGACGCCCGCTACCGCAAGCTGGTGGCCCAGGCGCAGGACGGCCCGCCCATCCGCATGGCCGTGGTGCATCCGTGTGACGCCGAATCCCTGCTGGGCGCCCTGCTGGCCCGCGACGAAGGCCTCATCGACCCCGTCCTGGTGGGGCCGGAAGCACGCATTCGCCACGTGGCGGGCGATCTGGGCGTGGATCTGGCCGGCTGCGCCATCGTCGATGTCGAACACAGCGAGGCTGCTGCCGCCCGCGCGGTTGAAATGGCCCGCAATGGCGGCGTGGACGCCCTCATGAAGGGGAGCCTCCACACCGATGAATACATGGGCGCCATCGTGGCGAGCCAGACCGGCCTGCGCACCAGCCGCCGCCTCAGCCACGTGTATGTGGCCGACGTGCCGCGCTATCCGCGCCCGTTGCTGATCACCGACGCGGCGATCAACATCCAGCCGGATCTCCCCACCAAGATGTCGATCGTGCAGAACGCCATCGACGTTGCCCACGCCCTCGGCATCAGTCAGCCGCGCGTGGCGATTCTGGCGGCGGTCGAAGTCGTGAATCCAAAGATGCCGGCCACCCTGGATGCGGCCGCTTTGTGCAAAATGGCCGACCGTGGGCAGATCCGCGGCGCCATCGTCGATGGGCCGCTGGCCTTCGACAATGCTGTGTCAGAGTTTGCCGCGCACGCCAAGGGCATCCGTTCGGACGTCGCCGGCCGGGCGGACATCCTGGTGGTGCCGGATCTTGAAGCCGGCAATATGCTGGGCAAGCAACTGGAATATCTCGCTGGCGGGTTTCTTGCCGGCGTCGTAGTTGGGGCACGCGTGCCCATCGTCCTGACAAGTCGTGCCGATCGTGCGGAAGCCCGGGTGGGTTCCTGCGCCATCATTAAGCGAATGGTCTCCTCCCGCAAACAATAATCTTCAGTTAAGGCAGGTTTAAACAATGAAAGCTCTACTCGTTATCAACGCCGGCTCCTCGAGCCTGAAGTTCGCCATGTTCGAATCGCCGCTGCGCGAGAACGCACCGTCGATCTACCGTGGTCAGATCGATGGTATCGGCGCGGAAACGAAGTTCGTGGCCAAGGACATCGACGGCAAGGTGCTGGTCGACACGATCATCAAGGCCCCCGCCGGTGCTGACTTCGAAACCGAACAGCAAGTGGCGCTCGACACGCTGCTGAGCTGGATCGAAGCCCAGAACGTCGAGCTGGTGGCCGTCGGCCACCGCGTGCTGCACGGTGGCGAACGCTTCACCGCCCCGACCCAGATCACGCCGGAAATCATGGATTTCCTGACCTCGCTGGTTCCGCTGGGCCCGCTGCACCAACCGCACAACCTGCGCCCGATCCGCGCGCTGGCCAAGAAGTACCCCAACCTGCCGCAAGTGGCCTGCTTCGACACCGCTTTCCACCGCACCCAGCCGGAGCTGGCCCAGATCTATGCGATCCCGCGCAAGATCACGGCCGAAGGCGTGCGCCGCTATGGCTTCCACGGCCAGTCGTATGACTACGTGTCGCGTCAGCTGACCAAGGTCGTCGGTGAAAAGGGCATGGGCCGCGTGATCATCGCCCACCTGGGCAACGGCGCTTCGATGGCCGCGCTGCGCGACGGCAAGTGCGTAGCCACCACCATGGGCTTCACCGCCGCCGAAGGCCTGATGATGGGCACCCGCACCGGCTCGATCGACGCCGGCGTGCTGCTGTACATGATGGAAACGCACGGCTACGGTCTCAAGGAGCTGTCGAATTTCGTCTACAAGGAATCGGGCCTGCTGGGCGTGTCGGGCATCAGCCAGGACATGCGTACGCTGGAATCCTCCGACGCGCCGGAAGCCAAGCAAGCGGTCGATCTGTTCTGCTACCGCGTGGCACGCGACATCGGCAACCTGATGATCGCTTCGGGTGGCCTGGACGCGCTGGTGTTCACCGGCGGCATCGGCGAGAACTCGGATCTGGTGCGCCGCGCGGTCACCGGCTACCTGGGCTGGATGGGAGCCAAGCTGGACGAAGACCTCAACAAGCAACGCGGCAAGGCACAAGTGGTCAGCACCCCGGACAGCGGCGTGATCGTTGCCGTGATCCCGACCAACGAAGAATGGATGATCGCTTCGCACACCGTGAAGCTGCTGGGCGTCTGATCCGCCTGATCGACATTCGGTCGCACAAAAAATGCCGCTCTCCCGAGCGGCGTTTTTTTTGGCGCGTGCGATGAGCATCGCACATGAAAATGGCGCCCACGGGCGCCATTCGTTTGCGTGCCGACGCGGGTTCAGCCCTGGTAGCGCGTCGGGTCGGGCAGGCCGGCGGCCTCGAAGCCGGCACGGCGCAGGCGGCAGGCATCGCACTTGCCGCAGGCGCGGCCTTCTTCATCGGCCTGGTAGCACGTCACCGTCATCGAATAATCGACGCCCAGCGCGGTGCCCTGCTGCGCGATCTGCGCCTTGGACAGATCGATCAGCGGTGCATGGATGTGCAGACGCAGGCCTTCGACCGCTGCGCGCGTCGCCAGG
The DNA here is from genome assembly GCA_047605765.1 of Rhodocyclaceae bacterium. Lineage (GTDB taxonomy): Bacteria > Pseudomonadota > Gammaproteobacteria > Burkholderiales > Rhodocyclaceae > JBGVSA01. The sequence continues at coordinate 12,766 of JASGFB010000065.1, forward strand.
TTGGCCATGGTCTCGAACGCGCGGATGTAATCCGGCCGGCAGTCCGGGTAGCCGGAATAATCGACAGCGTTCACGCCGACGAAAATATGCTCGGCACCCAGCACCTCGGCCCAGCCGAGCGCCAGCGACAGCATGACGGTGTTGCGCGCCGGCACATAGGTGATGGGAATGCCGCTCTGCAGGCCATCGGTCGGCACCTCGATAGAGGCGTCGGTCAGCGCCGAGCCGCCGAATTGGCCCAGGTCGACGTGCGCCACGCGATGCTCACGGGCGCCCAGCGCGCTGGCCACGCGACGGGCAGCGTTGAGTTCGGCCTGGCTGCGTTGGCCGTACGAGACCGACAGCGCATAGGTTTCCAACCCGCGTTCGCGTGCGATCGCCAGGCACGTGGCCGAATCCAGCCCACCGGAAAGAAGTACGACTGCGCGTTGCGTTGCCATGTCACATCCTGAATGAAGCACGATTCAAAAAAGGGCGATCACTTGCCGGGCATGTTGCCCCAGATGATCTTGTGCAGTTGCACCTGCATGCGCACCGGCAGACGATCACGCAGCACCCACTCGGCCAGTTGCGCCGGCGTTAGCGTGCCCTGCACGGGCGAGAACAGCACCGGGCAACGCGCGGCCAGATCGTGTTCGGCCAGAACCTGACGTGCCCACAGATAGTCGGCCTCATCGGCCAGCACGAATTTCAATTCGTCGTGGCGGGTCAGGTGACGCAGGTTCTCCCAGCGATTCTTGGCCAGCTCGCCCGAACCGGGCGCTTTCAGATCCATGACCTTGGACACGCGCGGATCGACGCCGGACACGTCCAGCGCACCACTGGTTTCCAGTGACACCGCGAAGCCCTCATCACACAACCGGACGAGGAGTTCCAGGCAGGCTTTCTGTGCCAGCGGCTCGCCACCCGTCACGCACACATAGGGCGTGCCGTGTTGCGCCACTTCGGCAAGGATATCGTCCAGCGTGCGATAGCCACCGCCGTGAAACGCATATGCGGTATCACACCAGGTGCATCGCAAGGGGCAGCCGGTCAGGCGCACGAACACGGTCGGCAGGCCGACGCGGCTCGATTCGCCCTGCAGCGAAAAGAATATTTCGGTGATGCGCAGCCGCGTTGCGGCACGCCCGGTCTCTACAACATCGTTCATGGGGCCATCCACCACGACAAAACGGGGCATCGGCGTTTTCGCCGATGCCCCGCCGGTGGTTCTTTATAGACTTATTTCTTGCCCAGGCGCTGCTTGGCGGTCTTGGCCGCGTCGCTGCTGGGGTATTTGACGACCAATTGTTCGAGCGTCGCCCGGGCGGCTTTCTTGTCGCCCTTCTCGTTCTGCGTATTCGACAATCCCAGCATCGCTTCCGGTGCCAGCGCATCGTCGGGCCACCCCGTGATCACGCGCGTGTAGTAATCACGTGCGCTGTCGATGTCGCGCGCCTGGAAATACGCGGCCCCCGCCCAGAAGTTGGCAGACGGCTGGAAGGCGCTCTTGGGATAGGTCTTGATGAAGTTCTTGAAAGCGTTGGCAGCGTCGACGTACTTGGCGCCCCGGAACGCGTTCAGGGCCGTTTCGTAGTCACGCGACTCCGAAGCCGGATCACCCTGCGGAGCCACCGGTGCGCTGGCCTGGGCCAGGTTGGTGACCGAGCCTTCGACCTTGCGCAGGCGACCGTCCAGATCGACGTAAAAGTCTTTCTGGCGCTTCTGGGCCTGGTCCAGGTCATTGGCCATGGTTTCGATCTGCCCGCGCAGGCGGTTCAGGTCGGAACGCAGTTGTTCGAGCTGATTGCTCAATTGCAATTGGGCTCGCTGCGCATCTTCCACTTTCTGGATGCGGGCATCGGTGTCCGCACGCAGTTGCTCGATGCGCCGGCGTGCTTCGTCATCGTCAAACAGCGCCGCATGCGCTGAATGAGCCAACAACAGGCCTAGGCACGCCGCCGAAATCTTGGAACGGGTCATAAACGCATCCTGTCAGGTGGCGGGGCGGCTCTTCGCCGACCGCCACCCATCGCTACGGTTGATTAGTACTCGCCGTTATACAGGATATCGGAACGGCGGTTTTGCGCCCACGAGGCTTCGTCGTGACCATCGGCCTTGGGCTTTTCCTTGCCCAGGGAGACGGTTTCGATCTGCGAATCAGGCACGCCCAGCAGCGACATGTTCTTCTTGACGGCGTCGGCACGCTTTTGGCCCAGCGCCAGGTTGTACTCGGACGAGCCGCGCTCGTCGGTGTTGCCCTGGATCAGAACCTTGGCGGTCGGGTTGGCCTTCAGGAAACGCGAGTGCGCTTCGATCAGCGGCACGTATTGTTGGCTCACCGAGAAGGCATCGAAGTCGAAGAACACGCTGCGCTTGGACAGAATGTTGTTCGGATCCTTCAGCACGGCGAACGGATTGCCCGAAGGCTGCACCGGGGTCGTGGTCGTCGGCGTCTGTTGCGGACGCACTTCGGTCGGGCCGGAGGTGGTCACGGGTGCCGCTTCTTGAGTCGGCGTGCTGCTGCACGCAGCCAGAACGAGTACAGCCAGAGCAGCCAGGGGCAATTGGTAGTGTTTCATTGTTTTCTCCAAAGTGAATGTCTCACCTCACCAGCGGGCCCCACGCCGGTTCGCGAACTTCGCTCGCCTGCTGAGATAGCCGGTAACGGGTCTTGCCATCGACGGACACAACGGACAGTACACCCCGGCCGCCGACTTCCGTGGCGTACAGGATGTAACGCCCATTGGGCGCGAAACTCGGGGATTCGTCCTTGGCCGTGTCTGTCATCACCTGCGTTTGCTGAGTCGCCAAATCCATCGTCATCAGTTGGAAGCGACCGTTGTTACGCGAAATGTATGCCAGCGTCTTGCCATCGGGCGAAATCTGCGGACTTACGTTGTAGCCGCCCTCGAACGTGACGCGCTGCGCGTCGCCGCCGCCTGCCGACATGCGGTAGATCTGGGGCGCACCGCCACGATCCGAGGTGAAATAGATGTACTGACCGTCCGGCGAAAAAACCGGCTCGGTGTCGATGCCGCTCGAACTGGCCAGGCGGCGCACGCCGCTGCCATCGGCAGCGACCATGTAAAGCTGGGACAGCCCGTCTTTCGTTAATACAATGGCCAGGCGCTTGCCATCGGGCGCCCAGGCCGGAGCCGAGTTCGAGCCCTTGAAATTGGACAGCACGATGCGTCGCTCGGAACCGATGTCGCGAATATAGATGATCGGTTTCTTGGCTTCGAAGGACACATAGGCCAGCCGGCTGCCATCAGGCGACCAGGTCGGCGAAATGATCGGTTCGGGCGAACGCAGCACCGCCACGGCGCGATTGCCATCGGCATCGGCCACGACCAGCGAGAATTGCGAGCCGCGTTTTTCGACATAAGCGATACGGGTGGAGAAGATACCCGGCTCGCCAAGCAGTTTTTCATAAATGGCGTCGGCAATGCGGTGGCCGACATCGCGGTACGAATCGGCCTGGAAGGTATAAGCCTGCCCCAGCAGCCCCTGCTGGCGTGCCACGTCGTACAGACGGAAGCGCGATTCGAAACGCCCGCCCGCATTGACCACCGAGCCCACCACCAGCGCATCCGCCCCGCGACCGCGCCAGCCGTTGAAATCGGGCATTGCCGTTTCGGACAGCGGTTGCGGCCCGGTTTCGATGCGGCGGAACAGGCCTGAACGGTCCAGATCGTCGCGCACGACGTCCGTCACGGCGCGCGGCAAAAGGTTTTCACCTTCGAAGGTACCGATCGCAATCGGAATGCGGCTGGCGCCCGCGCCAGAAATCTCGATAGAGAGTTGCGCGTGCGCTACGGAAGAGACACTAACCATGCCCGCCAGCGAAATGGCTGAGCAGATGTGAAGGAAAAGTCTGCGCTTCATATAAGTTTTTTCGATTATATGCCTATCAAACCCGAGGGGACGCGAGGACCGAATGGGGTGCCGGGAATCTTTTGTAACAAAACGCCAGCAAAACCAGAGGAACCGTCGCGCCTTTCAGACTGCGGACATACTGCCTGCTCACGGCAGGCAGACGGCCCATGGCTGTGCCCGCAGGTATATCTTGAATATGTGACCGGGCTGTCACGCCTGTCACGTGTGAATCCATGCGTGGCTTGGTGCGCGCCACGATCCGCGCCAATTCGGTGCAAGCGCTGACGCCCACATCGGCTCGCCTCCACGGCGCTTCCAGAAAATCAAGACCACTTCGCCGCCGAGCGCAAGCAACGCGCCCGGCACCACCATTAACCGACGCTTTGATCAACCGCCCGCCGGATCGTTCGGATCGAAGGTCAGGCTGAGGTCGGGTTCAAAGGCCCCCGGCCGCGCCGGCAATGGTAGCGGGCTTGAATTACGGATGGCTCGCTCGACATTGGCATCCAGCGTCGGATTGCCGGAACTGCTCTTGAGGTGGACTTCGCTGACAGACCCGTCAGGCAGCAATCGCACCGCAAATATGACCTTGGGACGGCCGGCCAGATTGGGCGGCTTGACGATATTGGGCCTGACCTTGGCAATGATGCGCGAAACCCATTCATCGACGGCCTTCGAATTGCCCACCACCTCGGCCTGGGATTTGTTGAGCAGATCATTCTGTCGCGTGACCGCCCTGGCGCGCGCCACGTCCTGATTGGCCAGGGCGGCGAGCCGGTCGGCGTCATTCGGCGCGGGAATCGCCGCCGGCTTGGGCGGCGCCTTGTCGGCCACCTTCGGCTCGGGCTTTTTCTCGGGCTTGGGTTCCGGCTTGGGCTCAGGCTTTTTCTCGGGCTTGGGCTTTTCCTTTTCGACCGGCTTGGGCTCGGGTTTGGGTTCCGGCTTGGGCTCGACCTTCTTGGGTTTGTCCTTCGGCTCCTTGATGGCGATGTCCGGCGTGACCGGCTTCGGCTCTTCCACCTGCCTGGCTGGCGGCGCCGGCGGAGGCGTCGGCGCGGGCTGCTCTTCAGCGGGTGGCGTGGGCGGCTGCGGTGTCTGCGGCGCGGCCGGTTGCACCGATGGCAGGGTGCGCACGAGTTCCACCGAGATCGGCTCGGGGGAGCGTTGCGACCATTGCACGCCGAAAAACAGAAACACGGCCAGCAGCACGTGCATCAAGGCGGTCAGGGCAAGCGAGATCCACTTGCCGGGCTGTTCTTCTCTTGCCGGCGGCATGCGCTGCGCCCTTTACTGTGCGGGCCGCACGAGCAGCCCGACCTTGGCGATCTGGTTCTGCTGGAGCAGATCCATGACCTGCATGACGGCTTCGTAGCGCACGCTCTTGTCGGCGGCGATCACCACCGGTTGATCGGGGTTGATCGCCTGGGCATCGCGCAGGCGCTGCACCAGATCCGAACGCGTCACGTCCGACAGGGTTTCGGTCTTCGAGCGATCGCGCATCTGCAAGTCGTTGGCCGATTTGACGACGACCTCCAGCGGCGGCAGCTTGGCCTGCGACGCCTTGGCGACGCTGGGCACATCCACCGTGCCCGTCGGCAGCATGGGCGCCGTCACCATGAAGATGACGAGCAACACCAGCATCACGTCGATGTAGGGCACGACGTTGATCTGGTTCATCAGGCGGCGTTGTCTCATCGCGCGGCCCTCAGCGAAGCTGGCGCTGGAGGATGTTCGAGAACTCTTCCATGAAGCTCTCGAAACGGATTGCCAGACGATCCAGGTCGTGGGCGTAACGGTTGTAGGCCACCACGGCGGGGATGGCGGCGAACAGGCCGATGGCGGTGGCCACCAGGGCTTCGGCGATGCCCGGCGCGACGTGGGCAAGCGTGGCGGTGCCGACGTCACCCAGCCCGCGGAAGGCGTTCATGATCCCCCACACGGTGCCGAACAGGCCCACATACGGGCTGACCGAACCGACCGAGGCCAGGAAGGCCAGGTGCGCTTCGAGGTCGTCCAGCTCACGCTGGTAGGTGGCGCGCATGGCGCGGCGCGAACCGTCGATGATGTCAGAGGCTTCCAGCTTGGGCTGGCCGCGCAGTTTGGAGAATTCGCGGTAGCCCGCTTCGAAGATGCGCGCCAGCTGACCGGCACCGGGACGGTCGGCGGCCACGCCACGATAGAGCTGGGCCAGTTCGCCACCGCTCCAGAATTGATGTTCGAATTCGCCGGTGCGCCGTCCAGCCTGACGAATGGCAAAGCCCTTGCGGAAAATCCAGTACCACGACATCACAGAGACAGCCAGCAGGATCGCCATGACGATTTTCACCACCACGCTGGCGTTGCCAATGAGCGTGAGAATCGACAAATCTTGGGTAACGTTCATTCAGGGGGTTCCAGGAGATTTTTGAGTTTTTCGGGCAAACGGGCAGGACGCCGGCGCGCCCAATCGACGCAGGCGATCGTGACGGTTGCCACAAACAATGTCTCGTCGCCCCGTATTATCTGCTGCTTGAAACGCACGCTGGCGCGGCCGATGGATTCGACGGTCGAGCAGACCGACAAAGCGTCGTCGAGTTCCGCGCCCTTGAGGTAGTCCGCCTCGACGCGGGTCACCACGAAGGCCAGGCCTTGCTCTCGCATCAGTTGCTGTTGGTGGAATTCGAGTTCGCGCAGCCATTCGGTACGCGCCCGCTCGCAAAACCGCAGATAGTTTGCGTAATAGACGACGCCAGCGGCGTCAGTGTCTTCATAATAAACCCGCACCGGCCATCGGTGAACGCGTTCTGTGTATCGGCTGTCGGTCATTCGCCTATTGTACTTTGCGATCTGGCCCATATATTGCACGATGCGCTCAACCCGGCTACGGCAATGGCCGTTTACGGGGACTGTGAAAGCAGACGTGACTCCGGCAGAATGCCGGGTCTTCTAGTGAACTACTGATGGGGGAGTCTCCATGGCGCTAACCGAAGCCAAGCTTCTGGCGATGCCCGAGTCGGATTACATGAATGCGGAACAGCTGGCGTTCTTCCGTGAGCGCCTGATGCGCATGCGGGACGAGCTTCAGCAGAAGGTCGACGAGACCGTCGAGCACATGCGCGAGCAAGAAACCGTGGCCGATCCGGCGGACCGTGCCACCGTGGAAGAAGAACACGCGCTCGAGCTGCGCACGCGTGACCGCGAACGGAAGCTGCTCAAGAAGATCGATCAGGCCATCGTCCGCATTAATGATGAATCCTACGGTTATTGCGAAGAAACCGGCGAGCCGATCGGGCTGGCACGGCTGCTCGCCCGGCCGACGGCAACATTGTCGGTTGAAGCACAGACGCGTCGTGAACGCATGCAGAAGATGTTTGCGGACTGATTCCGTGCCATACCGGGTGCTTGCCCTGCGAAATCGGGGCAAGCACCCATTTGGTGTGCGCCCCGTCCGGACGCACAATCCGGTCTGATTTGCCTTTTTTCTGCCGCGCCCGCATCCACACCCCCCTCTCGTGGATGGCCCTTCCGGCGCGAAATCAGGCCCAAAGAAGTAGACCGATGCCATGGTGATTCCATTTTTCGGCAAAAAGCCCACTGAACCGGCCGGCACTTCGCGGTCAGGCGGCGAACGGGCCGACGCGCCGCAAGACAACACGATCCTCGATTTTCCGCACGGTGATGCCGGCCGCGCGCTGGCCAAGGCTGCCGAGAGCATCCAGGTCAGCGAATCGACCTGGGATGGCAACGCTGCCATCGAAGAGGCCGCCGTGCTGTACGCCAACGCCAGCGACGAAGCCGCCTGCGCGGTCCTCGAAGCCGCCCTGGACGGCAGTGCGGGGCGCGCCTCCGAACATCTCTGGCGCATGCTGCTCGACCTTTACCGGCTGACCGGCAACAAGACTGCCTTCGACGCCCGTGGCGTGAGCTTCGCCCAACAGTTCGAAATCTCACCGCCGCTGTGGGGCGAAGCCGAGCCGGTGGTGACCGCGCCGGTGCGCGCCAACTCGCCGTCGGTGAATCTGTCCGGCAATCTGTCCGGCAACGCACGCAACCAGTTGGAACAACTGGCACGCATCGGCGCCAAGTCGGGCAAGCTGCGCATCGACATGTCGCGGGTGCGTGGCATCGACGAAGCGGGCGCCACCGTGCTGATGGACGTCATCGGCGACCTCAAGCGCCAGCGGGCGCAGGTGTCGCTGCTGGGCGCCCAGAACGCGCTCAACCTGGTGCAGCCCCGCCTCAAGACCGGCGAGCGCGAGAACGGTCCGTTCTGGCATCTGGCCCTGGCCCTGCTGCAACAACTGGGTGACCAGGATCGCTTCGACGAAGTGGCGCTGGACTATGCCATCACCTTCGAAGAATCGCCGCCGTCCTACGAAGCGCCGGTCGCGGCCAGCCTCACCGACACCGGCGGCTTGACCGAAAGTGGCGGCCTCGAACTGCGTGGTGAAGAGCCGGTATCCGAAGACTTTGCCTTCGACAGCGTGCTGTCGAGCGCCAACCAGACCGAACAACTGCGCCGTCTGGCGACCTATGCCAGCGATCGGGACAGCGTCGACATCGATGCCAAGGGCCTGACACGGCTCGAATTCGTGGCGGCCGGCGCGCTTTTCAATCAATTGGCCCAGATCCAGGCGCAAGGCAAGAAGGTCCGCATTCACGGCCTCAACGCCCTGGTGGCGGCCCTCATGCGCGTCATGGGCATCGACCAGATCGCCCAGATTGAACTGGCGCGCAGATAGACAGGTCGGACACGCCATGGAGCAATATCGCGGCACTACCATTCTTTCAGTGCGCCGGGGCAATCGCGTCGCACTCGGCGGCGACGGCCAGGTCACCCTCGGCAACATCGTCATCAAGTCGACGGCACGCAAGGTGCGCCGCCTGTACCAGGACCAGATCCTGGCCGGCTTCGCGGGCGGCACGGCAGACGCCTTCACGCTGTTCGAACGTTTCGAGGCCAAGCTCGAAAAGCATCAGGGCAACCTGGTGCGCAGCGCGGTCGAATTAGCCAAGGACTGGCGCACCGACCGCATGCTGCGGCGGCTCGAAGCCATGCTGGCGGTGGCCGACCGCGACCATTCGCTGGTGATCACCGGCAACGGCGACGTGCTTGAACCCGAACAGGGCATCGTCGCCATCGGCAGTGGCGGCGCCTATGCTCAATCGGCGGCGCGCGCGCTGATCGAAAACACCGAACTGGGGCCGGCCGAGGTGGTCAAGAAATCCCTGTCGATCGCCGGCGACCTGTGCATCTACACCAACCAGAGTCACATCATCGAGACGCTGGACTAGTCTTCGCATTACGGCCGCATCGCTGTCCGGCGGCGGCCACCCCCTTCTCGCGGCAGAACACATCATGAACATGACGCCTCCGGAGATCGTCTCCGAACTGGACAAGCACATCGTCGGTCAGGATCGCGCCAAGCGCGCCGTTGCCGTGGCACTGCGCAACCGCTGGCGGCGCTCGCGCGTGGCCGAGCCCCTGCAGACCGAGATCACGCCCAAGAACATTCTCATGATCGGGCCGACCGGTGTGGGCAAGACCGAAATCGCCCGCCGTCTGGCGCGACTGGCCAATGCGCCGTTCATCAAGGTCGAGGCCACCAAGTTCACCGAAGTCGGCTATGTCGGCCGCGACGTCGACACCATCATCCGCGACCTGGCGGAGATCGCCGTCAAGGAAGCGCGCTCCAACGCCATGCGCCGCGTGCGTGACCGCGCGCAGGATGCCGCCGAAGACCGCGTCCTCGATGCCCTGCTTCCGGCCGCGCGACCGGTCGGTTTTTCGGCCGAACAGCAAAGCTCCGAGGATTCGAGCACACGTCAGAAATTCCGCAAGCGCCTGCGCGAAGGTGAGCTGGACGACAAGGAAATCGAAATCGAAATCGCCCAACTGCCGGCATCGATGGAGATCTTCGCACCGCCGGGCATGGAAGAACTCACGCAACAGATCCAGGGCATGTTCCAGAACGTCGGACAGGGTCGTGGCAAGAAGCTGCGCAAGATGAAGATCGCCGATGCGCTCAAGCAGCTCACCGATGAAGAGGCCGCACGCCTGGTGAACGACGACGAGCTCAAGACCGAGGCCCTCGTCGCCGTCGAACAGAACGGGATCGTCTTCCTGGACGAGATCGACAAGATCGCCTCGCGTGCCGATGCACAGGGTGCCGACGTCTCGCGCCAGGGGGTGCAGCGCGATCTGCTGCCGCTGGTCGAAGGCACGACGGTCAGCACCAAGTACGGCATGATCAGGACGGATCACATCCTGTTCATCGCCAGCGGCGCCTTCCACCTGTCCAAGCCGAGCGATCTGATCCCCGAATTGCAGGGGCGCTTTCCGATTCGCGTCGAACTCGACTCGCTGTCGGTGGATGATTTCGAGCGCATCCTGACCAGCACCGACGCCTGCCTCACCAAGCAGTACGAAGCGCTGCTCGCCACCGACGGTGTCACTGTGGCTTTCCAGCCCGATGGCATCCGCCGCCTGGCCGAAATCGCCTTCAACGTGAACGAGAAGACCGAGAACATCGGTGCACGCCGTCTGTACACGGTGATGGAAAAGCTGCTCGAAGAAGTTTCTTTCGATGCCGGTCAGCCTGGCCTGTCGGCGGTGCACGTCAACGCCGCCTACGTCGACGGCCGCCTCGGCGTGCTGTCGCAGCGCGAAGATCTCGCCCGCTATATCCTCTAGCAGCAACAAGCGCGGCGGGCTGCGGCATAATCGGCCGCATGCTCGCCCGCATCATCTCGATCCTGTTTCCGATGTTCGCCATTGCGGCGGTCGGATACGTGGTAGCACGCCGTCATCGCCCTGATCTGACCCACGCCAATCGCCTGACGATGGACGTATTCGCCCCGGCGCTGTCATTCGCCGTGCTGGCGGGCAAGGATTTCGATCTGGGCGCCCATCGCACCCTGGCGCTCGCCATGCTGGTGGTCCTGCTGGTGTCGGGGCTGGCCGCGGCGCTGCTTTCGCGCACGGCACGCATGGATTTCAAGACGCTGGGGCCGCCGATCATGTTCGGCAATTCCGGCAACCTCGGCATCCCCCTGGCGGTATTGGCCTTCGGCAACCAGGCGCTGCCCGCCGCCGTGGTGCTGTTCGTGGTGTCGACCACAGTGCACTTCGTCTATGGCGGCTGGTTGCTGGATCGCCATGCGCGCATCCTGATGATCTGGCGGTTCCCGCTGGTGTTTGCCACCATCGCCGGTGCCGCCGTCGCCCTGACCGGTTTCCAGGTATGGCCGCCGCTGCTGATGGCGATCCGCATGCTGGGCGACATCGCCATCCCCCTGATGCTGTTCGCGCTGGGCGCGCGGCTGGCCGATGCGCACCTGGGCGCATGGCGTGTCGGGATGTTCGGTGCGGTGGCGCGCCCCTTGATCGGCGCAGCCCTGTCATGGGCTGCTGGCGTAGTCTTCGGCATCACCGGAGAAGACTTCGCGTTGCTGGTCATCTACGGCGCCATGCCGCCGGCTGTGCTCAACTACATCTTTGCCGAACGCTTCGGGCAGGATCCCGAGCGGGTAGCGTCGATCGTCCTCATCGGCAACCTGATGTCATTGGTGTTTTTGCCGATCACCCTGGCCCTGACCCTGGACTGAGCGGTCAGCTTTGCCGGAAGCGTTCGAGCGAGCGGCGATCGCGCTTGGTCGGGCGGCCCCGGATGTCATCGGCTGGTTCGGCCTGGACGCGGCGCGCCTCGGCACGCTCCGCCCGGCGCTGCTGGCTGGCCTCGGTTTCTTCGTAGAGCGTGCGGGCCACGGTTGCCGGCCCACGCTTTTCGGCCACCGCCTGCACGACCAGTTCCCAACGCACGTCAGCCATGGTGACTTCGACGCGATCACCCGGCTTGACGTCCTTGGCGGGTTTGACGCGCGTGCCGTTCACATGCACCCGCCCGCCTTCGACTGCTTCGGTCGCCAGCGTACGGGTCTTGAAAAAGCGCGCGGCCCACAACCATTTGTCGAGCCGAACCGACGCTTCGCTCATTGTTCAATCCTTTTCGGCCAGTTGCCGATAATGGCCCCGGAAATACACCAGCGGGTCACGTTCGAACCATTCGAACCGCTCAACCTCGCCGACGAAGACGGTGTGATCGCCCCCCGCGTGACGAACCGTGTTGCGCACTTCGAAATGCGCACAGCAGCCATCCAGCAGCGGCACGCCGGTGGTGCCGTCATGCCAGGCCATGCCGGCGAAACGCTCGGCCAGACGGCCGGCGAAATTGCGCGACACGGATTCCTGGTCGTGAGCCAGCACGTTGACGGCGTAATGCGAACAATGCTCGAACACATGCCGGATGCCGACATGGTTGGACAGGCTCCACACCACCAGCGGAGGGTGCAGCGAGACCGAATTGAAGGAGTTCACCGTCAGGCCGACGGGGCTGCCGTCTTCGGCGCGAGCAGTGACCACTGTGATGCCGGTGGCGAACATGCCGAGTGCCCGCCTGAAAGCGTGGCCGTCGGCATCGGGATGGTCGGAGCGATGCGGCTGAGTCGTCATCGGTATTTTTTGGAATCGTTAGCCGGTCATTATCAGGCCCCGCGTGGCCGTCGTCGACCCGCTACACTAGCCCGATGCCCCCCACCTTTCCTACGGCCGACTTTGCCGAACGCCTCATCGCCTGGCAACTGACGCATGGCCGCCACGATCTGCCCTGGCAGAAAACGCGCGATCCCTATCGCGTGTGGCTCTCCGAGATCATGTTGCAGCAGACGCAGGTCGATACCGTCATTCCGTACTACCTGCGCTTCCTGGAGTCGTTCCCCACCGTGGTGGCCTTGGCCGACGCACCGGCCGACGCCGTGCTGGCCCACTGGAGCGGGCTTGGCTATTACGCCCGCGCACGCAATCTGCATCGCGCCGCCCAACAAGTACGCGATGACTGCGGCGGCCGGTTTCCCGACAACAGCCAGGCGTTGCAGGCGCTCCCCGGCATCGGGCGCTCCACCGCGGCCGCCATCGCTTCGTTCTGCTTCGGTGAACGGGCGGCGATCCTGGATGGCAACGTCAAGCGTGTGCTCGCCCGCCAGTTCGGCATCGACGGCTTTCCGGGCACGCGCGCGGTCGAATCGACGATGTGGGAACTGGCCGATGCGCTGTTGCCGGCCGAGGGCATGGACACATATACGCAGGCGCTCATGGATCTGGGCGCCACGGTGTGTACGCGCGCCCGCCCGCTATGCATGCACTGCCCCGTCAACGACACCTGCGTGGCGCGGATCACCGGCCGCCAGGCCGAATTGCCCGCCTCGCGTCCGCGCAAAGCCATTCCCGAGCGCACCGCCGACATGCTGATGGTAGTGTCACAGGGCGCCGTGCTGCTTGAACAGCGCCCGGCCACCGGTATCTGGGGGGGGCTCTACAGCCTGCCGGAGGCCTTGGCCGATGAAGCACCCGCCGATGTGGTGCGCCGCCTGTTCGGAGACAGCCGGGTCGGCGCGCTCGAAGCACGGGACGCCTTGCGCCATACCTTCACGCACTTTGCGCTGACCATCTCGCCCTGGCTGCTGCGCCTGCCGGCACAACCCGCCTGGCGCAATGCGCAGCCGATGATGTGGGCGCCGCTCGATGGGCTGGCCGAGGTGGGCTTGCCGGCGCCCATTCGGCGCATGCTGGCGCCGCTGGTACCGGCCGGCGGCGATTAGTTGGCGACAGGCGCCGACTGCGGACGCTCGGCCTTCTTGTCGGCCGCCGCCTTGGCGCGGGCATCGTAACGCGCCTTGTCTTCGCGTGCCTGCTGCGCACGCTTGGCGGCATCGGCTTCTTGCTGGGCGCGCTCGGCACGCCGCGCGGCCTCGTGCTCGGCCTGCTGGCGCGGATCAATGGGCGCCG
>JASGFB010000066.1:0-26065 GCA_047605765.1 Rhodocyclaceae bacterium
CCGGTCGGGCCATCGACATACACGATGCTGTTGCCGCCACCGCCTCCGGCGCCACGTTCATGAATGGGGTATCGGCCTGCGGGACCACGCTGAATGCCGGCGCCGACGGTGCCGCCGGTGTCGAGATTGCCGGCTATGGCGGCGGCGGTGGTGGGGGAGGTGGTGCGGGGTACACCGGTGGCCAGGGCGGCAGTTACGGTATCGATGACGTAGGCATAGGGTATGGCGCCGCTACCGGTGGTCAGGCCGGCGTGTCGTGCACGCGTTCCAGTGCCGGTAGCCCGATCGTCGGTGGCGTCGCCCGGTCGACCGCCCCCAATGGCGGGGCGGCGCCCTCGCTGGCGCAATATGGTTTTGGTTTTGCGGGCGGCACCGGCCAGGTGGTCATCGAAGACAGCAAGCTCGCCACGCTGAGCAAGGCATTTTCGCCTACGCACATCGATGCCGGCCAGACCAGCGAATTGACCTTCACCCTCACGAACCACGCCGGTACGCCGGTTGCACAAACCGATCTGGGTTTTACCGATAACCTGCCCAGCGGCCTGGTGCTGGCGGGCAGCCCGCTGATTGCCAACACCTGCGGCGGCAGCGTGACGGCGGCTGCGGCCACGCGGGTCGTTCGCCTCAGCGGCGGAGCGATGACGGCGGCGACCTCGACGTGCGCCGTGACGGTGCGCGTCACCACGCCGCCGACGCCGGTGGCGGGGGTGTGTACGCCCACCCAGAGCCCCGCCCTCACCAACAAGAAGAGCGACGTCATCGTCGCGCCGGGCCTGTGGAACGGCGTGGAAGACACCTGTCTGGCGGTCAGCGTGGCTTACGGGGCGGTATCCGGCAGCGTGTTCGTAGACAACGGTGCGGGGGGCGGCACGGCCAACAACGGCATTCGCGACGGCCCCGAAGCGCCCATCGCCGGCGCCCCGATGCGCCTGACCAACTGCGCCGCGCCGCCGGCCACCCTGGTGTACGCCAGCGGGGTCAGCGATGGCACGGGGCGATATGTGCTCGATGCCACCGCCGTGCCGGCCAATGCCATGGTGTGCGTGGAACAGACCAATCTGGCCGGTTTCATTTCCACCGGTGTCTCGCTGGCCGGCGCGGCCTTGCCGGCCGGCTATGCCTACGTGCGCGCCGGTACGCCGGATCATGTCTCATTCCAGTGGCAGGGCACGTCCGTTACACGACTGGATTTTGGCGACGTGGCCGACAACGCGTTCGTGGGCAACGGCCAGCAAGAAGGCGTGCCCAACAGCACGGTGACCTATGCCCACACCTTTACCGCCACCACCACCGGCAAGGTGGTTTTTTCCGTGTCGCCCGACGGGCACGCCGAATGGGCCACCACGGTGTTCGATGATCCGCTGTGCAGCGGCACGCTGAACGCCGGTGCGCAGCAGTTGTATCCGCCCCTGGGGGTGGGCCGATCGGTGACGGCCGGCGACAAGGTGTGCATCGTGGTGCGCCAGTTGATTCCGGCCACCGCACCGCCCGGCGACAGCCATGCCGCCGGCATCAATGCGACCTTCGACTACAGCAACGCCGTGCCGGCGCTGCCGTTGGCGACCTATACCCTGAACGATGTGACCACCGTGGGGCTGACCGCCCTGTCGCTCAGGAAAGAGGTGCGCAACGTATCGACCAGCGGCCCCTTTGCCGTCAGCAATCAGGCCAAGCCAGGCGACGAGCTTGAATACCGCATCACGTATACCAACAATGCGCCCGGCGCCGTCACGCGTCTGGTGATCAACGACACCACGCCGGCCTATACCACCTTTGTTTCGAGCGCCCTCGGCAGCACGCCCGCCGGGCTGGGCCAGTGCACCCAGAACACGCCGGCCAACCCGCGCCCCATGCCTGCCGTCGACTGCACGGCCGGCCCGGTGCAGACGCCAGGCGGCACCGGTGCGCTGCATTGGGTATTCGATGGGGCACTCGAAGCCGGGGCAAGCGGTGAGGTGCTGTTTCGCGTGAAGGTGGATTGAGGTCGTGCGACGGGCGCGTGGGGCGGCCCGGTGGGGCCGCCCACCCCGGGCGGGGTGGGCGGCGGGTGATCAGAGACCGGCTTCGGCGCGCAGCGCGTCGGCCTTGTCGGTGACTTCCCAGGTGAATTCCGGCTCGTCACGGCCGAAGTGACCGTAGGCGGCGGTCTTGGAGTAGATCGGGCGCAGCAGGTCGAGCGAGGCGATGATGCCCTTCGGGCGCAGATCGAAGTGGCGTTCGATGAGTTCGACGATCTTCTCGTCGCTGATCTTGCCGGTGCCGAAGGTGTTGACCATCAGCGACACCGGGCGCGCCACGCCGATGGCATACGCCACCTGCACTTCGCAGCGGTCGGCCAGGCCGGCGGCGACCACGTTCTTGGCGACGTAGCGGCCAGCGTAGGCGGCCGAGCGGTCGACCTTGGACGGATCCTTGCCGGAGAACGCGCCACCACCGTGACGCGCGGCGCCACCGTAGGTGTCGACGATGATCTTGCGCCCGGTCAGGCCGCAGTCGCCGTGCGGGCCGCCGACCACGAAGCGGCCGGTGGGGTTGATCAGGTAGCGCACGTTGCCTTCGAGCAGATGCTTGGGCAGCACCGGCTTGATGATTTCTTCGATCACCGCTTCGGACAGTTGCGCGTGCGAGATGTCCGGGCTGTGCTGGGTCGACACCACCACGGTGTCGATGGCCACCGGCTTGCCGTCGACGTACTTGACGGTCAGTTGGCTCTTGGCGTCCGGGCGCAGCCAGGGCAGGCGACCGTCTTTGCGCACTTCGGCCTGACGCTGCATGATGCGGTGCGCGTAATAGATCGGCAGCGGCATCAGTTGCGAGGTTTCGTTGCAGGCGTAGCCGAACATCAGGCCCTGGTCGCCGGCGCCTTGTTCGAGATCGAGGCCCTGGCCTTCGTTCACGCCCTGGGCGATGTCGGCCGACTGGCGGTTGATGGCGGTGAGGATGGCGCACGACTTGTAGTCGAAGCCGATCTCGGAATCGTCGTAACCGATGCGGCGCACCGTGTTCTGGGCGATTTCGCGGTAATTGATGTGTTCGGTGGTGGTGATTTCGCCGGAGATCACCACCAGGCCGGTGGACACCAGGGTTTCACAGGCGACGCGACCGTGCGGGTCGTTGCTGAGAATGGCATCGAGCACCGCATCGGAGATCTGGTCGGCAACTTTGTCCGGATGGCCTTCCGAGACGGACTCGGATGAAAAGAGATATTCGTGAGCCATTACTGACTGCTCCTTGCTTGCTGAAAGCAAAAACCCCGTTATCGGCGCGAGGCCAACTCCGGGGTTCGAGCAGGCGACGCTTTAGCAGTTTTTCCATGTCTTGCATGACATGACCGCCCTGCAAGTTGTCTGTTTAACTCGGCGGAGCCAGAATTATAGCTTTTGTCCCACCCCTCGTTGCAAGGGGCTGCCGCGATTGGCAGGTGTGCCGCCTTCCCGCCGCACTTTTTTACAGACGTTAGACGACACCCTTTTGATGCTGACATTTCTCTTCCGGTGGCTGGGCCGCTGGCCCCTGCCGGCCCTGCACGCGGCCGGCGCATTGGCCGGCCTGCTGACCTATTGGAGCTCCGGCCGCTACCGCCGCCGCATCGCCGAAAACATGGCGCAGGCCCTGGGCCGGCCGGCCACCCGGCGCGAACGCTGGACGGTGGCGCGCGAGACCGGCAAGCAGATCCTCGAGATGCCCTTCGTGTGGCTGCGCCCGATGGACGACGTCATCGCCAAGGTGGTGCAGGTCGATGGCCTCGAACGGCTGCGCGCCCACGTGGAGGCCGGCCGGCCGGTGCTGGCGCTGACGCCGCACCTGGGCTGCTTCGAGATCACCTCGCTGTACGTTGGCATCACGCAGCCGGTGACCATCATGTATCGCCCGCCCAAGCAGCGGGTGCTCGAACCCTTTCTGCGCCAGGGCCGCCAGCGCGGTCTCGTCGACATGGTGCCGGCCGATCTGTCCGGCGTACGCCGCTTCATCAAAGAGCTGCGCGCCTGCCACATGGTGGGCCTGCTGCCGGATCAGGCGCCTGGTGTGGGCGAGGGCATCTGGTCGCCGTTCTTTGGCCGCCCGGCGTACACCATGACCCTGGCGGCGCGCCTGTCCGAAGTCGGCAAGACGCAGGTGCTGTTTTTCTGGGGCGAGCGCCTGCCGCGCGGCCGGGGCTGGCGCCTGCGCGTCATCGAACCCACCGAACCCATCGAAGGCTCGCTCGAAGAGCGGGTCCATGCCATCAATCGTGAACTCGAACGCGTCATCATGAAATCTCCGAGCCAATATCTGTGGGGCTACAACCGCTACAAGGTGCCCGCCGGCGCGCCGCGCCCGGAGGCCGCGCAATGACGCGCGTGTTGCTGGTCATCCTGTGGCTGCTCCACTGGCTGCCGCTGCCCGTGCAGGCGGCCTTCGGCTGGGTGCTGGGACACGTGCTGTACGTGCTGGTGGTGCCGCGTCGCCGCGTGGTGCTGAAAAACCTGAGCCTGTGCTTTCCGCAACTGTCCGACCACGAACGCCGCCGGCTGGCGCGCCGCAACGTGGTGGCGGTGACGCGCTCGATGCTCGAACGCGGGGTGATCTGGTGGGCGTCGGAGGCACGCGTGCGCCGGCTGGTGGAGCTGCGCGGCGTCGACAAGGTGCGTCAGGCGCATGCCGAGGGCAAGGCGGTGATCATGCTGGTGCCGCACTTCGTCGGCCTCGACATGGCCGGCAGCCGCATGGCGATGGAGATGGACTGCGTGAGCATGTACGCGGCGCAGAATGACAAGGTGCTCGAACGCATGCTGCTGCACGGGCGCACGCGCTTCGGCAGCCAGCAGTTGCTGTCGCGCCAGGAAGGCATCCGTGGGGCGGTCAAGGCCATGAAGCAGGGGCGGCCGTTCTATTACCTGCCGGATCTGGACTACGGCCCCAAGGAATCGATCTTCGTGCCGTTCTTCGGCGTGCAGACCGCCACGATTCCCGGTCTGTCGCGCGTGGCACGGCTGGCGCACGCGGTGGTGATTCCGCTGATCGTGCGCATGAAACCGGGCGGGCGCGGCTACGTGGGCGAGTTCGGCGAGCCGTGGAGCAATTTTCCGACCGACGACATCGTCGCCGACACCACGCGCATGAACGCGCATATCGAAGACGAGGTCCGCAAGACGCCCGACCAGTACTACTGGGTGCACAAGCGCTTCAAGACACGGCCGCCGGGCGAGCCACGCCTGTACTGAACCTGCGCGCGCGGGCGCCGGCCCGCCGCTTTGCGTTCACGCGCCGTGCACTGCGCGCGCCGGGCATAGGCTGTTGCTTTTGCATGAGAGGAGCTGCGCGTGTTCCAGAATCCAGACGGCGCCACCATCGAAATGTGGCTGCGTGAAATCAAGATCATCGCCGTGGTTGGCGCGTCCCCCGATCCGGCGCGGCCGAGCCACCGCGTGGCGGCCAATCTGCAATCGCTCGGTTACCGCATCGTGCCGGTGCGGCCGGGTGTGACGCACATCCTGGGCGAGCCGGCGTATGCCTCGCTGCGCGACATTCCCTTTGCCGTCGATATCGTCGATGTGTTCCGCGCGCCGGACGCCATCGGCCCGATTGTCGACGACGCCATCGCCATCGGTGCCAAGCGGCTGTGGCTGCAGGACGGCGTCATCAACGAGCCGCAAGCCCTGCGCGCGCAGGCGGCCGGCATTGCGGTGGTGATGGACCGCTGCCTGTGGCGCGATGCGCATCAAGTGTTCGGGGATCGCCGCTGACGCACGGCGGTGAGACGGGCGGCCGCGCCAGGCGGCCGCCGCCGGGTACTGCTAGAGCGAGCCGTACGAGTGCAGGCCCGACAGGAACATATTGACGCCCAGGAAGGCGAAGGTCGTCACCAGCAGGCCGATGAGCGCCCACCAGGCCAGCACCGCGCCACGCAGGCCCTTGGTGAGCCGCATGTGCAGCCAGGTGGCGTAGTTCAGCCACACGATCAGCGCCCAGGTTTCCTTCGGATCCCACTGCCAGTAGGTGCCCCAGGCTTCGGCCGCCCACAGCGCGCCGAGAATGGTGGCGATGGTGAAGAACACGAAGCCGATCGAGATGGCGCGGTACATCACGTCGTCGAGCACCTTGAGCGGCGGCAGGCGCTTGGCCAGGACGCCCTTGCTGGCCAGCAGGTAGGCCGCGCCGACCATGGCCGACAGCGCAAAGGCGCCATAGCCGATGAAGTTGGCCGGGACGTGGATCTTCATCCAATACGATTGCAGCGCCGGGATCAGCGGCTGGATCTCGTGCGCATCGCGCGCGAAGCTGTACCACAGCAAAAAGCCGACGGCCGCCGAGATCACCAGCATGACGAAGCCGCCCAGCTTGCGGGTGGCGTAGCGCTGTTCGTAGAACAGGTACATCAGCGTGGTCAGCACGGTGAACAACACGAACACTTCGTACAGGTTGCTGACCGGGATGTGGCCGACGTCGGGGCTGATCAGGTAGCTCTCGTACCAGCGCGCCAGCAGGCCGGTGAAGCCGGCGCCGGCGGCGATCCAGGCCAGCCGCGTGCCGCTGTGCTCGAAGAACGGCGAATCCCCCAGCAAGCCCCCCCAGTAGGCTGCCGTGGCCAGGAACACGGTGGCGCTCATCCACATGATGGCGGTCTGGCTGGACAGGAAGTACTTGAGCAGGAACACCTGTTCGGCGCGCGCCAGTTCGCCCTGGTACAGCGCCTGGCTGGCCAGGGCTGCGATGGCGCAGGCCACCATGAAGGTGCGCAGCGATTTCCAGTACCAGCCCAGCGTGGCGGCGGCCGGTACCGTCAGGATCAGGATGACGGTTTCATAGGCGTCCATGAAGCCGCCGTAGGCGCGCAGGGCGTAGGCCGCGCCCAGCGCCAGCAGCAGCGCAAAGAGACCGTCTGCAAGCGAGAAGGCCGCCAGGCGGCCGCTGTCGGTAACGCGTGATTTGTGTGCGATGTCCATGGTCGTGTGGTCACAAGGCTGGCGTTGGCGGGCGGTTCGTGTCCGGTTCGGCCGCATCGAGCGCGGTCAGCAGCGCATCGCGGTGGCGTGTGAAGTGTTCGGCGGCATCCAGGCCCTGGCGGTTGGCGGACAGGGCCATGATGATCTTGCCATCGTCGCGCAGCAGCACGAACAGGCGCCGCTCGCGAATGTAGAGCATGGCAAACACGCCCATCACCAGCAACAGGCAGCCCAGGTAGACCAGCGGCTTGCCGGGCGAGCGGGTGGCTTGCAGCACGGTGGCCTGCACCTGCTCGAAACCGGTCAGTTGCAGGTAAACCGGGGCGCCGTAGTGCAGGCTGTCGCTGACGCTGGCGAGGGCGTCACGCACGAACTGTACGCGCTGCGCGGTCGGCTCCAGGGCGGCGTCGCCGGCCTGCTCGCGGGCCATGGCCCAGGCTTCCCAACTGAGGCCTTCCATGACCTTGAGCAGGGCGGCGGCAACGGTTTCGCGGTCGTTCTGCGGCACGCTCTTTTCGATGAACAGGCCGAGCGAATCGAAGCCTTTGTCACTGAAGAATTCGAGCGTGCGCAGCGCGGTTTCGGCCAGGCTCTGCGTCGATTCGGGCTTGAGCCCCTCGCGCTGCTGGGCGGCGTGGGCATAGCGCGCCGCCAGTTCGGTGCGGCGGGCCGGATCGAGCAGCACGGCGCGCAGGGCGAACCAGCTATCGACGGTGCCGGCTTCGTCGATCGGCATGCGCAGGTAGCGGAACGGCTGGTCGGCCGCTTCACGCATGCCGGCCAGGGCGAACAGGCGGCCATCCTGCTCGGCCGGCGTCATGTAGTTGAGGAATTCGCGCGCCTGGCCGGCCGCATCGCGCAGGCGATAGGTAAAGCTCGGGCCGACGTTCTTCATGGTGCGCTTGGTCGGCGAGGCGGCGCCGCTGCCCAGGTGCTGGGTGAAGCGCGCCAGGCCGGTGGCGGTGGATGGTGTTTCGGCAACGGCTTCGACGTTGAAGGGGCGGAAGTCGGTGAACTCTGCGGTGTAATGCTGGCCGCCGTAGTTGAGCGGCGTGTCTTCGTTGATCACCCCTTCGACGGTCTGCGGCACCAGCGGCGTGCCGGGCACCAGGCTGCGCGCCTGTAGATGCAGGCGGCTGCCGCCGTCTTCGAAGCTGGCCTGATAGAGCGTCACCCCCTTGTAGCTGAGGGGCTTGTTGACTTCGATCGTGTGCGTGAACGACTTGCCGGTGTCGCGGTCGGTGACGATGAGATCACTGGCGAAGCGCTTGGGCTGGCCGGTGGGGTAGTAGTCGATGTGGAATTTCTCCAGCGACACGTAGAACGGCAGGTCTTGCAGCAGCATGCCGTCGTCGACGTTGAGTATCGCCACGCCGGCCGATTTGCCCTCGGGGATGAACACGTTGCCGCGGAAGGTGGCGTTGTCCACGCCCAGGCGGCTGGCCGGCGGCACCTGCGTGACGTCGTTCACGGTGCTGTGCAGGGCCTGCTTGTCGCCCAGGCTCATGCGCAGCTTGAGCGGCAGGTTGCCGTCGAGCAGGCCGCCGACGCAGATCAGGATGATGGCGCCGTGGGCCAGAAAGTACCCGGCGCGGCTCCAGCTGCCTTGCTTGGCGGCCAGCAGCAGGGCGCCGTCGCGGGTGTTCTCGCGGACCCGGAAACCGTGCGTGACGAGGTAATCGTGCACGCGCT
Organism: Rhodocyclaceae bacterium; assembly: GCA_047605765.1. Taxonomy (GTDB): domain Bacteria; phylum Pseudomonadota; class Gammaproteobacteria; order Burkholderiales; family Rhodocyclaceae; genus JBGVSA01. The sequence goes on from JASGFB010000066.1 coordinate 8,619, forward strand.
CGGCGGCGCTGGCCAGGGGCAGGGCGGTGTGGCCGCTGGCGTTGAGGTTGAAGGCGCGCAGCGAGTTTTCGCGCGCATGCTCGCGGAAGGCGCGCATCTCGTGCCACATCGGCTTGGTGTGGCGCACGATGCACAGGCCGGTCGACACCAGCAGAAAAGCCAGAATGGCGAGGAACCAGCCCGAGCTGTACACGTTGTACAGGCCCAGCATCTGGAACATCGGGAACCAGAACGGGCCGAACTGGTTGAGGTAATTATTGAAGGGCTGATTCTGCTGGAGCAGGGTGCCGATCACCGACGCGATGGCCAGCACCGTCAGCAGGGCGATGGCGAAGCGCATCGAGGACAGCAACTCGAACCAGTTGCCGGCAAGGCTTTTTCGGTCAGTCTTCATGGGCAGGGCAGCTCTGTGGCGCTGCTACGACACAATCCAAGGCGTTTGGTTGCACAAGCGGTTGGGGATATGCGCCGGGCTGGCTGCCCGATCTGCCCTCGTCGCGCGGGCCATGGCACTGGCGCGGCGGGATGGTCCGATGCGACTTCCACAACAACGGCGAACGCCGTAAGACTACGTCTAAAACAGGTTCAAGGCATGAAAAAAGGGGTGGCCGGGCCACCCCTCGGTCTGGTGCGGCTTAGCGCAGGCCGGCGACGTAGTCGGCGACCGCCTTGATTTCGGTGTCGGTCATGCGGCCGGCGATGGTCTGCATCATGAGGGCCGAATCATTGGCGCGCACGTGTTTGGCGTCCGGCTTGGCGGTGTCGCTGGAGTCGCGGAAGGCCTTGAGCTGCGCCTCGACGTACTCGGGGTGCTGGCCGGCCAGACGCGGGAACTGCGCCGGCAGGCCGGCACCGGCCGGGCCGTGGCAGCCGGCGCAGGCGGGCAGGCCCTTGGCCTGGTCACCGGCGCGCCAGATGCGGCGGCCGAGGTCGAGCGTGTCTTTGTTCTTGGCCTGGCCGCCCTTGGGCTTCTGCGTCGAGAAATAGGCCGCCAGCGCCTTCATGTCGTCCTGCGACAGGGGCGTGGCCATGCCGGTCATGACCGGATTGGGGCGTTCGGGCTGCTTGCCGTCCCAGCCTTTGAAATCGTGCAGTTGCTTGTAGATATAGGCGGAATGCTGGCCGGCCAACGACGGATTGGCTGGGATGATGCTGTTGCCGTCGGCCCCGTGACAGGCGGCACACACCTGTTCAGCGGTCTGTTTGGCCTTGGCCATATCGAGCTTGGTGGCAGGTTGGGGACCTGTTTGCGCAATGGCCAGCGTGGCGGTCATCGTCAGGGACAGGCAGAGCATGCGCTTGATCATCATCACCTCAAAGGCGGGAAGCGTTCTTAAATCCTGATATTCTATAACAGCTCTTCTGTCAGCCACTATGCTGGCGCGTTCCTTGCTGCGCCGGCCCATTCTGCTCCATGCCCCTTTTTCGCAACGCACGATTCGAGATTTCCATCGCCCGGCCGCAGGATCTGCCGCCGCCTTCCGGTGCCGAAATCGCCTTCGCAGGTCGTTCCAACGCCGGTAAGTCGAGCGCCATCAACACGCTGGTGGGGCATGTGCGCCTGGCTTTCGTGTCCAAGACGCCCGGCCGCACGCAACTGATCAACATCTTTCGCATGACCAACGGGGCGGCCCTGGTGGACCTGCCCGGCTACGGCTATGCGAAGGTACCCGAAGCGATCCGCAAGCAGTGGGTCAAACTGCTCGAAAACTACCTGTCGCGCCGCGAAAGCCTGATCGGGCTCATCCTGATCATGGACGCGCGCCATCCGCTCACCCCGCTCGATCAGCAGATGCTGACGTGGTACGCCCCCAGCGGGCGGCCGATCCACGTGCTGCTGACCAAGGCCGACAAGCTTACGCGCTCCGAACAGGCGCGCACGCTGGCGGCGGTGCGCCGCCAATTGAACACCGATTGGGGCGAACAGGTGACGGTGCAGCTTTTTTCGAGCCTCAAGAAAACCGGTGTGGAAGAAGCCGAGGAAATCGTTTCCAGCTGGCTGATGCCGCCGTCGGCGAACGCCGAAGCCGTGCCCGAGGAGGGCTGAGGTAAGGGCCCCGCTGCGCGCCGCGCAGCAATTCGGGCCCCACAAAAACAAACCCCCGGCGAGAGGGGTCGCGCCGGGGGGAAACAACCTGAACGACCCGGGGGAGTGCGCTCAGGCGCCCGCTCAGGGAGGTGAAGCGGGAGATGGCATCGCGCCATCTGCAAGCTATGACGGGGGCGATATGTGTAAGTTCCCGCTAATCGCGCATTTTTTTGGCACCCCCTGTAGACATCTGCCTGCAATGGGTTCGGCGCCTGCCCGATGGGCGCCGGGCGATCTTTGAAGAAGGATATCCAGTGAGCAAATTCGCAGCTTTTCCCCATGCCCGCCCACGGCGCATGCGGCGTGACGATTTTTCGCGCCGCCTGATGCGCGAATCGCGGCTGTCCGCCGATGACCTGATCTATCCGGTGTTCGTGCTGGACGGCGAAAACCGCGTCGAGCCAGTGGCGTCGATGCCGGGCGTGGAGCGCATGAGCATCGACCGCCTGTTGCGCGTGGCCGAAGAGGCCGTCGGCCTGGGCGTGCCGGCGCTGGCGCTGTTCCCGGTCATCGACGGGCCGCTCAAGAGCCTGGACGCGGCCGAGGCGTGGAACCCCGACGGCCTGGTGCCGCGCACGGTGCAGGCCCTCAAGCGGCATTTTCCGCAACTGGGCGTGATCACCGATGTGGCGCTCGATCCGTACACCACCCACGGGCAGGACGGCCTCATCGACGAGCATGGCTACGTCATCAACGACGTTACCGTGGCGGCCCTCGAACGCCAGGCGCTGTGCCATGCGCAGGCGGGTGCCGACGTGGTGGCGCCGTCCGACATGATGGACGGGCGCATCGGCCACATCCGTCGCGCGCTGGAAGCCCACGACCTCATCCATACGCGCATCCTGGCCTATTCGGCCAAGTACGCGTCGGCCTTCTACGGCCCCTTCCGCGACGCCGTCGGTTCGGCTGCCAACCTGGGCAAGGGCAATAAGTACACCTACCAGATGGACCCGGCCAATACCGACGAGGCGCTGCACGAGGCCGCTGCCGATCTGGCCGAAGGCGCCGACATGGTGATGGTCAAGCCGGGCATGCCGTACCTGGACGTGGTGCGCCGGGTGAAGACCGAGTTGCAGGTGCCGACTTTCGTCTACCAGGTCAGCGGCGAGTACGCGATGCTGCGCGCCGCCATGCAGAACGGGTGGCTGTCGGACGCCGTCGTCATGGAATCGCTGGTGGCCTTCAAGCGTGCCGGCGCCGATGGCGTGCTGACCTACTTCGCCCTGGAGGCGGCGCGCGCGCTCAAGGCGGGCGCGTGACGGCACTGCTGGTCCGGCCGATGCAGGCGCACGACCTGCCGGCGCTGCATGCACTGCAATGCCGGGCCTATGCGCCCGGCTACCATGAGCCGGAGGCCGCGCTGGCCAGCCGGCTGGGCGCGCCCGGCGCCCTGTGCTTCGTCGCCTGGCGCGGTACGCAGGCGGCTGGTTACGTGTTCGCCCACCCGTGGGCCGGCACGCCGCCGGCCCTGCATGCGGCGCTGCCATCCTGCGGCGCCCCCGATCATCTGTTCATCCATGACCTGGCCGTGTGCCCGGCCCAGCGCGGCAGCGGTGCTGCCGCCGGGCTGCTCGATCGCCTGCTGAACGCCACGCAGGCGGCCGGGCTGGCGCAGGCGCGCCTGGTGGCGGTGGCCGACGCGGTGGCGTTCTGGCAGCGCCACGGTTTTGCCGCCCAGCCGGGCACGTTGCATGCGTCCTACGGCCGAGCGCTGTACATGGCGCGCACGCTTTCCCGCATCTGACACGCCCGCCCCACGGGCGCGGCGCCTTCCGGATTCACCTCTTCTGGCCCTGTTTGCCCATGCGGGCATACGGTTGCCTAGGCACGCTCGGGTTTTCCGTAGTTGACTAAGATCAACCCGAACGTATGATTCAAACGACCGTTTGATAAGAGGTGGAGACGTGACAACAACAACGGTAGAACGCCGCACCGAGCAAGGCCGGCCCACGGCGGACACGGCTGAACGCATCCTCAACACCGCCGAAGTCCTGTTCGCCGAACATGGCTTCGACGCCACGTCGATGCGCATGATCACTTCGCAGGCGGGTGTGAACCTGGCCTCGGTGAATTACCACTTCGGCAGCAAGGAGGGCCTTTTCCAGGAGGTCTTCCGGCGTCGGCTGACCGCGCTGAACCACCAGCGGCTGGCGCTGCTCGACCGCGCCGAAGCCGAGGCCGGCGGCGTCGCCCTCAAGCCCAGCGTGGTGCTCGAAGGCTTCTTCGGCCCGGCGCTCGACATGGCGGCCGACACCCGCAACGGCGGTCATACGTTCATGCGCCTGTTGGGCCGCACGTATACCGAACCGGCCGAATTCATCCGCAAGTTCATGGCCGAAGAATATGCGCACGTCGTGTCGCGCTATTCCGACGCGCTGTTCCGTTCGCTGCCCGACGTCCCCCGGGCGGACATCATGTGGCGCTTCCATTTCATGATGGGTGCCATGTCTTACGCCATTTCCGGCGTCGATTCGCTGGAGCTGGTCTCCGGCCGCTTCGACGACGACCCCACGCTGCTCAAGCCACGGCTGGGGGCCTTTCTGCTCGGTGGCCTGCGCGCCCCGCTGCCCGATGGCCCCTTCGCACGCCACGAGCCGACCTGACCCAATTCATAAAAAAGCAGGAGACAGAGAGATGTACGTGATCGGATGTGTGGTCTTACTGGTGGTCGGCGCCCTGACGCTGGCCGCGACGGGTGCGCCCCTGGCGCTGTGGGTGCTGGCGCTGGCGGCGTGGTGGATCGGCCTGGCGGTGGCGGCGGGTTGGTCGACGACGGTGGCGACCGTGCTGGCGGCTCTCACGGTGGTGGTGGGCGCGGTGTTCGTCATCAAGCCGCTGCGCCGGGCGCTGGTGACGCGCGGCATTTTCGGCGCTTACAAGAAGATGCTGCCGGCCATGTCCGATACCGAGCGCACGGCGCTCGAAGCGGGCACGGTGTGGTGGGAGGGGCAACTGTTCTCCGGCCGGCCGGACTGGTCGCGCCTGCTGGCCTTCCCCAAGCCCACACTGAGCGCCGAGGAGCAATCGTTTCTCGATAACGAGACCAACGAACTGTGCCGCCTGGTCAATGATTGGGAGACCACCCACATCCACAACGACATGTCGCCGGAGGCCTGGCAGTACGTCAAGGACAAGGGTTTCCTGGGCATGATCATTCCCCGCGAATTCGGCGGCAAGGGCTTCTCGGCCTATGCCCATTCGCAGGTGGTGATGAAGCTGTCCACGCGCAGTTCGGCCTCGGCCGTCAGCGTGATGGTGCCCAACTCGCTGGGGCCGGCGGAATTGCTGCTGCACTACGGCACCGATGCCCAGAAGCAGCATTACCTGCCGCGCCTGGCGCACGGGCTGGAGATTCCGGCCTTTGCGCTGACCAGTCCGCAGGCCGGCTCGGACGCCGCTTCGATTCCCGACCGCGGCGTGGTGTGCCGGGGCACCTACCAGGGGCGTGAAGTGCTCGGCATGCGCGTCACCTGGGACAAGCGCTACATCACCCTGGGGCCGATCTGCACGGTACTGGGGCTGGCTTTCCGCCTCTACGACCCCGACCATCTGCTCGGCAGCGTCGAGGACATCGGCATTACCTGCGCGCTGGTGCCGCACGATCATCCGGGCGTCAACATCGGCCGCCGTCACTTCCCGCTCAACGCCATGTTCCAGAACGGCCCCAACTGGGGGGACGACGTGTTCATGCCGCTGGAGTTCATCATCGGCGGACCGGCCATGGCGGGGCAGGGCTGGCGCATGCTGATGGAATGCCTGGCGGCGGGCCGTTCTATTTCGCTGCCGGCTTCCAACACCGGCATGATGAAGCTGACGGCGCGCGCGGTCGGTGCCTATGCCCGCGTGCGCGCTCAGTTCAAGACGGCAATCGGCAAGTTCGAAGGCGTCGAAGAACCGCTGGCCCGCATCGGCGGCAACCTCTACATGGCGGACGCCGCGCGCGTCATGACGGCCGGCGCCATCGACCTGGGCGAAAAGCCGTCGGTGGTTTCGGCCATCGTCAAGTATCACGTCACCGAACGCGGCCGCCTGGTGGTCAACGACGGCATGGATATCCTTGGCGGCAAGGGCATCTGCCTGGGTCCGCAGAACTTCCTTGGCCGCGCCTACCAGCAGATTCCGGTGGGCATCACGGTGGAAGGCGCCAACATCCTGACCCGCTGCCTGATCATCTTCGGCCAGGGGGCGATCCGCTGCCATCCGTATGTGCTGCGCGAGATGATGGCGACGCAGGACAGCGACGCCGGCCGTGGCCTGCGCCAGTTCGACGACGCGCTGTTCGCGCACATCGGTTTCACCACCTCCAACAAGGCACGGGCCTTCCTGATGGGGCTGACCGGTGCGCGCTTCGTCGGCGCCCCCGACAATGTGGCGCCCGAAACCCGCCGCTACTATCAGCGCCTGACGCGCTTCTCGGCGGCCTTTGCCTTCCTGGCCGACGTGTCGATGCTGACCATGGGCGGCGACCTCAAGCGCAAGGAGAAGATCTCGGCGCGCCTGGGTGACATCCTGGCGCAGCTCTACCTGTGCTCGGCCACGCTCAAGCGTTTCGAGGTCGACGGCCGGCCGGCCGCCGATGCGCCGCTGATGCATTGGTCGATCCGCGACGCCATGTTCCAGATGCAGATCGCATTCGACGGCGTCATCGCCAACTTCCCCAACCGCTTCCTGGCGTGGGGCCTGCGGCGGGTGATCTTCCCCTTCGGCCAGCGTTACGTGACGCCGTCCGACCGCCTCGGCCACGAGGTCGCCTCGCTGCTGATCGCGCCGTCGGCCACGCGTGACCGTCTGGTCGCCGACAGCTACGTGCCGCGCGATGAAGAAGATCCGGTCGGCGCGCTGGAACTGGCGCTCACCGCCGCCGTCGAAGCCGAAGCCATCGAAGCGCGCGTGCGTGCCGCCCACAAGGCCGGCCAGCTCGATGCGCGCGGCATGGCGGCGCAGATCGCCCAGGCGGTCGAGCGCGGTCTGGTCAGCCGTGAAGAACAGGCCCTGCTGGTACGCCGCGAAGCGCTGCGGCAGAAGGTCATTCGTGTCGATGACTTCCCGCAGGATTTCGGTCTGGGCGACGCCCACGCGCACATTCGCCCGAGCGCCAGTGAGCCGCATCGCGCGGCCGCCTGAGGAGAGCCGCCATGGCTTTTGCACCGGTCTATGTGGTCGACGGCGCGCGTACGCCTTTCCTGAAGGCGCGCAATGCGCCGGGGCCGTTCGCCGCCGCCGATCTTGCCACCATCGCCGGGCGCGCGCTGCTGGCGCGCCAGCCCTTCGCCGCCGATCGACTGGATGAGGTCATCCTGGGCTGCGCTTCGCCGTCGCCCGACGAAGTGAACATCGGCCGCGTCGCGGCCCTGCGCATCGGCTGCGGCCAGCAGGTGCCGGGCTGGACGGTGATGCGCAATTGCGCCTCCGGCATGCAGGCGCTCGATTCGGCCATCGCCAACATCCAGTCGGGCCGCTCGCAACTGGTGTTGGCTGGCGGCGCGGATGCGCTGTCGCGCGCCCCGCTGCTGTTCTCCGACGCCATGGTGCGCTGGCTGTCCGGCTGGTATGCCGCCAAGACCACCGGCCAGCGGCTGGCGGCAGTGCGCCGCTTCAAACTGGGCTACCTGGCGCCGGTGATCGGCATCGTCAAGGGCCTGACCGATCCGGTGGTGGGCCTGATGATGGGGCAGACCGCCGAGAACCTGGCCTGGCGCTTCGGCATTTCACGCCAACAGATGGACGCCTTTGCGGTGCGCAGCCACCACCGCGTGGCCGCCGCCGAGGACGCCGGCCATTTCGTCGACGAACTCGTGCCGCTGGTGGATGAAAGAGGCAACGTGTACGCCAGCGACGATGGCCTGCGGCGCGATTCGAGCAGCGAGGCACTCGCCAAGCTGCGGCCATTCTTCGACAAGAAATACGGCAAGGTCACCGCCGCCAACAGCTCACAGGTCACCGATGGCGCGGCCTGGCTGATCCTGGCTTCGGAAGAGGCCGTCGCGCGCCACGGCCTGACGCCGCTCGGGCGCATCACCGACAGCCAATGGGCCGGTCTGGCGCCGGAAGAAATGGGTCTGGGGCCGGTGCACGCGGCGACGCCGATCCTGCAGCGGCATGGTCTGGCGCTCAACGATCTGGATGCCTGGGAAATCAACGAAGCCTTTGCCGCCCAGGTGATGGGCTGCATCGCGGCGTGGGACGACGCAGCCTATTGCCGCGACGTGCTGGGCCTGCCCGATGCCCTCGGCAAGCTGGACGAATCCCGTCTCAACATCGATGGCGGCGCCATCGCCCAGGGCCACCCGGTGGGGGCCAGCGGCGCGCGCATCGTCATGCACCTGTTGCACGTGCTGCGCCGCACCGGCGGCAAGCGCGGCATCGCGTCGATCTGCATCGGCGGCGGCCAAGGCGGCGCCATGCTCGTGGAGGCGCTGTGATGAACATGAACGACACCCTCATGCTGCGCCACTGGCAGCTTTCGCGCGATGCCGACGGCATTGCCTGGGCCACGCTCGACTTCGCCGACGGCAGTGCCAATACATTGGGCAGCGCGGTGCTGGCCGAATTGGGCCTGCTGCTCGATGCCCTCGACCGCCAGCCGCCACGCGCGCTGGTGATCCGTTCCGGCAAGCCGGCTGGTTTCATCGCCGGCGCCGATCTCGACGAGTACATGAAGATCACCGAGATCAGCGGTATCAAGGACATGGTGTCGCGCAACTGGGCCCTCTACAACCGGCTCGAAGCGCTGCCCTATCCGACGCTGGCGCTGATCCGGGGGCATTGCATGGGTGGCGGTCTGGAGATGGCGCTGGCATGCACCTATCGCATCGCGGTGGATGAGCCGGCCACGCGCCTGGCGCTGCCCGAAGTGATGCTCGGCATCGTGCCGGGCTGGGGCGGCATGCTGCGCCTGCCGCGCCTGATCGGCCCGGCGGCGGCGCTGGACATGATGCTCACCGGCAAGCAGATCGATGCGCGCCGGGCACGCCGGATGGGGCTGGTGGACGAAGCCGTGCCGCCGCGCGTGATGGAAAACGCCGCCCGCACGCTGGTGCGCTCCGGCCAGCCGCGAGGCCAGGCCAGTTTCACGCAGCGCCTGCTCAACGGGCCGCTCAAGGCGGTGGTGGCGCGTGGTGCGCGGGCCCAGGTGGCGCGTCGCGCACGGCGCGAGCAATACCCGGCGCCGTACGCCATCATCGATACCTGGCAGCACTTTGACGGTAACTCGCTGGCGGTGCCGGCCGGTCATCCGGCTTCGCTCGAACACATCTTCGCGCAGGGCACGGCGCGCAATCTGGTGCGCGTGTTCTTTTTGCAGCAGCGCCTCAAGAGCTTCGGCAAGGGCGACGAGGTGGGCGATTTCCACGTTCGCCACGTGCATGTGGTGGGGGCTGGTGTGATGGGCGGCGACATCGCCGCCTGGTGCGTGCAGCGCGGCATGACCGTGACCCTGCAGGACCAGGACATCAAGCGCATCGCGCCGGCCATCAAACGGGCCGCCGAGGGCTTCAGCAAGAAGTTTCGCGGCGACCGCAAGCAGGTGCGCTTCGCACTCGACCGCCTGATCGCCGATCCGCGCGGTGATGGCGTGGCCCATGCCGACGTCATCATCGAGGCCATTTTCGAGAACCTCGACGCCAAGCACGCCCTGTTCCGCCAGCTCGAAGCCCGCGCCCGCCCCGACGCCGTGCTGGCCACCAATACGTCCAGCCTCAGGCTGGAGGACATCGCCCAGGCCTTGCAGGCCCCCGAGCGGCTGGTCGGTATCCACTTCTTCAACCCGGTGGCCAAGATGCCGCTGGTCGAAGTGGTCCACGGCGAACGCAGTGATCCGCTGTGTGTGGCGCGCGCGCAACGTTTCGTGCACATGCTCGACAAGCTGCCGCTGCCGGTTGCCAGCGCTCCCGGCTTCCTGGTCAACGCGGTACTCGGGCCGTACCTGCTCGAGGCCATGCGCTGCGTCGACGAGGGGATCGCGCCGGCGGCAGTGGATGCCGCCATGGAGCGTTTCGGCATGCCGATGGGGCCGATCGAACTGGCCGACACGGTGGGCCTGGACATCGCCATGGCCACCGGCAAGGCCCTGACGGGGGCCGCCGACGTGCCGCGCCGCCTGCAATCGCTGGTCGACGCCGGCCTGCTCGGACGCAAGAGCGGCGAGGGCTTTTACGTGTGGCGCGAAGGCAAGGCGCAGAAGCCGGCCGCCCGCGCACCGGACGGCCTCGAACAGCGTCTGCTGGCCCCCTTGCTGGCCGCCACGCAGGGGTGCGTGGCGCGCGGGGTGGTCGCCGATGCGGATCTGGCTGACGCAGGCGTGATATTCGGGACGGGCTTTGCACCGTACACTGGCGGTCCGATGAATTACTCGTCTCAGGGGAACACATGACAAAACTGCCCGACCGCGAGCCCACGTTGCGCGTGATTCCGCTGCCCAAGGACCTCAACCAATCCGGTGATGTCTTTGGCGGCTGGATCATGTCGCACGTGGATATCGCCGGGTCGATTCCGGCCATCCGCCGCGCACGTGGACGCGTGGTGACCGTGGCCGTCAATTCTTTCACCTTCCGCGAACCGGTCTATACCAGCGACCTGGTCAGCTTCTATGCCAGCATCGTACGGGAAGGTACGACTTCGATTACGGTCGATGTCGAGGTTTACTCCGAACGCGATCCGGTCAATCCGCACGTGGTCAAGGTGACCGAAGCGCAACTGACCTACGTGTCGATCGACGAACGTGGTGGCAAGCGTCCCCTGTCACCACGGGAGGATTGAGGACATGCACCACACCTGTTGTATCGCCACGTTATATCCAGCGCACACCGTGCGCGACGTCCACACAGAGGAGAGCTGTTAATGAAAATGAAAACGATCGCCTACGCGGTAGCCGCCCTGACCGGTGGCCTTGCTGCGGCCGGTGCCCAGGCTTCGGGCTTCCAGTTGCTGGAGCAGAACGCCAGCGGGCTGGGCAATGCCTATGCCGGTTCGGCCGCCGTGGCCGAGGATGCCAGCACGATCTTCTTCAACCCGGCCGGCATGACCAAGCTGCAGAACTACGAAGTATCGGTGGGCTTCAACGCCATCAGCCCGAGCTACAAGTTCGAGAACGGCAACTCCAGCGCCGGCCTGCTCAACAGCACCGGCAACGGCGGCGACGCCGGCGGCCTGGCCTGGCTGCCCAATGGCTACGGCTCGGCGCGCCTGGTCGACAACCTCTACTTCGGTCTGGGCCTGGGCGCACCGTTCGGTCTCAAGACCGAATACGACAACCCGTGGGTGGGCGGCGCGCAGTCCGAGATGTTCGAAATCAAGACTTACAACGTGAATCCGTCGCTGGCCTACAAGGTCAACGACATGATCTCGCTCGGCCTGGGCCTGAACTGGCAGAAGATCGACGTCGACTACGAACGCATCGCGGGCGTCGGCCCGGCGTCGGTGGGCGGCGTGACGGTGCCGTTGCAGGCATTCACGGCCAAGCTCAAGGCGGACGATACGGCCTGGGGCTGGAACGCCGGCGCCATGTTCGACCTGTCGCAGAACACCCGCATCGGCGTGTCGTACCGCTCGCAGATCAAGTACACCGTCGAAGGCAGCCTGAACGTGAGCGGCCCGTCCGCCGCCGTGGGCTCGGCGCTGTCCAGTTCGGCCAAGGCCGACGTCAAGCTGCCCGACAGCTTCATCGTCAGCGTGGTGCAGGTGCTGGACGATCGCTGGACCATGCTCGGCGACATCTCGTACACCGGCTGGAGCAGCATTCCGAAGGTCGACATCGTGCGCACCTCCGGGGCCCTGAGCGGCACCACGGCGCAAACGCTGGACACCGACTTCCGCGACACCTGGCGCGTCGCCCTGGGCGCGACCTACAAGTACTCGGACGCGTGGAGCTTCAAGTACGGCATCGCCTATGACCAGTCGCCGGTCAAGAATGCGTCCACCCGCCTGACGTCCCTGCCGGACAACGACCGCATGTGGTTCTCGGTGGGCGCGCAATGGCGCCCGATGAAGGCGACGCGCGTGGATGTGGGCATGTCCTACCTCTACATTCGCGACGCCAACATCCATAACGACCAGACCACCTCCGGCCGTGGCCTGGTGGATGGTTCGTACAGCGGCAACGTGCTGATCTTCGGCGCGCAGTACTCGCAGGCGTTCTAAGCAAGAAGGGAGGGGAGGAGACACGCACGGCATCCCACCTGGCTGATAGCCGCTCCGGCCACGGAGCGGCGGCTCTCCTCCCCACCGCCCAGCGGGGGTAAGGGGGCCTATTGCCGGCCCCTTGCCCGCGCGGCTCCGACCCGACCCCCAACATCAACCAGAGAGGGTCGTCGTGAGCAACTTCATCATCCGCAAAGTCGCCGTCCTCGGCGCCGGTGTCATGGGGGCGCAGATCGCTGCGCACTGTGCCAACGCCGAAGTCCCCGTCGTGCTGTTCGACCTGCCGGCCCGCGAGGGAGACCCCAACGGTATCGTGCGTCGTGCGCTGGACGGCCTCAAGAAGCTCGAACCCTCGCCGCTCGCCACCGCCGACCGCGTGCAGTACATCGAAGCGGCGAACTACGAGCAACACATCGCCAAGCTGGCCGAGTGCGACCTGATCATCGAGGCCATCGCCGAGAAGATCGAGTGGAAGCTCGACCTGTACAAGAAGGTGGCGCCCCACGTGCGGGCCGACGCGATCTTCGCCACCAATACCTCCGGCCTGTCGATCAACGCGCTCGCCGAAGGATGCCCGGCGTCGCTGCGGCCGCGCTTCTGCGGGGTGCACTTCTTCAATCCGCCGCGCTACATGGCGCTGGTGGAACTGATCCCCTGCGCCGGTACCGAGCCGGGCCTGCTCGACCAACTGGAAACCTTTCTGACCACCACGCTGGGCAAGAGCGTGGTGCGCGCGCTCGATACCCCCAACTTCGTCGCCAACCGCGTCGGCGTGTTCTCGATCCTGGCGGTCATGCATCACACGCAGCGCCTGGGCTTGGGCTTCGACGAGGTCGATGCCCTCACCGGTCCGCTCATCGGCCGCCCCAAGAGCGCGACCTACCGCACCGCCGACGTGGTCGGGCTCGACACCCTCAAGCACGTGGTCCAGACCATGACCGACAACCTGCCGGACGATCCGTGGGCACGCCACTACGCACCGCCGGCGTGGCTGGCGGCGCTGATCGAGCGCGGCGCGCTGGGGCAGAAGACGCGCGCCGGCATCTATCGCAAGGACGGCAAGGCCATCAAGGTGCTCGACCTGGGCAGCCAGGATTACCGCGACAGCGCCGGTGAAGTGTCGCCGGCGGTGGCGCAGATCATGGCCGACAAGGATCCGGCGCGCCGGTTCGCCGCGCTGCGCCAGAGCAGCGATCCGCAGGCGCAGTTCCTGTGGTCGATCTTCCGCGACGTGTTCCACTACGTGGCGGTGCACCTGGGCACCATCGCCCACAATGCCCGCGATGTGGACTTCGCCATGCGCTGGGGTTTTGGCTGGGCACAAGGCCCCTTCGAGACCTGGCAGGCGGCCGGCTGGCGTGCCATCGCCGATGCCGTGCGCGAGGACATCGCCGCCGGCCGCGCCATGGCCGACGTACCGCTGCCGGCATGGGTCGGCGACATCGATGGCGTGCACCATGCCGAAGGCTCGTACTCGGCCGCCACCGGCGCTTTCGAGGGGCGCTCGGCGCTGCCGGTGTACCAGCGCCAGTTGTTTCCCGAGCGCGTGGCGGGCGAGGCTCACGAGGCCGGCCGCACGCTGTGGGAAAACGACGAAGTGCGCATGTGGACGCTGGACGACGACGATGGCCGCCACGTGCCGGTGCTGTCCTTCAAGAGCAAGATGTGCGCGGTCGGCCCGGTGGTGCTCGACGGCATCATCGAGGCCGTGCAGCGCGCCGAGCGCGACCATGCCGGCCTGGTGATCTGGCAGCCCAAGGCGCCGTTCTCGGTGGGCGCCAACCTCAAGCAGATCCGGCCGGCCCTGGAGGCGGGCGACTTCAAGACGCTGGAAGGCATCGTGGCGCGCTTCCAGGAGATGTCGCAGACCATCAAGTACGCGCAGGTGCCCGTGGTGGCCGCCGTCAACGGCATGGCCCTGGGCGGCGGTTGCGAGATCGTCATGCACTCGGCACGCGCCGTGTGCGCGCTGGAGAGCTACATCGGCCTGGTCGAAGCGGGCGTCGGGCTGATCCCCGCCGGCGGCGGCTGCAAGGAATTCGCCGAGCGTACGGCGGAACAGGCGGCGCGTACGGCCACCAACGACCCCATGAACTGGCTGCAGGGCGTGTTCCAGACCATCGCCATGGCCAACGTCTCGAAAAGCGCCAAGCAGGCCAAGGAGCTGTCACTGCTGCGCGACCATGACATCGTCGTGTTCAATCCGCACGAGCTGCTCTACGTGGCGCGCAAGACGGCGCTCGGCATGGCCGCCGCCGGCTACCGCCCGAAGCTGCCGCCGGCCGGCGTGCCGGTGGCCGGGCGCGGCGGCATCGCCACCCTGGAGATGATGCTGGTGAACATGCGCGAGGGCGGCTTCATTTCGGACCACGACTATCGCGTGTCCAAGGCCATCGCCAGCGCCCTGTGCGGCGGCGAGGTCGATAGCGGCACGGTGGTGTCCGAGCAATGGCTGCTCGAAGTCGAGCGCGCCCATTTCGTTGAGCTGCTGCGCCATCCCTCGACCCAGGCGCGCCTCGTCCACATGCTCGAAACCGGCAAGCCGCTGCGCAATTGAGCGGCGCCACCACCCCATTCGGAGACACACATGACAAGACAGATCCAGGACGCCTACATCGTGGCCGCCACGCGCACACCGGTGGCCAAGCGCCGCGGCGCTTTCCGCAACGTGCGCCCGGACGACATGCTGGCCCACGTGCTGCGCAGCGTCGTCGCCAAGGTCGACGGGCTCGACGGCCATGACATCGGCGACGTCATCGTCGGCTGCGCCATGCCCGAGGCCGAGCAGGGCATGAACGTGGCGCGCATCGGCGCCTTGCTGGCGGGCCTGCCCGACACGGTGCCGGGCATCACCATCAACCGTTTCTGCTCATCGGGCCTCAACGCGGTGGCCGATGCCGCCGCGCGCATCCAGTTGGGCGAAGCCGACGTGATGATCGGCGCGGGCACCGAATCGATGACTGCCATGCCGCAGATGATGGGCAACAAGGTGGCCATCAACCCGGCCGTGTTCGCCAGCGATGAACACGTCGCCATCGCCTACGGCATGGGCCTGACGGCCGAGCGCGTGGCGACGCGCTACCAGGTCTCGCGCGAGGACCAGGACGCCTTTGCCCAGGCTTCGCACCAGAAGGCCGTGGCCGCCATCGAGGCCGGCCGCTTTGCTGCCGAGATCACGCCCTACACGGTGCGCGAGCATCGTCCGCAGGCCAGCGGCAACACGGTCAAGATCGTCGAGCGGGTGTTCGACACCGATGAAGGCCCGCGTGCCGACAGCTCGATCGAGGGTCTGGCCAAGCTCAAGACGGTGTTCGCCGCCAAGGGCTCGGTGACGGCGGGCAACAGTTCGCAGATGTCGGACGGCGCCGGTGCCGTGCTGCTGATGAGCGAGGCGGCGCTCAAGCGTTACGGCGTGCAACCGATCGCGCGCTATCGCAGCTTTGCGGTGGCGGGGGTGCCGCCGGACGTCATGGGCATCGGCCCGGTCGAGGCCATTCCGCGCGCCCTGGCGCGGGCCGGCATCGCGCAGGACGCGGTGGGCTGGATCGAGTTGAACGAGGCTTTCGCGGCGCAGGCGCTGGCCGTGATCCGCACGCTGGGCCTTGATCCGGCCAAGGTCAATCCGCAAGGCGGCGCCATCGCCCTGGGGCATCCGCTGGGCGCCACCGGCGCCATCCGTGTGGCGACCCTGATGGCCGCCATGCAGCGCGACGCCGCACTCAAGTACGGCATGGTGACGATGTGCATCGGCACCGGCATGGGCGCGGCGGGGATCTTCGAACGCGCCTGAGGCGGTACGCGCAGGCAACAAAATGGCCGGGCATGCCCGGCCATTTTTTTGTCATGACGCCCGATTCAGCTCGCTTTGGCGAGGCTCCACGGAAACAGCCGCTTGTGCAGCCAGCCGATGAGGGCAAACAGCAACAGGCTGCAACTCACCAGCAGGGCCAGCGCGCAGAAGGCCACCGGTACCTTGAACGACGAGGTGGAGAACAGGATCAGGTAGCCCAGGCCTTTTTCGGCGGCGACGAACTCGGCCACCACCGCGCCGATCACCGCCAGCGTGATGGCGACCTTGAGCGCGCTGAAGATGTACGGGATGGCGTAGGGCATGCGGATCTGCCAGTACTCGCGACCGCGCGTAGCGCGCAGCGACTGCGACAGCTCGATCAGTTCGGCCGGCACCGAGGCCAGGCCGGTGGCGGTCGAGATCACCAGCGGGAAAAATGCGATCAGCATGGTGATGACCACACGCGGCAACATGCCGGCGCCCAGCGTGACGACGATGATCGGGGCGATGGCGACGATCGGGGTCGACTGGATGACGATCAGCCACGGCAGCAGCGTGCGCGACAGGAAGCGCGAACCGGTGATGGCGATGGCCAGCGGCAGCGCCAGCAGGATAGCCAGGATGTAGCCGACGATGGCGACGTTGAGCGTGGCGAACACATGTTCGGCCCAGCGCCCAATGCCGAGTTCGGTGGTGGCGACGAGGATGGCGCTGGGCGGCGGCAGGACGAACACCGGTACCTTGAACAGACGGCAACCCACCTCCCACAGCAGCAGGACCAGCACGAAGGCCAGCACGGGGGCGAAACGGTCGAGCAGGGCTTTCATGGGGTCACTCCGGCTTGCGCGTGAAGACCTTCACGCGGATTTCGTTGGCGAGTTCGTTGAAGATCGGCGCCGACAGCGTCTGCAGATTGCGCGGGCGCGGCAGCGGCACGTCGATGATCTCGGCCACGCGTCCCGGGCGGGCGCTCATGACGACGATGCGGTCGGACAGCAGCAGGGCCTCCTGGATCGAGTGGGTGACGAACACCACGGTCTTGGGGCGCTCGGTCCAGATGCGCAGCAACTCGAAGCTCATCTCGTCGCGGGTCAGCGCGTCGAGCGCCGAGAACGGCTCATCCATCAGCAGGATGTCGGGATCGTGCAGCAGCGAGCGGGCGATGGCGACGCGCTGCTGCATGCCGCCAGATAGTTCGTTGGGGCGCTTGGCGGCGAAATCCTTGAGGCCGACCATCTCCAGCAATGTGCGCGCACGCTCCTTGTCGCGGTCGTCGACGCGGCCGTACTTGTGCTTCATGGGGAAGGTGATGTTGTCGGCCACCGTCAGCCAGGGCAGCAGGGTGGGCTTCTGGAACACCATACCGATCTCGTCGCGCGGCTGGGTCACCGGCAGGTCGTAGATCGACACCGTGCCGGAGGTCGGGTGCAG
>JASGFB010000067.1:0-25938 GCA_047605765.1 Rhodocyclaceae bacterium
CTTCGCGCTGGAGGTGGTGAGCGCCGCGCGCACGCCGCGCGCCTGCCCCAAACCCCTGGAGATCGACATCACCGATCGCGGCAATCCACTGCGCATGCGCGCCGTGGCGCATTGCCCGGTCGGCGGCTGGAGCGAGCTGTACACCGTGCGCGCACGGGTCAGCGCGCCGGTCGTGGTGGCAGCCGTGGCGGTGCCCAGCGGGCAACCACTGGCGGCCGGCGATCTGGCCATCGACCGCCGCGAGCTGCCGGGCGCCATGGACGAAGTGTTCGCCGACCCCGCCGCGCTCATCGGCCAGGCCAGCCGCCGCGCACTGCGTGCCGGCCAACTGATCGAGCGGCGCAGCGTGGCCGACGCCGTGCTGGTACGGCGCGGTGCCCAGATCAGCATCGTGGCGCGCAACGCCGGCGTCATCGTCATGGTGGCCGGCCAGGCCGAAGGCAACGGACGACGCGGTGAAGTGATCAACGTGCGCAACGTCGCCACCGGCAAGGTGATCCGCGCGCGCATCACAGGCCCCAACGAAGTCGAACCGGTCGCCATCGCCACGTCTCAATCCCCCGACTGAATACGCGCGGCGATGCGCGCGAGCTTGTCGGCATAGGCCGGATCGGTGGCATAGCCGCCGCGCTGCAGCGCCTGCCCATAGGCGCGCGCATCCGTGCCGGTGCCCAGCGCGGCCTGGTAGCGCGGTGCCGTGCGCAGCAAGGTCGTCAGGTCACGAAACGATGCGGCGTCGCTGGCATAGGCGCGGAAGTCATCGGTGCGCGGCACGCGCCGGCCATTTTCGAATTCGTGCGTGGCGGCTTGCACCGCCTCGCCCTGCCAGGCCTCCGTGGCCTTGATGCCGAACAGGTTGTGACTGTCCTGGCCGTCGGCGCCACGCGGCGAGCGCTGGCCCCAGCCGGTTTCGAGCGCGGCCTGCGCCGACAGCACCTCGGGCGCCACGCCAAGCGCGCGCGAGGCCTCCTGCGCCAACGGCGCGATACGCGCCAGGAATTGCTTTTGCGCAAGCGTTGCGACGCCCTCGGCATCGTCACCGGCAGGCGCATCCGGCGCCCCCAGACGCGCCTGCCAGGCGCGGCCTTCCACGCTCAGTGTGGCGGCTTCGCTGCGGCGGCCGTCGCTGCCATGTGCGATGAAATCGGCAACTTCTCCGCTCAGTTGGCGGTACAGGCCGGCAAAGCCGCCCTCGCCCTGCAGCGGCAACGCCGTGTCGCGCACTGCCGCGCGAAAATCCGCACTCGGCGCGTTGAAGGCGGGCAGCTCAGCGAGGCGCATAGGTGTCGCTCTCGGTACCCAGCACACGCTGCATGATGTCGTGCTGCTCGGTCAGCAGTGCGCCATTGCGCACATTGAGCGCCTTGCAGGCGGCCACGCGTTCGCCCAGCCCCTGCCACAGGGTCTCGGCGGCCGTGCGATAGCGCCCCGGCAAGCGCGCGAACACCGCTTCCACGCGGCCGGCCGGCGGAACCTCCGGCCCCACCAGCGCGTTCACCAGAGTGACGCGTTCGCCGCGCCGAACCTCCAGCGCCGCGCACAGCATGCCGATGTCCTCGGCCAGGCGCGCCAGGGCCGGCGTGTCGTGGCGCAGGGCGGCGGCGAACTGTTCTTCGAGCATGCCGCGCAACCGCTCGTAGTCGGCCAGATCCGACTGGATGCCCTGTGCCAACAGGAGCAACGCCTGCTGCGGGTTCATGAGTGGCCCCCGTGGTAACGATCGATGAGACCGGCCAGGCGGCTGGCGTCGAAAGGCAGTTCGCCCTTGGCGAGCGCATCGCGCAAGGCAGTCACGCGGGCCTGGTCGATGTCGGGCAACGCCGCCAGAGCTTCCTTGGCGGGCGCCAGAGCGGCCGACTGCAAGGGCGCGTCGCCGGCCGGCTGGGCCGTCGCGCGCACCTCGCCGGCGCCGTGGTCGCTGGCGGCCACCGAGGTCGTGCCGGGGGTGCCTGAGGTATTCGGGGTGCCGGTGATCTTCATTCGATTCCCTCTCGATTGAGTACGCATGTCAGGGCCGCTCTGCCGCGCGCTTGCCCGGCCCTTCCAGCAGGTCGATGGCCTGGCCGCGCGGCAGCGAGGTGTCCACGCCCTCCATCAGCGGTGCCGATGCATCCGGCATGCCGAACATGGCGGCCAGGTTGCGCGCCTGATCGGCGCTCAGGATCATCAATTCGATGCGGCGGTTGATCGCCGCACGCGGGTCCTGCGCGTCCAGCGGCGCGCGGTCGGCCATGCCGATCACTTGCAGCACGCTGTCGGCGCGCAGGCCGCCATCGAGCATCTGAAGGCGCGCGGCCATGGCGCGCTGGCCCGACAGGGTCCAGTTGGAATAGGCCGAGTGGCCGCGGTCGGCGTACTGCAGCGCGTCGGTGTGGCCGAGGATCAGCATCTGATTTTCGATCTGCGCGAACAGCGGCCCCATCTTGCGCAGCAGCGCACGGAAGCGTTCGCTGGGCAGCGCCGAGCCACGCGCGAACATGCCCTGCTGGTCGGTGTCGTGCAGCATCACGCGCAGCCCCTGCGGCGTGATCTCGGTGTACAGGTTGCCGGCCATGCCGGCCTGGGCGGTCAGGCGTTTGACCACCGTCGCCAGCTCGTTCATGTCTTCGGGCTTGTCGTAACGGCGCTTGGACAGATGCAGGCCATCGTCGGCCTCGTCGACGTCGCCATTGGTGACCTGCCGCTTGGGGGTCAGCGTGTCGCCCTGGGTCGGCACCGGCTGCCGTTCGATGAGGCTGCCGCGCGGGCCGCCGACGGTCTCCATGCGCCGCCCCACGCCCTCGTCGAGCAGGCTGCCTTCGGCCATCCGCTTGACCTCTTCGATGGATTCCTTGCTGCGCGCCGCCATGACCCACAGCACCAGGAACAGGCACATCAGGGCCAGGCAGAAGTCGGCGAAGGCCACCTTCCAGGCGCCGCCATGCTCGTCGCCGTCGTGACGGCGCGACACGCGTTTGACGACGGCGGCGGCGTGCTTGTCGGCCTTGGCGTTCATGCCGCCCCCTCCGTCCACCGCAGCAGGCGACGATCAGGCACGGGCTTCTCCCGCGCGGCGCGCCATGGCCTGCTCGGCCAGTTCGTTGATCCACGCTTCGAGCTCGGCGAAGCTGGGCTTGATGTTCAACTGCACCAGGCGGCGGCCGGCGTCGATGGCCAGCAGCGGGGGCTTGCCGGCCACGTGCGTGACCAGCACCACCTTGACGCATTCGAGGGTGGACAGCTCCTGCTTGACCACCTGCTTCATCATGTTGGAGATCGGATCGAGCAGGCCGTAGCAGAAGAAAATGCCGATGAAGGTGCCGACCATGGCGGCCGCCACGCGCTCGGCGATCTCGGCCGAATTGGCGCCCTCGCCCACCGTGTTCATGGCCATCACGATGCCCAGCACGGCCGCCAGAATGCCGAAGCCCGGCATCGCTTCGGCGATCTTGTGCAGCGACTTGGAAGGCTGCTCCAGTTCGACGTGGATGGCCTCCAGCTCCTGGTCGAGCACGCCTTCCAGCTCGTGGGCGTTGATCTTGCCCATGGCCATGAGGCGGAAGTTGTCGACGATGAAATTGAGCAGCTTCGGTTCAGTGAGGATCAGCGGATAGTTGCGGAACAAGGGGCTCTGGTGCGGTTCTTCGACGTGCGCATCGAGCGCCTTGAGGCCACCGGCGGCGGTCTGCAGCAGTTCGTACATGACCAGCAGCAGTTGGCGCTGGAATTCCTGCCCGTGCCGACGCACCACCAGGATGTGCTTGAGTTGCAGCCACATTTCGGCCAGCACGTGACGCGGATTGCCCAGCACCACGGCGCCCAGGCCGGCGCCGCCGATGATGAGCAGCTCGACCGGTTGCCAGATCACGTGCAGCGCCCCCCCGCTGAGGAGGAAGCCACCGAACACGGTGGCCAGGACGACTGCGATGCCGATGATTTGTTGCATGGGATGTCGTTCGCTTTCCGTTCAGTGCTGTTGCAGGCTCGCCCGCATCTTGCGCAGCGCGCCCTTGTTGATCTGGCAGATGCGCGCCTCGGTCAGGTCGAGCACCGCGGCGATCTCTTTCAGGCTGAGGTCGAATTCGTAGTAGAGCTGGACCACCCGTTGCTCGCGCTCGTCGAGTGCGCGCAGGGCCTGCTCGATGCTGCGGCGGCGGATCAGTTGGGCCTCCGGCGTCGGCGCCTCGGAGGGCAGGCTGCCGATCTCCTGCATCAGTTCGTCGAAGCTCGCCAGTTGCTCGGCGTTCTCCGCCAGCAAAAAAGCCTGGTAAGCCTCGGGCGTCAGCGACAGGTGGCGCATCAGTTCGGCCTCGGAAGGCTCGCGCCCCAGGCGGCGCGACAGTTCGCGCGCGGCATCGCGCAGACGGTGGCTTTCCTGGCGCACGCTGCGCGGGCGCCAATCCTGGCGGCGCAGTTCATCGAGGATGGCGCCACGCACGCGCATCGCCGCATAGGCGCCGAATTTCTCGTCCGGCGCGCCATAGCGGCGCAGGCTGTCGAGCAGGCCGAGCAAGCCGATCTGCTCCATGTCCTCGCGATCGATGGCGCCGCCCACCTGCGAGGCGAGCTGGCGTACGACGCGCTTGACCAATGGCACGTAGGCCAGCAAGTGCTGCTGTTCGACAGCCGCACTGTGCAGTTCCTCGTATCCACTGTGCATGTCCATGGCATCACTCGATGATCAGCTTGCCGATCAGCGCCTCGGTGAACGGTTTGCTGGCGCGCTCGGCCGCGTAGTTGGCGGTGAAGGCGCGATTGATATCCACGGCGAACTGATCGACCGTCATCTGACCGGCCTTGTCCATGGTGTAGCCGGACAGCGCCTTGACGGCCACGGCACGCAGCAGCGGCAGGTGTTCCTTGGTGAGCTTTTCGTTCTTGAGCGGCGTCTTGAAGACCAGGTCGACGGCCAGGTAGTGCGACATCGGCTCGCCTTCGCGACTGCGCAGCATGACGATGACTTTTTCGAGGCTGATGTACTTGTACTCGGTACGGTCCATCTCGACTTCGCGCGCGGCGGGCTTGGCATCGGGCGTCTTCGGACGCAGCAGCCACCAGGCGCCGCCCGCACCGGCGACCGCCATGGTCAGACCGATGCACACCGACAGCAGGATCAGCTTCCAGTGGCGCATCATGCGGTGCGCTCCTCGTCACGCCCCATGCCGAAGGCATGCTGCTCGCCGTCGTCATCGCCGAATGCGCGCGTCGGCGTACCGTCGCCCGCTTCACCCTGCCCCTGACGCTGGCGGCGCGCATCGGCGTCGGCCTGCCCGAAACGGGCCGTGGTCACCTCCGACACCTGCACCGAGACCTCGCCGGCATGACGCTGCGACAGATCGTGGCGCAGGTTGTCGCCGACGCCCTGCAACTGGCGCAGCACTTCGCCGTGCGTGGCGCTGATGCTCACCTTGAGGGCGCCTGCCTCGTGGCGGATGGCGATTTCGATCTGCCCCATCTGAGGCGGATCGAGGCGGATGACAGCGGTATCGCTGGTGCGCGTGGACGTCCATTGCAGGCGCTCGCCGAGTGCCTGTTGCAAGGGCTGGCGCCACTGCGTGGGTTCGCCGTTGGGCAATTTGAGCGGGACGTCGGCGGCTTGCGCGGCACCGGCGTCGCCCAGGCTGAACGGCGCCACGGCATCGCGCACGGCGGTGGCGAGCGTGTTGCTGGCGGGCGCAGCATCGTTTTGCGCCGCCTTGGCGGTCGTCGCCATCGGCACCGCCGGTGCCGCCTGCGGGGTGGGAGCCGTTTTGGTCATCGGCGCAGGCAGTACATCGGCCGGCACGGGCGGCGTCTCATCCACCCGGGCTGGCGCAGCCGGCACCACAGCGCTGATCACGACCGGCACCCCCAGCAGGGGCTGCGCCAGGGCCGGCACGGCGGCGGGTGGCAGGTCGTCGGCATGCTCTTCGTCATCCTGTGCCGCCACCGGCTTGGGCGCCGGTGCAGTCACCACGAGCGCAGCATCGTCCATGGCCGCCAGCGGCACGGCAGGCATGTCGGCCGCCGCATCCGTCACCGCATCGGCCGGCACCCTGTCGTCGCCAGCGGCAGCCGCCGGCGTCGGCGTCGGCGCCACGCCGGCGTCGCTCAGCACGTGTCCCAGCGCAGCGCTGAACAAATCGGCCAGCGCCGCGGCCGGTGCGTCGCTCGTGCCATGGGCGTTGGCGGCGATCGGCGCACCGACCGGCAAGGGGGTCACGGGCAAGGATGGGAAAGCCAGCACGGCACTCATGCGCGGCCCTCCAGGTAGCTGTCGTCTTCCATGGCGTAGGCAGCCCAGCCATCGCGATGGGTGCACAGGGCTGCCATGCGTGCGTCCACTTCGGCGGCTTCGCGCTCGCAGTATTCGAGCGCCACGCGATGGGTCTCGCGCAACGTGGCGAGCGCGCGTGCCTCGTTGTGCGCCCAGGCGCCGAGAGCCGCCAGGCGCGGCAGCATGGCGGCGATGTCGGCGTCGACGCGCGCCACCGTGCTCCAGTCGCGCTCAACGGCGGCCTGCCCGAGCTGATAGGCAAGATTGAGGAGTCTGGCGCTTCTATCCATGACGCGCCTGCATGCCCTGCCAGCCTTCACGCAAGGTGGCGAGCAGTCCGATCACTTCGTCCACGCGCACCACGTCCATGTGTACGCCGGCTTGATAGAGCCGCTCGGCACAGTAGTCGTAGAGATCGGCGAGGTTGTTCACCACATCGCTACCGGCTTCGAAATCGAGCGCGCTGGACAGGCCGTTGAGCATGTCGATGGCGCGGTCCAGGCTCTTGGCCTTGAGTTCGAAGCGGCGCCCGTCGATGTGCGCGCGGGCGCGGGCCAGCTCGTCGAGCAGGCCATCCATGAGGATCAGCACCAGTTGGACGGGCGACGCCTGGGCGGTGCGCGCGCCAAGGTCGACGGTGTGGTAGCTGTGGTAGGCGTCGTGGTTCAAAGCATGCCTCGCGTTCCTTCTGCCGATCAGCTGGTGCTGATCGAATCGAAAATGCTGGTGGTCTGGCTCATCTGCTGCTGCAGCGTCTGCAGTTGCGTGAACTGTTTGAGATAGCGCTCGTAGGCCTGGTTGAAGCGGTCATCCAGGCGCGTCTGGCGATTGGTGAGGGCGGTCTGCTGCTTGGTGAGCGTGTCCTGGCGATGCTTGATCTGCCCGCTGGACGAGTCGGTCCACAGGTCGGCGTAGCTGTCGAGCGCGCCGAGCAGGCCGCTGCGCTGACCGGTGGAGGCGCTGCCGAAGAGCCCGTCCAGCCCGTCGGGATTGGCGGCCACGGCCTTGGCCAGCTTGGTGCTGTCCAACGACAGCGTGCCGTTGCGCGAAACGCTGACGCCATAGTCGAGCAGACGCGTACCGCCGAAATCCTGGCGCAGCAGCGCGCTCAGCTTGTTGCGCATGGCACGCACGCCGGAATCGCTGGCGAAGGCGGCGGCAGATACGCCGCTGCTGGCGTCGCCCGTGCTGGTCAGGTCGTCGAGGGCTTTTTCCAGCGCGTTGTAAGCGTCGACGAAGGCCTGCACATTGCTGGCCGTGCCGCTGCCATCGCCGGCGACGGTGAGCGTCACCGGCGCGTCGCCGCTGCTCTGGGCGCGCGTGAAGTTGACCGTCACGCCAGAGATCGCCGTCAGCGCGTTGCTGGCCTGCTGGATGCGCGTGCCGGTGCCTTGCTCGCCGAGCCAGACCACAGCGTCCTTGGCGGCGGTCAGCGTCTTGGGGGCGGACAGCGCGTCCTTCAGGCTGCCGGCGGGCAGACCGCTGACGTCCAGCGACAGGGTGCCGGCCTCGCCGGTGTTGGCCGACGACAGCACCAACTGGGTCTTGTCGCCGATCGTCATCACCATGGCGGTGACCTTGCCCTGGTTGGCGGAGGATTGATTGATGGCGCGCGCAATCTCGGCCTGCGAGATGATGCCGTCGCCGTCGGAGTCGGCCGCCACCAGATTCAGATTGATGGTGCTGCCATCCTTGAGCGTGACGGCGATCGGGCCGCCCATCGAGACCGGGACGGCCGGCAGGTCTTCAAAGGCCACCTGGTGCGCGGTGGCGACCTGTTCGACGAAGAAACTGTAGTTGCCCGGCGTAGCGGTGGCGCTGGCGGTGGCCGTGCCGACGCTGCCGCTGAGCGTGGCCGAGTATTGACTCAGGCCCTTCTTGGCCGACAGCGAGGCCAGCGCCGAACTGAAAGTGGTCAGCGCCGATTGCAGCTTGGTGAGGGCGGTGGAAGTGGCCTGTGCCACCTTCGACTGGGCGGTCAGCAGGTCTTGGGCGGACTGGGTGTACGCCGTCGCCAGCGACGTCGCCATCGTGGTCGGATCGAGATCAGCCATTACGGACTCCTAGGAGAGCGAAGCGGGAAATTCGGGGAATGCCCTTGAACAGGGCGACCGAATGGCCCGTGGCCTGAAACGGCACGCTCATGCCAGACCTCGCAACCAGGTCTGGGTCGCCAGATCGTCCTGGCGCTTCTGCTCCTGCCGCTCGGCCTGGCGCAGCAGTTCGGTCTGCTGGCGGGCCAGCACCTGGCCGAGCGCCTCGTGGCGGTGCACCGCCTGCGTCAGCGCCGATCGCGTCTGCGCCAACTGGGCGTCGTGCGCGGCGACCTGCTCGCGCTGAGCGTCGGCGATGCGCATGACGACCTGCTTGTATTCGCCGCAGTTGAGCGACAGCGCCGACATGTGGGCGGCACGCTGCGCGCCGCTGGCGCCGGCGCTCTGGTAGAGCCCCTCCAGCCGGGTGAGCGTCTTGCGGTGGCGGTCGGAGACGTTCTGGGCCTGTGCCAGCTCGCCCACCAGGCGGTCTTTTTCGCGCTCGCGCAGATCGACGACCGTGCGCAACGATTGGAACGGAGCGGTCTTGCTCATGCTGCCAGCGCCTCCAGTTGCGCCACGCTCTGCGTCAGCGGGGCCGCTTCGTGCGTGCCCTGGTGCAGGAAGGCTTCGATCTGCGGATACAGCGATACGGCGCGGTCGGTGGCCGGATCGGCCCCGGCCACGTAGGCGCCCAGCGGCAACAATTCGCGCACCTGCGCATGGCGTGCGGCCAACGCCTTGATCTCGCGTGCGGCGGCCTGGTGCGGCTTGCTGGTGACCAGCGCCATGCAGCGGCTGATCGATTGCGCGATGTCGATGGCGGGGTAATGGCCGCGATCGGCCAGCGCCCGCGACAGCACGATGTGGCCGTCGAGAATGGCGCGGGCCGTGTCGACCACCGGATCCTGCTGATCATCGCCTTCGGCCAGCACGGTGTAGATGGCGCTCATGCTGCCCTCGGCGTTTTCGCCGTTGCCGGCGCTTTCCACCAGTTGCGGCAGCACGCTGAACACCGATGGCGGATAGCCGCGCGTGGCCGGCGGCTCGCCCAGCGCGAGCGCCACTTCGCGGCGCGCCATGGCATAACGCGTGAGCGAATCGACCAGCAGCAATACGTGCAGGCCCTGGTCGCGGAAGTGCGCGGCGATGGCATGGCACAGCTCGGTGGCACGCAGGCGCATCAGCGGCGATTCATCGGCCGGTGCGGTGACCACCACCGCGCGGGCCAGCCCCGCCGGCCCCAATGACATGTCGATGAACTCACGCACCTCGCGGCCGCGCTCGCCGATCAGCCCGACCACCACGACGTCGGCCACGGTCTGGCGGGTGATGAGTCCGAGCAGCACGCTCTTGCCGACACCGCTGCCGGCCATCAGGCCGACGCGCTGGCCGCGCCCGAGCGTGAGCAGGCCGTTGATGGCGCGCACGCCGACGTCCAGCGTTTGGCGCACCGGCTGCTTGCGCAGCGGATTGACGCGCGGCGGTTGCAGCGGCAATGGATGTTCGCCGCCCAGGCGGTCGAGACCGTCGAGCGGCTCACCCAGGCCATTGACGATGCGCCCCAGCCACGACGGGCCGATCATCAGCCCGGCCTGCTCCGGCATGGGCAGCACGCGGGCGCCGGTGGCCAGGCCTTCGGTGCGCTTGAAGGGCATGAGGTACGAGACCTCGTTGCGAAAGCCCACCACCTGTGCGGCGATCCAGTCGCCCTGGGCGGTTTCGATGCGGCAGCGCTGACCAGTCTGGAAAGCGCAGCCGGTGCTCTCCAGCAGCAGGCCGGAGGCGCCGACCAGGCGCCCGGTGTGGGTCGCCACCGGGACGGCGTCGAGTTCGAGCTTGCGCAGAGCGGCGCCGATCATGCCGCGTCCCCTTCTTCGGCGGTCGGCAGCAACTGCGCCACCACCTGCTCCATGCAGGCGGCCAGGCGCTGGCGGCAGCCGGCGTCGGCTTCGCGGCCATCGGCCTTGACGCGACATTCGCCCGGTTCCAGGCGCGGATCGGCGATGAGCGCCCAGCGCGCGGCGCGTTCGGGCGCCAGTTCGCGGATGCGTTCGCATTCTTCGGGGTTGAGATACACCTCCACGCCTTCACGCGCCGGCGGCATGGTGGCGAGCGTCTCGTCGACCAGCGACAGCAATTGCACCGGCTGCAGCGCCAGTTCGCTGCGGATCACCTGGCGCGCCACCTTGGCGACGAGGTCGACCACTTCCTTGCGCAGCGCCGCCTGGTAGTCGGTCTGCAACTGGCGCAGCGCGATGAGCGCGGCATCCAGCGGCGCGGCCAGCGCATCGAAGCGCTCCATCACCTCGCGCCGCGCGTCGGCATGGCCGGCCCGGCGTCCGTCCTCGCGCCCCTGCCCGATGCCCGCCTCGCGCCCGGCCTCCATGCCGATGTCGTAGCCCTCGCGGTAGCCACGGTCCATGCCTTCCTTGAAGGCATCGGCCTGGGTGAGCTGCAACTGCGCATTGGCCGCCGGCGACAGGCCGACGGACACTTGCGACAGCGGCGGGAAGCGGTGGGGGCGCACGTTTCTCATTCCACCGTGGCCTCGGCGAACAGCTGCACTTCGATCTCGCCGGCATCGGCCAGATCCTTGACCTGCGCCATGATCTCTTCGCGCACCTGTTCGACGCGGCTGCGCGGCACCGGACCGCTGCGGCGCATGAGCTCTTCGAAGCTCTGCGCCTGACGGCGCGGCATGGCCTGCATGATGGCGTCGCGCACCGCCGGTTCGGCCCCCTTGAGGGCGATGGCCCATTGCTCCAGCGGCACTTCGTCGATGAGCCGCGTGATGACCGCTTCGGTCTGGCGCGACAGGATGAAGAAGTCGTACATGCTCACTTCGATGCGTGAAACCACCTCGGCATCGTGGGCGCGCAGCAACTCGACCATCTGCTGGCGGTTGCCCGGCAGGCGGTTGATGATCTCGGCGGCCTGACGCACGCCTTCGACGCTGGCGCTCTGCAGGCCCAGGCTCTCCAGGCAGCGGCTGACCACTTCGTCGAGTTCCACCAGCAGGTCGCGATCGATTTCGTTGAGGCGCGCCACGTTCAGCAGCACCAGATCGCGGCTGTCGGCCGGCAGCGCGTCGATCACCTCACCCGCCAGCGCCGGCGGCAGGAAGGCCAGGAACACGGCCTGCATGCGGACGTGTTCATGGGCGATGCGTTCGGCCAGCCACTTGGCCGAGGCCCATTGCAGGCGCGCCATCTTCGGTCGGATGGCATCGCCATAGATGGTGTTGAGCACGCTGTTGGCGATGTCCGCCCCCAGTGCCAGATCCAGCGAGCGCTTGAGGTAGGAGCGCGAAGCGCCGTGCACGCCGCTCTGTTCGCGGTAGTCGTCGAAGAAGCGTTGCAGCGAAGTCTTGACGGCGTCGACCTTGATGCCGCTCATGCGCGACATCACTTGCGTCACGCCCAGCAACTCTTCGCGCGACAGGCAACGCAGGACGGCGGCGGCCGGCTCTTCGCCCATCGACAGCAGCACGATGGCGGCCTGTTCGACGGGGCTGAGGGTGGCGCCCGGCACAATGGTGTCCGGCAGACTGGTACTCATCAGGCACGTCCTCCCTGCTCGGCGCGTTCTCTCTTCTGTACCCACTGGCGCACCACTTCAGCCACGCGCTCGGGCTCTTTGGCGGCCAGCGTGCGCAGGTGATCGACCATGACGTCGACGGGCGAACCGGGAGGCGGCAGATCGTAGTCGGCCAGCAGCGGCACCACCGACATGGCGCCCGCGGCGCCGCTTGCAGCGGCCGGTGCACCGAGCGCGGGCGCCATCGGCTCGCCAGGCAACGGCGCAGCGGCCAGCGGCGTGGACACCGCGGCACCCGGCTCGACAACGGGGTCGCTCAGATCGACGATCTCGCGAGTCTTCGGCGCGGCCGGCGCCACCGCCTGCTGCGCCAGTCTCAGCAACGGACGGAAGATGAGGAAGAAGCCCAGCAGCGCGGCGAGCGCGTAGGCGGCCCAGGTCCCCATCTCGACGATGTTGTCGCGCTCCTGCCACCAGGGGCCGGTCAGCGGACGCGCCGGGAAATCCATCGACGACACCACCAGCGTGTCGCCGCGTGCGGCGTCGATGCCCAGGCCGCTACGCAGCACCTGGTCGACGTTGGCCAGCGCAGCCGGCGTCCATGCCTTGCGATCGGGCGCGGCACCGCCGTTGAGCACCACCGCGACCGACAGCTTCTTGAGACGCCCGCGGCTACGCTGGGTCTGCGTGATGCTGCGGTCATAAGCGTACTGGCGCGTGGTGGCGTTCTTCTGCGCCGTCACGGCCTCGGATTGCCCACCCTCGGGCGTGGCCACCTGCACCGGCCGATTGGACAGCGATCCGGGCACGCCAATGGCCAGCGGATCGCGGCCGGACTCGGTACGCATCGCCTCGTTGGTCACCTTGGGCGCTTCGCCGTAGCGCTCGACGGTCTCCTGCACGCGGTCGTAATCGACATCCGCCGTTACGCTGGCTTTGTAGTTGTCGCCGCCGAGCACCG
Organism: Rhodocyclaceae bacterium; assembly: GCA_047605765.1. Classification (GTDB taxonomy): domain Bacteria; phylum Pseudomonadota; class Gammaproteobacteria; order Burkholderiales; family Rhodocyclaceae; genus JBGVSA01. Next base: position 12,770 of record JASGFB010000067.1, read on the forward strand.
GCGCCAGCAGCTCGGCGATGTTGCGGCGGGTCTCGTCCTGGTAGTGGCGGGCGGCGTCCGACACCTGCCCGCCTTCATAGCCTTCGGTCAGATCGACGCGCGAGGACAGGAAGGCGCCGCTCTGATCGACGACAGTCACGCGTTTGGGATCGAGGCTGGCAACGCTGTTGGCCACCAGGTTGATGATGGCGGCGATCTGTTCGGGTGCCAGCGTGCGGCCGGCCTTGAGCGTGAGCACCACCGAGGCGGAGCTCTTTTCACCGTCGCTGACGACGAACGAGGTGGAGCGCGCGATCGACAGATGTACGCGCGCCGAATCGACGGCATCCAGCGTGGCGATGCTCTGCGACAGCTCGCCTTCGAGCCCGCGCCGGAAGCGTACGTCCTGGACGAACTGGCTGGTCCCCAGCGGATCGTTGCGATCCATCAGTTCGAGGCCGTCCGGCAGCTTGGCGACCACCCCGCGCGATGCCAACGACATGCGGGCGCGCCCCAGCTTGCCCTCCGGCACCAGTACCTGACCGGTGTCGGGATGCAAGCGATAAGGGATGCCCTGCGCGTCGAGGGCGGCCACCACGTCGGTCACCGATACCTTCTCGCGGCCGCCGAACAAGGGCTTGTAGCTGGCCTGGTCACGCCAGCCGAGCATCAGCACCAGAGCGGTGATGCCGATAGCCAGCACCACCAGCGGCAACAGGCTGCGCATGAAGCCGGCGGGCAGACCGGGCCAGCCGCCGGCGGGGCCGCGCAAGCGGGCAATGGTGGGTTTGAGCGAGGCGATCACGAGTCGAATCCCATGGCGAGCAGTGGCGGACCGGCGCTCAAAGCTGCAACTTGATCAGCTCGTCGACGGCGCCGACGACCTTGTTGCGCACCTGCATCAACATCGAGAACGACAGGCTGGCGTCCTGGCTGGCGAGCATGGCGCCGACCAGATCGTCGCTGCGGCCGGCATCGACGTCGGCCATGCGCTCACCCGCCACGCGGTCCTTTTCGTTCACGCCCATCACGGCCTGCCGAAAGCTGTCGGCAAAGCTCGGCGCACCTGCGCTGGCCGTACCGTCCTCCGACAAGGGATTGGGCAGCGGCGCCTGCAGCTGCGTGGCGAGATGGCGCAATTGCGCCAGGTCGGCCCCGATCAGGGCACTCATTTCGCTCGCCATCAGGCGTCTCCCGCAGTGCGCGCGCCGGCCTGCCGACTACCTGGCAAGCACCTGGCGAAGGGGGAATGGATATTCAATTGGGTCATGTCGATTCAATAGCTCTGCGCCGATCCGACTTAATCCAATCCGAAATCTCACGAATAATCGGCAAAACAAATCCCCTCGTCGTTTTAATAACGTCGATTTAAATATCTGGAATTGTTCTACGATTTACCGACCACGAAGGATGTGCACGCGAAGGACGCGAGCGGGCGCAGCCGGCGAGCCGTGGTGATTACGGGATGGAGGGATGCAGCATGGAGCCTTCCTTTCTTGCGTTGCAGCAATTCACGCCAGGGCGTGCATAAAGGAAGGTCGAGGTCGCATGAACAGCGACTTGCAAGACCCGGAGGCGACAGCGCACGGCACAGCCAAGTGCGCCCAGCCACCGGTCGAACCCTTGGCAGGGGTTCAGTCTGGCAACCCCGCTATCATGGCCTTTTCAGGCGGTAGACCGGAGGCTTTGCGACCCCGCCTTTCGTGCGGGTGTGCCCAAATTTTCTTCAGAGTATAGGCATGCTTTTGTCAGACTACCAACAAAATTTTACGCTTATGCAAGAAATACCATTTGTTGCTGCGCCGCAATAGTTCTGTCACAAACCACTGGCACCGCGCGATGCCGGTCAACGATCTCAATCGTTTGAGAGCAAACGATCAGCGCGCTTTCCACCATGAGACCCATACCATTGTCATGGCAGGTGGACGCCAGAGACCGATATTCATGGATATTGATTTCCGAGACCTGATTCAAATAACCGTTTGAATCAACCTCACCGAAAAATAAATATCTCCTCACGTCTAAAGTTTTTAAATACTCGCGACGTTTAAGCAGCGTAACGCGCCCCTGGCGCAGGTTTTAATTTTGAGCCGGGCATCGCCCGCATAGCCCTCATGCCCATCCATCGCCCCGCCGCCCGCGCGCAGGCCACAGCGCCGGCGCTCGACGCGCGCACGCTCGGCCGCCCCGTGCATCTGCTGCACAAGTTCGTCGGCCCCTTGCGCGAGGACCTTGCCGAGGTGTTCCGCACGGGCCTCAACCGGCGCTATCGCGCCTCGTTCGAGCTGGGCCGGGTGACCATCAGCCGCCTGGAGACGGTGCCGCCGCGCTGCCGCTGGCTGCAGTACACCGATGCCACCGGCCGCATCGGCTTTGCCATCGAGCGCCAGGTGCTGTTGTGCGTGCTCGACTACCGCTACGGCGCCGGCGAAGGTGCCACCTCGCCCGCCAGCACGGCCCCGGTTCCCGAGACCGCCACCGAAGAGCGCCTAGCCGGCATGCTCGGCCGCCAGTTCGTCGGCGCCCTGGCCGAGCGCATCGAGTGGCTACCCGCTGCGGCCAGCGGCGAGACCTGCGTGCATGAATTCGCCGAGAGCGCCGGCGCCCCGCCATCAACGGGGACCTGGTGCGTGCGCGCCGAAGTGGCCGAACCGACACGCGGCATCGAAGGCTGCCTGTGGTTCACCCTGGATGACGCCTGGATGCAGCGCCTGTTGTCACGCCTGGCGCCGGCCCGCGCCAACGGCGCCCGCACGGGGGCTGCGCCCCTGGCGGCGCGTCTTTCGCTCAACCTGGTGGGGCGCCTGCTCGAAAAGGAACTGCCCCTGGGCGTGCTGCTCGATGCGCGCGTGGGTGACGTGATCCCGGTCAGCCTCGGCGCCACCGACGTGCTGATCGACGAGGCGCGCTTGTTCACGGCGCGCGTGGCCGAGCACAAAGGCAAGCTCTGTTTAACCGCTTTCGAGGATGTGGAGTAAGAAGCATGGACCCGATCGACAACACTGACCTGGGAAGCCTGCTGGCCGACCTGGCCGAGCCGGTGAATGAAGCGCCGATGGTGGCGGAAGCACCGCGTCCGCCCCGCTCGCTCACCCAGATGATGCGCAAGATCCCGGTAACCCTGACGCTGGAGGTGGGCGCCGCGCGGGTATCGCTGCAGGACCTGATGAACATCCAGCAGGACAGCGTCATCGAACTCGACACCCTGGCCGGCGAACCGCTGGTCATCAAGGTGAACGGCACCGCCATCGGGCGCGCCGAAGTAGTGGTCTCGGGCGAGAACTACGGCCTCAAGGTGGTGGAACTGAGCGATCTCGATCTGGGCTCGCTGGGCGCGTGACGGTCGTGCGATCGACACGGCTGGCGCCGCTGCTCGGCGCCGCACTGCTCCTGGCCCTGCCGCTGGCGGCCCAGGCCGACACACTGGCAGTGCTCGGCAGCACCACCCAGGGCGCGACGACCGAACTGACGGTCAAGACGCAGATCCTGGTCATCATGACGCTGCTCGGGCTGTTGCCCGTGATGGTGCTGATGATGACGAGCTTCACCCGCTTCGTGATCGTGCTGTCGCTGCTGCGCCAGGCCCTCGGTCTGCAGACCGGGCTGCCCAACCGCATCGTCACCGGCGTGGCGCTGATCCTCACGCTGCTGGTGATGCGCCCGGTCGGCGAGCACATCTGGACCCACGCCTTCGTGCCCTATGACGAAGACAAGATCACCCTGCAAGAGGCGCTGAAGATCGCCGAGGCACCCTTGTCGCGCTTCATGCTGGCGCAGACGAGCAAGAGCGCGCTGGCGCAGATCTCGCAGCTGGCCGGCGAGAAGGACGTGGCCACGCCGCAGGACCACGCCTTCACCGTCAAGCTGGCGGCCTTCGTGCTGAGCGAACTGAAAACGGCCTTCCAGATCGGCTGCATGCTGTTCATCCCTTTTCTCGTCATCGACCTGGTGGTGTCGTCGGTGCTGATGGCGATGGGCATGATGATGCTGTCGCCGCTGGTGATCTCACTGCCGCTCAAGCTCTTGCTGTTCGTGCTGGTCGACGGCTGGACGCTCACCGTCAATACGCTGGTCACCAGCGTGAGGGCCTTCTGATGCTGACGCCGGAAGTGGCCGTCGAACTGATGGGCGACGCACTGCACATCGTGATGGTGCTGGTGGCGGTACTCATCGCACCGGGCCTCGTGGTGGGCCTGCTGGTCAGCCTGTTCCAGGCGGCCACGCAGATCAACGAGCAGACGCTGAGCTTTTTGCCGCGCCTGCTGGTGACGCTGCTGGCGATCACGCTGGCCGGGCGTTGGGCCAGCGGCTACGTGATGGATTTCTGCGTGGCGATATTCCAGCGCGCCGCCGCGCTGGTGGGCTAGGACGCGCTGCCATGGAGCCCGTCTTCGGTCAGTTGCTGGCCCTGCTGCATGCCCTGTGGTGGCCGTTCTGCCGTGCGCTGGCGATGTTCAGCGCCGCACCGGTCATCGGCGACAACATGGCGCCGGTGACGGTGCGCGTGCTGTTGTCGCTGGCACTGGCCGTGGTGATGCTGCCGGTGGCGCAGCCGGCCGTCCACATCGATCCCTTTTCATTGCAGGGCGTGGCCGCCACCGGCGAACAAGTGGTGGTGGGGCTGGTGATCGGCCTGGCCTTTCACCTGACCATGGCCATCGTCATGGTGCTCGGCTACATGGTGTCCTCGCAGATGGGCCTGGCCATGGCGGTGATGAACGACCCCATGAACGGGACCTCGTCCGACGTGGTGTCGAGCCTGCTCTACATTCTGTGCATCATCGTGTTCTTCTCTATCGACGGGCATCTGGTGCTGACCCGCGTGCTCGGCGAGAGCTTCCGCACCTGGCCGGTGGGGCGTGGCTTCGAACTGCTGGCGCTGCACAAGCTGGCGCTCAATGTGGCCTGGGTGTTTTCGGCGGCCTTGTTGCTGGCGATCCCGATCGTGTTCTCGACGCTGGTGGTGCAGATCGGCTTCGGTTTCCTCAACCGCGTGGCCCCTACCCTCAATCTGTTTTCGCTCGGCTTTTCGCTGGTGACGGTGTTCGGCCTGCTGATGCTGGCGCAGATCGTGCACACCGTGCCGGCCCATTACGTCCGCATGACCGCCCGTGTGCTCGATATGCTGCGGCGGGATTTCGGCCTGTGAGGCGCGCCTGACATGGCCGAACAGGGCAGCAGCGAAGACAAGACCGAAAAGCCCTCGGCGCAGAAGCTGCGCAAATCGCGCGAGCAGGGGCAGGTGGCGCGCTCGCGCGATGTCGCCACGGCCATCGGCATCCTTGTATGCGTCAAGCTCATCGTGCTGCTGATGCCCACCTACCTGGAGGATTTCCGCCAACTGTTCGGTGCCGGCCTGGTCACCCTCGATGGCGACGGCACGCCCGACAACCTGTGGTCAACGGCCTTCGGCACCGCCATGCTGCTGATGGTCAAGATGATGCTGCCGCTTTTCGTGGCGCCGCTGAGCATCGCGCTGGGGGCGCTCTACCCCGGCGGCTGGGTGTTCACCGGTGCGCACCTGGCACCGAAGCTGTCGCGCATGAATCCGCTGGCCTACGCGCAACGGCTGGCTCAGCCCAAGCACGTGGCGGGCGTGCTGGCCTCCATCGCCAAGGCCGTTGCCCTGTGCATCGTGCTGTGGCACGTCGCCCGCAGCACACTAGGCGATTTCATCGCCCTGCAGGCGCAGCCGCTTGATCAGGCGGTGCTGGGCGGCGCCGGCTTGATGCTCGATGGCGTACTCGCCCTGTGCGCGGTATTCGTCATCTTCGCGCTCATCGATCTGCCGGTGCAGCGCTTCATCTACCTGCGCGAGCAGCGCATGACCAAGCGCGAGATGAAGGAGGAATACAAGAGCACCGAGGGCCGTCCCGAGGTGCGCCAGCGCATCCGCCAGTTGCAGTTGCAAATGGCCCGTCGCGGCGTGCGCAAGACCGTGCCCGGCGCCGACGTGGTGATCGTCAATCCGGAACACTACGCGGTGGCGCTCAAGTACGACGCTGACCGCGCCGACGCACCCTTCGTCATCGCCAAGGGCGTCGACGAGATGGCGCTGTACATCCGCGAGGTGGCGCGCGAAGCACACGTCGAGGTGGTGCCGCTGCCGCCGCTGGCGCGCGCCATCTACAACACCAGCCAGGTGAACCAGAAGATCCCCGCCGCCCTGTACCGCGCCGTCGCTCAGGTACTCGGCTACGTACTGCAATTGCAGGCCTTCCGCGGCGGCCGCCGCGAACGCGCGCCGCAATTGCCCGATGCGCTGCCGATCCCGCGCGCTTTTCTCGACGCTCACGCCCGACACGAATGATGAATGCCCTGCGCCGACTGATGGATGAAATGCGCCGCCACCGCGTGGCGGCCCCCTTGTTCGTGATGGCCATCCTGGCGATGGTGATCCTGCCGCTGCCGCCGGTGCTGCTGGACGTGTTGTTCACCTTCAACATCGTCCTCGCCCTGCTGGTCATCCTGGTCAGCGTGAACAGCAGGCGGCCGCTGGATTTCTCGGTGTTCCCGACGGTGATCCTCGCCACCACGCTGATGCGCCTGACGCTCAACGTGGCGTCGACGCGCGTGGTGCTGCTGCACGGGCACGAAGGCACCAGCGCAGCGGGCCGCGTCATCGAGGCCTTCGGCCACGTGGTGATCGGCGGCAACTTCGTGGTCGGCCTGGTGGTGTTCGTGATCCTCATGATCATCAACTTCATCGTGGTGACCAAGGGCGCCGAGCGCATCTCCGAGGTGTCGGCGCGCTTCACGCTCGATGCGCTGCCGGGCAAGCAGATGGCCATCGACGCCGACCTCAACGCCGGTCTCATCAATCAGGAACGCGCCCAGCAACGCCGCCGCGAGGTGGCGGCGGAGGCCGACTTCTACGGCGCCATGGACGGCGCCTCGAAGTTCGTGCGCGGCGATGCCGTCGCCGGCATCCTGATCCTCATCATCAACATGGTGGGCGGCGTGGCCATCGGCGCGCTGATGCATGACCTGTCGCTGGCCGAGTCGTTTCGCCTGTATGCGCTGCTGACCATCGGCGACGGCCTGGTGGCGCAGATTCCGGCGCTGCTGTTGTCGGCCTCGGCAGCCATCATCGTCACGCGGGTAGGCAGCGAATCGAAGGATTTCGAACAGCAGGTGGGCCATCAGTTGCTGGCCTCGCCGAGCGTGCTGTACGGCGTGGCAGCGCTGATGACGGCGCTGGCGGCGATCCCCGGCATGCCGTGGCTGACCTTCCTGGGCTTCGCGGCGGTGGTGGCCTTCGTCGGCTGGCGCATGGCGCAGCGGCTGGCCACCGCGCCGAGCGAGCCGGACACCGCCGCCGTGCAGGCGGCGCTGCTCACCGAAGAAGCGCCCGACTTCGATTGGCGCAGCCTGCCCTTTGTGGAGCCCCTGTCGGTCACGCTGGGCTACAAGCTCGTCGGCCTCATCGATCCAGGCCAGGGCGCGCCGCTGTCACGCCGCATCAAGGGCATCCGCCAGAGCCTGAGCGAGAGCATGGGCGTGGTGCTGCCGGCCATCAGCGTGCGTGACGATCTGGGGCTGCGCCCCTCGCAATATGCCGTGCTGCTGTCCGGCACGGTGATCGCGCAGGCCGAGGTGTTCGCCGATCATCTGATGGCCATCCCTTCGCCCCAGGTGTACGGTGATCTGGATGGCATCCCCGGTGTCGAACCGGCCTATGGCATGCCGGTGACATGGATCGCACCGGATCAGAAAGGGCATGCGCTCGGCCTCGGCTACCAGGTGGTCGACGCCCCCAGCGTGGTGGCCACCCATGTCTCCAAGCTGATGCGCGACAACCTGCCGGAACTGATCCGCCATGAAGACGTGCCGGCCTTGCTGGAGCGCCTGGCGGCGCAGGCGCCCAAGCTGTCCGCCGCGCTGGAAAAAGCGCTCAACGCCAGTCAGTTGTTGAAGGTCTTCCGGGTCTTGCTGACCGAACAGGTGTCGCTGCGCGACATCGTGCCCATCGCCACCACGCTGCTCGACAGCGCCGAGAGCACCAAGGATCCGATCCTGCTGGCGGCGGAAGTACGCTGCACGGTGCGGCGCCAGATCGTGGCAGCCCTGGTCGGGCAGACGGGCGAGATGCGCGCCTTCAATCTGAGCGGCGATCTGGAGAACATGCTGCTTGGCGCACTCAATCAGGCACGCCAGGGGGGCAAGACGGCGCTCGACAATTACCCCATCGATCCGAACCTGTTGTCGCAGTTGCAATCGCACATGCCCTTGGTGCGTGAGCAGATGAAGCAGCAGGGCGCCGCCCCGCTGCTGGTCGTGATGCCGCAGATCCGCCCGCTGCTGGCGCGCTATGCGCGCCTGTTCGCGCCCGGCCTGGCAGTGCTGTCGTACAACGAAATCCCCGAGCAGCGCGAAGTGAGCATCATCGGTTCGCTGGGCTGAGTACGGCGCTCAGGGCGTCAGCCCCGCCAGCACCAGAACGGTCTCGGCGGCGGCGCGATACAGGGCCGGCGCGACGGCAGCGGCAGGCCCGCGCGGCAGCAATTCCTGGCGTGGCACCGTCGGCGCCGGCAACTGTCCATGGGCGATGCTGCAGCGATACAAGCGTAGCTCGATGCGCGCCAGCGCCGCCGAAATGCGTGGCAGCGCATCGTGCAGCGGCGCGATGGCGGCGGACCGCTCGGCGGCCAGACTCAGCTGGATGCCGCCACTGACCCACTGCACGTGCAGCATGATCGGCCCCAGCCCCGGCAACACGCATTCCACGCGGATGGCCAGCATGCGCGCGCGCCGGTGGGCCGGACGCGCGTCCTCGTCGGGGTCGGCCTGCACCAGGCGCAGCAGCATTGGCTGCCCACCCCAGGCATACAGCGGGAAGGACCAGCGCTGGATGTCATCGGGCAAGGTGGTGTTGAGCGCTTCGCGCGCCACGGCGCTACCCGGCGCGGCATAGGCGGCGCCGGCCGGCGGGGCGTAAGCCTCGTCACTGCGCCAGCGCCCGTGCACCAGCGCACGCCAGCTGTTGGCCAGGGCGGCGGCGCTCGGCTCGCGCCAGGTGATGCGGCGCAGGGCGGTCTGGTCCAGGCGCATGGCAGCCTGATCGGTGAGCGGCGCACGCGGTGCCACGGTGGCACTGGCGTGGGCACGCGGGGTGGTGCCGCAGAATTCCAGTTCGAGCGGATCCGTGGCCAGCACGCGCACCAGCAGGACGTCGCCCTCCCGCAGCCCCTGGCTGTATTCGGACAGGCCGGTCAGGCGCAGGGCGCGCCCATTGTCGGCGGACACCAGCAGGTCGGCGCCATCGGCCTCGGTGAGGGCCAGCCTGAGGGTTTCGCCCAGCGAGAACCCATGCGACAGCGAGCGCTGCGCGCGTGCCTGCGCGGGGGGCATGTGCACCACCGCCGAAACCCTGTCCAGCGCCATACGCTTCCCTTACCGCCTGCGTCTTTTATGAGAAGCCGCCGGTCGGGCATCGCCGCGCGTGCGCGCCGATCCTTGCCAGCCGCGTCCCCTGCCTTCAAAAGAAAGGCCAGCCCGTGCTGCGGCTGGCCCCGTCGACCACGCCCCGTCGTGCGGGGCGCGGCGCCGTTCATGCCGAATGCATTACTGCATCAGCGACAGAACCAGCTGCGACATGCTGCTGCTTTGCTTGAGCATCGAGGTGCTGGCTTGCATCAGCAGTTGCTTGGAGGTCATGTTGGCCGTTTCCGACGCATAGTCGACGTCCATGATGCGGCTACGGGCCTGCGTCGTGTTGGTGCTCATGTTCGACAGGTTGTTGTAGACGTGGTCGAGGCGGTTAGACGCGGCACCCAGCGAAGCGCGCAGCGAGCTGACGTCGTCCAGGGCCTTGGAGATGTCGTCGATCTTGGTGTTGGCCGCGGTGGTGGTGGCGATTTCGGTGCCGGCGGTGGTCACGGCGGTGGCCGAGTAGTGCGAGCTCAGGCCCGTCAGCTTGGTGGCCAGGCCGGTCAGCGAGGCGCTGACGTCGACCGACATGGTTTCGGACTTGGCCGCGCCGATCTGGAAGGTCATGGCGGCGGACAGCTTGCCGGCCGAACCGTCGACCGTGGTGCCGCTGGAGAACAGGTTGGCGCCGCCGAACGAGGTGTTCTTGACGATGTTGGCCAGTTCTTCGCCCAGCGCATCGTATTCCGATTGCATGGACTTCTTGTCGTCGACGCTGCTCGAATCGGAGGCCGCTTCGGTCGACAGATCCTTCATGCGCAAGAGGATGTCGGCCACTTCATTGAAGGCGCCTTCAGCCGTCTGCATCATCGAGATGCCGTTTTGCGTGTTGCGCATCGCCACGGCCATGCCGCGCGTCTGCGAGTTCAGGCGCGTGGCGATCTGCAGGCCGGCGGCGTCGTCCATCGCCGAATTGATGCGATAGCCCGTACCCAGGCGCGTCATCGAGGTGGACAGTTGCTTCTGGACGCTGCCCACCGCGTTTTGCGAGGTCAGCGCCGCTGCATTGGTATGAAGACTCAACATGGCAATACTCCTATTGGAATCAGACAGTCGGAGCACTGTTTTCAGCGCCCTCTCCAGCACAGGGCGACGCCACCTGGCAGCCACTTAAATCTATTTGAGCGAGCCCATCGCGCACATCCGGCCTTGGGTTAGAGTGCAACGTTCGAATTCAGACGATATGAGGTCCAATCGATGCAAGCGAAGATTCGGCGAACGGCGCGCCTGGCCACCCTCGGATGGGTGCTGGGTGCCTGGCTGGGGACCGCGGGCGCGCAACAGACGGCGCCGCTGGAAGTGGTGCTGACCGGGGTGCATTCGGCCACCGGCACGGTGCGGGTCGGCCTCTATCGCGATCCGGCGACCTTCCGGAAAGAAGCGCAGGCGGTCAAGGTGGTGGAAGTCCCGGCCGCGCAAGGCGATGTACGCGTACAGGTCGACGGGCTGCCCGCCGGGCGCTACGCCATCATGGCCTACCACGACGAGAACGCGAACCAGAAGCTCGATCTGCGCCTGGGCATGTTCCCCATCGAAGGCTACGGGCTGTCGAACAACCCGAGCGTGATCGGCCCGCCCAAGTTCGACGACAGCGCCTTCACCCTGGCCCCCGCCGGGGGCAGCATCACCATGGAAATGCGCTACTAGTCCACGCCGCCGTTTTTGCCGCGCCGCCCGACCGGCGGCCGACAAACGGCATCAAACGCATGTCAGACGTGCAAATCGACGGTTTGCACGTTTTTTCTGGACTTGTTCTACCGTCCGGCGCCTGTGACAACTTAACCACTTCAGTTATCGTGGCGCGTGTCGTTCCTTGACGTTCCCCCAGTTGTCATTCGAACGAAAGAAGACGCGATGAAGTTGTCCTCCCGCTTGATCATCATCGTCGCCACCAGCGTGCTCGGCCTGCTGGTAGTCGGCGGCATCGGACTATCCAGTCTGCGCAGCTCGCTCCTGGCGGAGCGGCACATGCAGATCGAAAACCTGCTCAAGATGTCGGCGGGTCTGCTCAACAGCCTGCAGGCCCAGGAGCAGGCGGGCACGCTGTCGCACGAAGACGCCCAGAAACAGGCGGTGCAGGCCCTCTCCGGCCTGCGCAACGGCAATAACTACGTGTTCGCGCGCAACGCCGACGACGTCTTCGTGGCGCACGTGAATCCGGATCGCGTCGGCAAGGTGGACAAGGGCAACAAGCTGCCCGACGGCCGTTTCATCGTTGACGCCTACCGTGATGCGCTGGCGCAACAGGGCGACATCGCCTACCTGGACATCCTGCAGGCCAAACCCGGCGCAAAGGAAGGCGACGTCTCCAACAAGCTCAATGGCGTGATGGTCTTCAAGCCTTGGGGCTGGACGCTGGGCACGGGCTTCTTCACCGACGACATCGATTCGGCCTTCCGCTCGTACGCACTGATGACGCTGCTGGCCGGCCTGCTGATCCTCGGCATCACCATCGGCGTGTCGGCCTACTCGGCGCGCGCGATCTATGCGCGCCTGGGCGGCGAGCCGGATTATGCGGCGCGCATGGTCAGCGCCGTGGCGGCGGGGGATCTGTCGCAGCATCTGGCCGCCGCGCCGGCCGGCAGCCTGATCGCCGCCCTCGGCGAGATGCAGGTGAGCATGAAGAGCATGATCGGCCAGGTGCACGGCCAATCGGTGGCCCTGGCGGATGCCGCCCGCGATATTGAAAACACCATGGAGCAACTGAGCCAGGCGGCGCAGAGTTCGTCCGACGCCACGGCGTCGACCGCCGCATCGGTGGAAGAGATGGCCGTCAGCGTGGGCATGATCGCCGACAGCGCGCGCGAAACCGAGGACCACTCCTTGCGCGCCGTGAATCTGGCGCAGGAAGGCCAGTCGCAAGCGGCCGCCGCCACCCATGAGATCCAGCGCATCGCCACCGAGGTGGAATCGGCGAGCGTTCAATTGGCCGAGCTGGTCACGCGCAGCCGCCAGATCGACGGCATCGCCAACGAGATCAAGGAAATCGCCGACCAGACCAACCTGCTGGCGCTGAATGCGGCCATCGAAGCGGCGCGCGCTGGCGAACAGGGCCGTGGTTTTGCGGTGGTGGCGGACGAGGTGCGCAAGCTGGCCGAGCGTACGTCCAAGTCGACGCAGGAAATCGCGGTGACGATCCAGGCCATCCAGCACGACACCGGCGCGATGGTCGACAGCATGCAGGCGGTGACGCCGCAGGTGGCGCGCGGGGTGGACATGGCCGAAGCGGCGGCGGCGTCGCTGCGCCAGATCAGCGAGAGCGCGGGTTCAACGCTGGATAAGATTCGCGACGTGGCGCGTGCTACGGCCGAGCAGAACGCTGCCAGCAACAACATTGCCGCGCAGGTGGAGCGTTTTGCCAGCATGGCGGATGAGTCGGATCACGCGGTGCGTGGGGCGCATGCGTCGGTGGCGTCGTTGAGTACGATGGCGGGGGAGATCAATGCCGCGTTGGGGCGGTTCAGGCTGTAGGGGGGATGTGGGGCCGGGCGATGCTTGCCCGGCTCTTGCTGTTTGGATCGTTGTTGTTGATGTGGCGTTCTTGCTGGGGTGCGTTGGCCGGGGCTTGGTTGCCTGGCGTCTGTGCTGCCTTGGATCGTTGCTGTTCTTGGTGTGGCGTTCTTACTGGCGTACGTTGGCCGGGGCTTATCGCCCGGCTCTTGCTGCGTGGGCCTTCGCTGTTTTTGGCTGCTTTGGTCTTGCTAAGGTGCGTTGGCCGGGTCTCGCCCCGGCGGGCGAGTTACTTTCTTGTATCGACAAGA
>JASGFB010000068.1:0-25928 GCA_047605765.1 Rhodocyclaceae bacterium
CGTGCTCACCGTCGGCCGCCGCACTGCGCCTGGCGGGCGCTGCGCCGGCGCTGCTCGTCTTGGCCGCACGCGTCTTGGTGGTGCTGGCGGGCGCTTTGCGGGCCGGCGCGCTGGTCGCCGGGCGACGCTTGCCGCCGCGCTCGTCCAGACTGCGCTTGAGAACTTCCACCAAGTCGATGATGTCGGCGCCACCGCTTTCGCTGCGCCCTGCCGACGGCTGGGCCAGCACGTGCGTGTTGCCGCTCTGGATCTTTTCTTCGACGCGCGCCAGCAGATCTTCGGTGTAGGTGTCGGTGTACTTTTCGGGCATCCAGTCCTCGGTCATGTCTTCGACCAGACGTTCGGCCATGTCGAGCTCGCGTTTGCCGATGCCCAGCTTGGTCAGCGAATCGCTCGGCAGGGCCAGTTCGGCACGGCCGAGCACTTCGCCGGCAAAGCGCATGGTGTTGAGGACCAATACGTCGTCGGCCACGAACACCGCCGACAAGTGCTGGCGGCTGTGGATCACCGCCTTGGCCAGCGCCGCGCGGCCGGTACGCAGCAGCGTTTCGCGCAGCAAGGCGTAGCCCTTGTCGCCACGCCGGTCCGGTTCGAGGTAATACGGCGTCTCGAAGTACAAGGGCGGGATGGCCGCCGCGTCGACAAAGGACAGGATCTCGACCGTCTGCGTGGCGGCGACGTTGGCAGCGCGAAAATCCTCGTCCGAAAACAGGACGTACTCACCTTTCTGGTATTCGTAGCCTTTGACGATGTCGCTCATCTCCACCGGCTTGCCGGTGCGTTTGTTGATGCGCGAATACCCCACCGGCGCCATGTCGCGCTTGTCCAGCCAGTCGAAGTCCAGACGCTGAGCGCGCGAGGCGGCGCGCAGGACGACGGGCACGTGCACCAGCCCGAACGAAATCGCTCCTTTCCAGACGACGCGTGCCATGGCGGCTCTCCTTGCGAATGCGGGCGGGGAACAGCGTGGCAGCAATGCGCGTTCCCACCGGCGGTGCACGCTTCTTGCGGCAACGGGTGTTCGACGCATTGAGGAGCAAAACCATGAAACAGACGCGAAACCCGTTGGGCGCCGTGATGGCTGCCGCTACCCTGGTGGCTGCCTCGTCGGCCTGGGCCGCCGATCCGTCGCCGGCGTGGCAGAAATCCGGCAGCGGCGAGTATGTGTGCGGGGGTATCTCTGACGAGGGCATGGATGCGCTGCACAAGCAAAAGGGTCAGGCCAACACCGAGTTGCTGTTCACCGAGGGCGCCGAACGCGCCTGGGTGACCGACGTGGCGGTCAGCATCAAGGGCGGCGGGCTGAAGGAACCGATGCAGTTTCGCGCCAACGGCCCGAGCTGCTTCCTCAAACTGCCGCCCGGCACGTATACGGTGGACGCCAACTACGGCGGCAAGCCGCGCACGCAGACGGTGAAGGTCGGCGGCGCCAGCCAGCGCACGGTGTTCAACTGGCAGGAAGTGAAGAACTGATGCCGGGTGACGTGCGCATCGGCATCTCGGGCTGGCGCTACGCCCCCTGGCGCGGCGAGTTCTACCCCAAGGGGCTGCGCCAGCAGGACGAGCTGGCTTTTGCGTCGCGCGCCCTGCCGACCATCGAGTTGAACGGTTCGTTCTATTCGTTGCAGACGCCGGCCCGCTATGCGCAGTGGCACGACGATACGCCCGAGGGCTTCATGTTCAGTGTCAAGGCGCCGCGCTTCATCACGCATGTGCGGCGCCTGCGGGAATTCGAAGCGCCGCTGGCCAACTTCCTGGCCTCGGGCATCTTCAATCTCGAAGAAAAGCTGGGGCCGATCCTGTGGCAGTTTCCGCCCTCGTTCACCTTCAATGCCGAGACAGTGGAACCCTTCCTGGCCGCCCTGCCCCACGATACCGAGGCGGCCGGCGCCATCGCCAGGCGCCACGATGCGCACCTGAAGGAACGCGCCCTGGTGCACGCCCACGGCAAGTGGCCGCTGCGCCATGCCATGGAGATCCGCAACGACAGCTTTGTCGACGCGGCCTTCGTGGCCTTGCTGCGGCGTTACAAGGTAGCGTGGGTGATTGCCGATACGGCGGGCAAGTGGCCGGCGTATCACGATCTGACCGCCGATTTCGTGTACATGCGCCTGCACGGCGACAAGGAACTGTACGCCAGCGGCTACACCGACCAGGCGCTGGCCGTGTGGGCCGAGCGGGTGGACGCCTGGCGGCGCGGCAAGCAGGTGCGTGACGCCGATCTGATCGCCGACGCGGCGCCGGCCCGGCGCGCCCGCGACGTGTTCTGCTACTTCGACAACGACGTCAAGGTCAAAGCCCCTTTCGATGCCGCGCGGCTGGCCAAACGGCTGGACGTGCCGCAGCGGTTGATCGATTGAGCGCGATTACAGTTTGAAGTGATTGACGGCGGCCAACATCTCCGTCGACACCCTGTCGAGACGGTGGGCGGCGGCACTGGTCTGCTCGGCGCTGCCATGCAGTTCGTCGGACTGAGCGGCGATCTGCTCGACCTTGCGGCCGACGTCGTTGGCGGCCGCGGCCTGTTCGCGCAGGCCCAGCGCGATGGCTTCCACCAGGCCGGCCACTTCATGCGACTGATGGCGGATCTGCGTCACGGCTTCGCCGGCACGATTGACCAGCACCACCCCCTGATCGACCGCCACCACCCCTACTTCGATGGCCTGCACGGCTTCCTGCGTGGACGACTGGATGGCGCCGATCATGCCGTTGACCTCGGCAATCGAAGCCGCCGTGCGTTCGGACAGCTTGCGCACTTCGTCCGCCACCACCGCAAAGCCGCGCCCCTGTTCGCCGGCGCGGGCCGCTTCGATGGCGGCGTTGAGCGCCAGCAGGTTGGTCTGTTCGGCAATGCCCTGGATGACGGCGACGATCTGCGAGATCTCGCTGGATTGCGTGCGCAGTTCTTCGATCTTGCCGGAGGCGGCGCGCACGGTCTGGGCGATGCGTTGGATCTCGCCGACGATGCCTTCGAGCGCGGCGGCGCTGTGCTGCGCCTGCACGTCGGTTTCGGCGGCGTTGTGGCTGGCCTGGGTGGTGTTGTCGGCGACGTGGTTGACCGACACGGCGAGTTCTTCGACGTTGGCGGCGATGCCGGTAGCCGCGCCGCTCTGCTGCCCGCAGGCGTCCTGCGTGTGGGCGGCGGCACGGGTCACCTGTTCGGACGTGGCGGCCACTTCCTGCGCCTGGCTGCGCATGCGTGACACCACGCCGTGCAGGAAGCCGCGCATGTGTTCCATGGCGGCCACCAACTGGCCGATTTCGTCCTTGCCGGCACGCACCTTGGCGTCGGTGAGGTCGCCATGGGCTACCTTGTTCACCAGATCGCTGGCGCGGCCGAGCGAAGCCAGCACCGAATGCGAGAACCACCAGAAGAACAGCGCCGCGCACACCAGGGCGGCGGCCAGGCTGCCCCAGGCGGTCATGACGGCCATGCGGCCCATCTTGTCGGCGGCGTCGCCTTCGGTGGCGGCGTGCGAGCGGGCCACTTCGGAGAGCTTTTCGGTTTCGGCCTGGGCGCTCAGCGCCAGCGCGTTCCAGTCGGCCACGATGCCGCTCAGGGTCGCCGCTTCATGATCGACGCCCTTGGCGACGACGCCATCGACGGCCGCCTTGTAGGCGTCCACCGTCTGGCGCACTTTGACGATCTGGGCCTGCTCGGCGTCGTTGTCGCTGCGCTGCGCGTATTCGTCGAGCGCGCTGCGCAACTGCTTATCCAGCCCGGCCATGCGCGTCAGGCCCGCCGCGCGCTTGTCGTCGGCCAGCATCAGGTATTCGAGGCTGGCGGCGCGGTAGCGCACGCGGTAGGTCGAGATTTTGCCCACCAGGGCCATCTCCGGTACCGCTTCGTGCGAGAAATGGCTCGATGAATGACTCAGCTCGCCAATGCGGAGCGCGCCAAACACCAGGGCGGCGGCGAAAATGCCGCAGGTGGCCACGAAGTTGACCAACAACTTGTGGCGGAACTTGAGATCGTCGAACCAGTGCATGGGGCGCCTCCGGCGTGGGGGTATTGAGCGCCTTAACGGATGACAGCCCCCACTGCTTGAGGCCGGTGACCGAAAGTCACGATCGGCCGGCCGGTTCAGCTCCCGGCCAGCGCGGGCGGCGCCTGCGGTGCCGGAAACAACTGCTGCCATTCGGCCTCCGTCATCAGCGCGCGCAGCCGGTAGCGCAGCCCGATGAGGGCCGCCCGCCCAGGGCGATTATCGGCTTCCAGGCGGTCGGCCAGGGCATCGAAATCAGCCTGCGCGGCGTCGTGGCGTTCGAGCAGTTGCAGCCATTCCTTGGCGGCGGCGGCGTGCTGGCGGTTGATGCGCTTGCCTTCGGCTTCGGCCTCGTCGAGCACGGCACCGATCTGGTCGCGCCGCGCCGGGTCGGTCACGATGTGCGCGACATCGTCGCGCAGTTCGCCCACCGGCCGCCCACCAATGCCGCCGCCGGCCATCAGCCCGACCGAGCCGCCGATGAGCAGCGTGGTCACCAGGATGATGATCAGCACCTGTCCGCCTTGTCGTGTGGATGTGCGCATGAGCATCACCGCCGTGGCAATTGCACGCTGGCCACCATGGCGCGCGCCTCGTGGCCGGACAGCGCCTTCCACTCGTCGGCCGTGGTGTTGGCCAGCAGGCCGAGGTGGGCGCCGACGATGGCCTGGCGTCGTTCGACGCGGGCCTGGTCGAAGCGCTCGGCGATGGCTTCGAAATCCTCGCGCGCCGCATCCGGCCTTGCATTCAAGGCGCGCAACTCTATGCTGAATTGATAAACGGTCTGCTCCAGGGCAAGCAATTCGTCCTGCATGCGGTTGGCGCTCTGCAAGGCGCGCTGGCTGCGCGCGGGGTCCTGGACACGCTGTCCGATGGCCTCGCGCAGGGCGCTCATCTCCTTGCGGATGGTGTCGGCGGGGGGCGTCGGATGGCTGGCGCAGCCGACCACGACGGCCACCGCGCATGCGGCCGCCAGACCTTTCGGGGAAAATCGCCTGAGCTGGGGCATCGGCTGAAGCCTCGCACGTATGTGATTGCGTTGTATGGGGTTGCGTTGACCATGGCAGGCGGCGCAGCCGCCTGCTACTCACTCAGCATAGACATAAAGAGACGCCATGACAGACCGTTCCACGCTGCGCCGCAGCGCCTGCGCCCTGACCACGCGCGCCGGCGTCCTTGCCGGGTTAAGCCTGGCCTGCCTCGCTGCCCGCGCCGACGAGCCGCCCGCCGCCCCGCCACCGGCCACCGAGATCGCCTACGCCGGCCGCGTGATGCCGCCGATGACCAGCCCGCAGCCGGTGACGACGCCGCAGGCCGACCCGGCGCGACGCCAATGGGACCGTGCCCTGCCCTTGTTCGCGCAGCGCGTCATCGACAAAGGCTACGACCTGCCCAATCCGTACGACATCGGTGTGTCGCTGTTCATGGGCGACCAGGAACTCCACCTGTCCGACCTGGGCGTGGGCTTCAACGGCATGCCGCGCTCGGCCATCGATTTCGTCGAATTCACCCGCACCGACATCCATACGCGCTCATACCAGGTCCAGGCCGGCGGCTGGTTGTTCCCCTTTTTGAATGTCTATGGCATTGTCGGCCAGGTGCACGGCTACGGCGACATCGATATTTCGATCCCCGGCGGCCAATTGATGAATTACCTGGGCGTGCCCGGCTGCAACCTGAACGGCCCGCTGCGCCCCGATCTGTGCGACCGCACCTTGTCGGGCACAGCCAAGCCCAATTACCGGGGCAACAGCTACGGCGTCGGCATGACCGTGGCGGGCGCCTGGAAGCGCTTGTTCTTCGCCCTGCCGATCACCTATGTGGTCACCGACGTGAGCATTTCGGATTCGCTGGCGCGGGCGCTCAACATCGCGCCGCGCGTGGGCTGGACGCAGGCCCTGGGCGACTACGGTGCGCTGGTGTATTACGTCGGCGGCACTTATCTGCGCAGCACCACCGAGCTGACCGGCGAGTTCGAATTCGACACCGCCGGCACGGCCCTCGGGCGCAACACGTCGCTGTCCTTCGATATCCACGAGCGCCAGGTGTCGAGCTGGAACTATCTGGTGGGCGCCAACTGGAACATCTCCAAGCGCTGGGGGCTGGCGGCCGAAATAGGTTTCGGCAACACCCGCCAGGACCTCATCGTCACCGGATTCTTCCGCTTCTAGCCGGATCGGCCGGCGCGGTGTAGCATCCGCCGCGGGAGATGGCATGCCTCCTCGAACCGCCCCGCCACGGGGCTGATGATGCCTGCATGACACCCTGGAGCCCGGGGTGTGGCAGGCATGCGTCCACGCCACTCCCGCTCCAGGACCGACCAGGGGCGGACACCCGGAGCGCCATCCGCCCACGCCCGACAGGGCCCTGGATGACGAGGCGAACACCACGGCAACAGGCCGGGCGCTCTTCCGCCGCATCACGAAAGACATTTCAGAATGACAAGTTTGCGTTCCGTGCTGGCCATTTGCCTGGGGGCCTCGATGGGCGCCCTGCTGCGCTGGATTCTTGGCATGAGCTTCAACAGCCTGTTCCCGGCGATCCCGCCGGGCACCTGGCTCGCCAACATGGTGGGGGGCTATCTGGTAGGCGTGTCGGTGGCGTTCTTCGCCCTGCACGTGGATCTGCCGATGGAATGGCGGTTGCTGGTCATCACCGGCTTTCTGGGCGGGCTGACGACCTTTTCGACCTTCTCGGCGGAAGTCACCGCGCTGATCCAGCAAGGGCGCCTGGCGCTGGCTGCGCTGGCGATCGGGGGGCACGTGGGCGGTTCGCTCATCATGACCTTTGCCGGCATGGCGACGGTCTCGGCCCTGAGCCGGAGCTGAGCGGGCAGCCGGCGGCGGGCGCCGCCGGTGCGGAAAGCGTCAATCCTTGAGGCGGAAATCCACCGGCACCGACACGGTGTCGATGGCGCGGCCGTCGGCGCCGCGGCCGGGCAGGATCTTCCAGTTCGACACCCCTTGCATCGCCGCCATGTCGAGCGCCGGCCAACCGGAGCTGCGTTCGATCGCCGCGCGCGCCACGTCGCCATCGGCGTCCAGCCAGGCCTTGACGATGACCCGGCCCTGCTGGCCGCCCATCTTGGCCTGGGCGGGATAATCCGGCGCCGGCGTCGACAGGAACGCAGCGGCGTGGGGCACCGGGGCGGGTGCCGGCGGGCGCGAGGCGCAACCGGCCAGGCACAGGAAAGAGACGGCCCAGACTGTACGCATGGTGGTTCTCCGCAGGTCAAATGCTTCGAGTGCGCATCTTAATGAGTCACCGCCCGCTGTCATCAGGCCAGCAGTCCTGTGCGGACGAATGGCGTCCAGGGGCGGCTGCCCGCCGCCCATCGCGCACGAATGGCGGCGGTACGTCAAAACTGATCTATCAGGCCTCGATCTTTTGCGGGGGCGGCCTCGCTCAGTCGATACGCAAGATGCATGCGCAAAAACCCGTCCCCACTCAACCGTGCTCGGACGCGATGCCGAACATTTCGCCGGCCACGCGGGCCGCTTCGCGCGTCTTGCCCGGCGGCACGAAGATATAGAAGCGCCACAGGCCGGCATAACGCTCTTCGAGTGCGCGGATCTCGCCACAGGCCTCATCGCCGGGGTCGTTCAGCCAGGCCGCGCCACGGCTGTTCTCGACCCGCACGGCGGCTTCTTTCATGACTGTCAGCGCCGGGCAATACAGCACCACGTCTTCGAAGCCCACGCCCAGCGCCTGCGCCATATCGCGCTCGACCGCCGCACGCTGCTCGCGTGAGGCGTGATAGCGCGCCACCCATTCGCCACGCAACGCCTCCGGCACGCTGCGCCCGGACACCACGTAGCCCCGCTTGAGCAAAGCGCGGCGCTGCACCTGCCCGGTCAGCGCCATGGCTTCGGGCACGCCGCTGGTCTGCAGACGATCGAGCAGCGTCCAGTCGTTGAGCCCCAGCAGGCCATCCTCGGCCAGCACGCCGTGATCGACGGCGCGCTCCACTGCCTTGGAGATCATCGCCCCCGCAATCACCTTGGTGTGATGGTAGTAGACGCGCTCCGTGAGAAAGTACCGCAGGCGCAGCACGCGGATGATCTCCGAGCGCGCGTCGGGCCGATCCATGCCGTGCTTGGCGAGCAGCACCACCAGACGTTCATCGTGCAGCGAAAAAGCCCGGAAGATGCGGTCGTCATAGTCATGCGAGAGCCCGGCGAAAAAGCTGTCGCGGCGCAGGTAATCGAGCAGGTCGGCGTCGATGGTGCCGGACACCAGATCCTGCATCCATGGCGGCGACAGCAAGGGGCCGGCGCCGAGCAGGCCGGCCAGCGTGTCGCGCCAGCCCAGCGAGGCCAGCACGTCGCCCAGTTCGCCCGCCAGCAGGTGCGCCAGGCGCGAGCCCTTGTCGTGGCGCGCGAACAGACGGCGCTCGTCCTCCAGCGTGTGGCCGAAGGGCACGTGGGTGACGTCGTGCAGTAAGGCGGCGGCGCCGATCTGCGCCTCCTGCTCCGCGTCGATGGCATGACCACGCCGGCGCAAGGCCTCCACCAACCGATGGGCCACCGCGCAGACGCCGATGGAATGATCGAAGCGCGTGTGCACCGCGCCCGGATAGACGAGGTAGGCCGTCCCCAGTTGCTTGATGCCGCGCAGGCGCTGCATCACCGGCAGGTCGAGGAGACGGGTTTCGGCGGCGCTCAGTTCGAGGTCGCCGTGGATCGGATCACGGATCAGCATGGTCGGCGCTAACGGGTCATGAAGGAGATACGGCCGCGTCGCGGTGGGCGCGGGCCAGCGCCACGAAGGCGCGCAGGTAGTCGATGTCGGCGTCGGCCTCGCGCACGCCGAGGAAGATCTGCTTGGCGATGCCCTGCTTGCCCAAGCGCACGCTGCACACGCCCAGCTTGGCGGCGTATTCGTCGGCGAGCCAGCGCGGCAAGGCCGCCACGCCGCGCCCGCTGGCCACCATCTGCAACATGATGTCGGTGGTCTCGATGGGCTTGTGGCGGCGCGGGCTGATGCCGGCCGGCATCAGGAACTGGGTGTAGATGTCGAGGCGGTCGATGGCCACCGGATAGGTAATGAGGGTTTCGTCCTCGAGCTGCGCGGCCCGCGCGTAGGCCGCGCCGCGCAGGGGGTGCGAGGGGCCGACCACCAGCACCTGCTCGTAATCGAACACCGGCTCGAAGCGCAGCCCCGACCGGTACAGCGGGTCCGGCGTCACCAGCATGTCGATCTCATGCCCGAACAGCGCGCCGATGCCGCCGAACTGGAATTTCTGCTTGACGTCGACATCGACGTCCGGCCAGGCCGCCAGGTACGGCGAGACGATCTTGAGCAGCCACTGGTAGCACGGATGGCATTCCATGCCGATGCGCAAGGTGCCCCGCTCGCCCTGGGCGAACTGCTGGATGCGCTCTTCGGCCAGCGCCAGTTGCGGCAGCAGGCGATTGGCCACCGCCAGCAGGTATTCACCGGCCTGGGTGGGGCGCAGGCTGCGCCCCTCGCGATACCACACGGCTACGCCGAGTTGATCTTCCAGCTTGCGGATGGTGTGGCTCAGCGCCGACTGCGTCAGGTGCAGGTGTTCGGCCGCAGCGGTGAGGGAACCGCGCTGGTCGACCTCGCGGATGATGGCGAGATGGATGCGTTCGAGAATGGCCATGGGCGCGGCGCCTGCCTATATGTGATCAAATTTCATCGATGGATGAAACAATACCATTTTTGTTCATGCATCGATGTCTTTAGGATCGTGCCACTTCTCTCTCCCCACGGCAACGATCATGGCATTCACGCACAACCTTGGTTTTCCGCGCATCGGCGCACAACGCGAACTGAAGTTCGCGCTCGAATCGTACTGGAAGGGCGAATCCGATCGCGCCGCGCTGGCGGCACGCGGCGCCGAACTGCGCGCGCGCCACTGGCACGCGCAGTCGGCACTCGATCTGGCGCCGGTCGGCGATTTTTCGTTCTACGACCAGGTGCTCGACATGAGCTTCACGCTGGGCAACCTGCCCGAGCGTGTGCGTGGTTTTCATGGCGAGGCGCTCGACAATTACTTCCGCGTGGCGCGGGGACGCTCGGCCGCCTCGACTGACGCGCATGCCGACTGCTGCGGTGGTGTGGCGGCGGGCGAAATGACCAAGTGGTTCGATACCAACTACCACTACATCGTGCCGGAATTCACCGCCGACACCCACTTCGCGCTCGATCCCGCCCGCCTGCTGGCGCAACTGGACGAGGCCCTGGCCCAGGGCGTGCGCGCCAAGCCGGTGATCATCGGCCCCCTCACCTACCTGGCGTTGGGCAAGGCCAAGGACGACTCCGACAAGCTGGCCCTGCTGCCGCGCCTGCTGCCGGTGTACCAGCAACTGCTGGCGACGCTGGCCGCACGGGGCGTGACCTGGCTGCAGGTGGACGAACCGATCCTCGTCACCGAGCTGGCGCCCGCCTGGCAGGCAGCGTTTGCCAGCACCTATGCGGCCCTCGCCGACGCCCCGCTCAAACTGTTGCTGGCAACGTACTTCGGCCCTCTGCAGGACAACCTGGCGCTGGTCGCCGGCCTGCCGGTGCACGGCGTGCATGTGGACGCCATCAACGCCAGGCATGAAGTGGCCGAGCTGATCGCCCACCTGCCGGCCGACCACGTGCTGTCGCTGGGCGTCATCAACGGCCGCAACATCTGGAAGACCGACCTCACGGCTGTGCTCGATTGGCTGGAACCGCTGGCCGCCCAGCTCGGCGAGCGTCTGTGGATCGCGCCCAGTTGCTCGCTGCTGCACGTGCCGGTCGATCTGGCCAGCGAAACCCGTCTGGACGGCGAGGTGCGCGCCTGGCTCGCCTTTGCGCTGCAAAAGCTCGATGAGCTGACGCTGCTGGCACGCGCGCTGGCCGACGGGCGTGGCGCGGTGGCGGCCGAACTGGCGGCTAACCACGCAGCCATCGAGGCCCGTCGCCAGTCGCCGCGCGTGCATAACCCGGCGGTAAAAGCGGCAGTGGCGGCCATCACGCCGCAACTGGGCCAGCGTCACAGCCCCTACGCCGCGCGCGCCGCCCGCCAGACCACTCGCCTGGGTTTGCCGGCCTTCCCCACCACCACCATCGGTTCTTTCCCGCAGACTGCCGACATCCGCCGCGCACGCAGCGAATTCAAGGCCGGCCGCCTCGACGAGGCCGCCTACCAGACCGCCATGCGCGCCGAGATCGCGCGCAGCGTGCACGAACAGGAACTGCTCGGTCTGGACGTACTGGTGCACGGCGAGGCCGAGCGCAACGACATGGTCGAATACTTTGGCGAGCAGCTCGACGGCTACGCCTTCAGCCAGTTCGGCTGGGTACAGTCGTATGGCTCGCGCTGCGTCAAGCCGCCGATCCTGTTCGGCGACATCAGCCGCCCCAAGGCCATGACGGTGGACTGGATCCGCTACGCCGCCTCGCTCACCCGCAAGCCCATGAAGGGCATGCTCACCGGGCCGGTGACGATTCTCAACTGGTCGTTCGTGCGCGACGATCAGCCGCGCTCGAGCTCATGCCTGCAACTGGCGCTGGCCATCCGCCAGGAAGTGCTCGACCTCGAAAAGGCCGGCATCCACGTCATCCAGATCGACGAGGCGGCACTGCGCGAAGGGCTGCCGCTGCGCCGCGCGCACTGGCACGAATACCTGGACTGGGCGGTGGAGGCGTTCCGTATCACCGCCAACGGCGTCGGCGACGACACGCAGATCCACACCCACATGTGCTATTCGGAATTCAACGACATCATCGCCTCGATCGCCGACATGGATGCCGACGTCATCACCATTGAGACCTCGCGTTCGGACATGGAGCTGCTCGACGCCTTCGATGATTTCAACTATCCGAACGAGATCGGGCCGGGCGTGTACGACATCCATTCACCCAACATCCCGAGCACGGCGCACATCGTGGACCTGATGAAGAAGGCCGCCGAACGCATTCCGGCGCAACGCCTGTGGGTGAATCCGGACTGTGGCCTGAAGACGCGCCAGTGGCACGAGGTCATCCCGGCGCTCAAGAACATGGTCGCTGCCGCCCGCAGCCTGCGCGAAACCGTGTAGGGACACGCGGACCATGCAAAAGGGGGCGCCGTGGCGCCCCCTTTTTGTGTGTGGCCCCGACCGCGGTCGGGGCGCTTGCCTGTCAGGCGATGACGAACTTGGCGGTCGTACCGGTGAGCGAGCGCGACACCGTCAGCAATTCGTTGGAGGCGTCCGCCAGCGAGCTCACCGCCTGCGTGTTCTGTTCGGACATGCGTGCGATGCTCTCCACGCTGCCGGCCAGTTCGGACGACGCCGAGCGCTGCTCCTTGAGGGCCGCCGAAATGTCTTCGATGGCCTGCTGCACGGTTTCGGTGGCGCGGCAGATTTCGTCCATCGCGCGGCTGGCGGCATCGGCCGAATCCAGCACGCCGACCACCGATTCGCGGCTGTCGAGCATGCTCTGCTCGGCCGCCTGCGCACCTTGTTCGATGGCTTCGACGACGCGGCTGATCTCTTGCACCGACTGCGTGGTGTGTTCGGCCAGCTTGCGGACTTCATCGGCCACCACGGCAAAGCCGCGGCCGTGTTCGCCGGCGCGCGCGGCCTCGATGGCGGCGTTCAGCGCCAGCAGGTTGGTCTGCTCGGCCACCTGGCGGATGACCGTGGAGATCGAACCGATGCGCTCGACCTGGCCGGACAGATCGTGCAGGCGTTCCGAGGTGCGTTCGACCTGGTCGGCAACGTCGCGGATGCGGGTGGCGGCGTACTGCACCTGCTGGTTGCTCTCGCGCGCCAGCTTGCCGGCATCGGCGGCGCGCTGGTTGGCGTCTTCGGCGCCGGAGCCGACATGCTCGATGCTCACCGTCAGCTCTTCGACGGCCGAAGCGGCCGAAGCGGTCGAACTCGATTGGCTTTCGGTGGTGCGCGATACCTGCGCCGCCACGCGAGCCAGTTGTTCTGCGGAGTTCTCCACCTGGGTCGAGTTCTGGCCGATGACATCCACCGTCTGCGCCAGTTCGCCACGCATGCGTTCGAGCTGGCCGAGCACCTGGCCGATTTCATCCGTGCGCAGACGCGGATTGCGCTCGCCACGCAGGTCACCCGAGGCGACGCGGGCAGAGATATCGGTGGCGCGACCGAGGCCGCGCACGATGGTGCGGTAGGTGGCGAAGCCGGCACCGCCGACGGCGGCGATCACCAGCAGCACCAGCGCGATCGATCCGTAGATCGCGTTGCGCAGCGCGTCGGCCGCTTCGCGCTCGGCCCGCACGCCGAGGTTCTTGTTGTAGGCCATGTGGCCAACCAGCACGTCGTTGAGCTTCTCGGCCCCTTCGGCGTACTTGGTCAGGAGCTCGCGCGCTTCGTCCTGGTTGTCGGCGTTGGAGACTTCGAGCACGTGGCGGATACCCACCAGGTATTCGTCGAGCATCTGGTGGTCGGCCGCCAGGAGCTGCCTGTCCTGATCGTCGGCCAGCGTGTCGCGGTAGCTGTCGAGGGCAGCTTTGAGTTCGGTCTCGGCGGTGGAGATCTTGCCGTCCAGGTCGCGCTTGACGCTGGCGTCGTGGCTGAGCGCGTGGCGATAGGCGCGCACGCGGATGTGGCTGAATTCTTCCATTGCCTTGTTGAGCAACAGAATGCTGGGGACCACCTTGACGTTGGCGTAGTCGGTCTTTTTATGGACCTGCTTGGTCTGATAGATGCTGGCCACGGCCAGGATCAGTAAGCCGGCGGCTGCCAAACCGATGAGCACGAGCAGCCGTTGAGACATCTTCATGAACACTTCTCCGCAGACGATCGACCACGTATACGAGTCTGCGATTAAGTCTAGAAGTCACTTGACGATGTTTAACAATGATTGGCGCGCAACACCCACGCGCCGGGCGTCGCGTTACCAGGGCGCTACCGGGCGCGTTACGCCGGCGTGGGTTGGGCCTCCGGCTCGGGCCGGGGCTGGCGCCGGGGCGGTGGACAGGCGAGGCTGGCGGCGTCGTGTTCGCCACGCGGCCGGCCGCACTGCGGGCATGGCGTGTTCAGGTAAGACTCGAACGCGGCTTCGAACTCATCATGCGGTGGGGGCGTCTGCGGCATTGCACTGTCCTTCTTCGCGGCGCCCCATCCATGTCGGGAGAGCGCCGGAAGTGTCCATTGTGCAGGCGGGGTGGCTGATCCGACAGGCGTACTTCGGGGTATGACGGCGCGCCTGCAAGGCCGTCATGGGTGCGTTGGCGGTAGCGCATTATCGTCCGCAGCGGCCCCATCGACATTGATGTACAGCCTGAAATGACCGACCTCGCCGCGCCGCGCGGCATTGCGCATGAGGTACACGCGCACCGTGCAGTCACCATCGGTGGGCATGATGCCGCTGTAGCGGTCGCCGTCGATGGCGCCCGTGAACGATGCGCTGTCGGCCTGCGGCGGCAGCACGTTGAAGTAGGCCGAATGGCTGTCGGCATCGAAGCGCACGGCCAGGTGCTGGCCGGCCTTGACCCGCACCAGGTAATCGACCGTCTCGTAGCCTTTGATGTGGCTCGCGATCATCGCGCTGCGCGCCTGCCCGCCGACCGGCACCCGCACGCTGCGCACGCCGCCGGCGCTGTGGGCAAGGCAGGGCATGGCGGCCAGCAGAGCCATGCAGGCGGCGGCCAGGGGCCACATCACGCTCCGGCGGCTCATGAGCGGCACTCCCGCGCCGCCACTGCATCGAGCTGGCTGTAGCGGCCGTCCTGGATATGCACCTGCACGCATTGCGCCGACTGCGCCCGCCACCAATGGTCGTTGCCGGCGCCGATGGCGGCCGGCCTGAAGCCGCGGTTTTCCAGCGCCATATCGGCCGCCGCATCGGGCATGCCGATCAGATCGGCCACCGGCATGACGGGCTCGCCCGCCACGGCCGTGGGACGCAGGCGCGGGCCGTTCAAGGCGATATCCAGGCGGTACGAAGCGCCGCTCGAGCGCGCCCCCATCTGGTAGACGCGCACGGTGTAGCGGCCGTCGTCCGGCAAGGGCAGCCGCACCTGTGCCCCATCGAGCGCGCCGTTGTAGAGCGTCGGGCCATCGTTGCCGGCAAGCACGTTGAAATACACGCGGGCATGGCCGTGCAGCACCACGCTGAGGACCTGCCCGCGCCCGCCGCCCAGCACGTAGTCGCGGGCCTCGCTGCCCACCACGCCTTGGTAGTGCGCGGGCGAAGCCCCAGCGGCCACACGCACGGCGCCGGGCTGCGCGGCCCGTGCCTGACGCGCCGGCACCATGGTGATGGCGGCGCCGCACAGCAGGCCCAGCATCAGGCCGCGCATCGTCCATCGACGGGCCAGCGAAGGGTGTTGCACGCAGGCCGGGATCATGACGGGTCTCCCGCCTGCACGTCCGCCACCAGTTGAAGGCCGGACTTGGCGGGGGCAAACAGATAACCTTCGCCGTAAATGGTCATCAGGCACTTGCCGCTGCGCTCGACCTCGGTGAGCAATTGGCGGATCTGACCGATGGAATGAGTCAGCGCGGCAGTGCCGTTGGCGCGGTCGTGGAACACGGCATCCTGCAGTTCCTGGCGCGACACGATGCGATTGGGGCGGCGCGCCAGATACGAAAGCACGGCGCGCTCGCGGCGGCCAAGGCGGGAATGGGTATGCACGCGGCGACCGCATTCATCGGCACGACGACTGGCGAGGCCACTCTTGAGATCGATCTGGAGTTCATGCCCGGGATGGACGATCAGCATGGGGGCTTTCTCTTGGATGGGAGTTGAAAGGCGCCGAGCGATTCAACCGGCCCAGCGACAGGGCCCCACTGTGCCCCCGGCAGCACACCACTTGCCAGACATAAAAAATAATAAAAACTTATTAATCAACCACTTGAACATTGTCTTCGGTATGCGAGCGCCATTCGGTATCATCCCTCGCATGCCCTCCCGCCTCTGCCGCACAGCGGCCCGCCCCCGCCCCGGGAGCCCCACGTGAGCCGCCTCGACTTTGGATCGTTCTCGCTCGACCCCGCGCTGCATCAGCTCACGCGCCAGCTCGGTGGCGACCTCGTGGCCATTCGCCTGTCGGCCGCCGAGACCGCCATCCTGGCGTGTCTGCTCGACAACGAGGGCCAGGTCCAGGGCAAGGACGAGCTGCTGTCCACCGGCTGGAACGGCCGCCCGGTCAGCGCCAACTCGCTGCCGGTGGCGATCGCCAACCTGAGGCGTCACCTGCAGGCACCGCCGAGCGAGGTAGAGATCCGCACCCTGCCGCGCCAGGGTTATCTGCTCACGCTGGCCGACGGCATCAGCCTGATTCGCGTGAGCGCGGACGCGCCCGCAACGACCACGGCTGCGGCCGCGCCGGTGGTGACCTTCGATGCGCCCGCCCCGGCCATCGCCCCCACAGAGCCACCCGCCAGCTTCGTTGCCGCGCCGCCGGCCCGCCCCCTGCGCAAGCTGGTCTGGCTCAACGCGGCGGCCCTTGCCGGGATACTGATCTTCGGTCTGGTGACGGCCCATGAATGGGTGCCGGTGCAGTGCGCGGCGCAGGCGCGCGGCACGGTGTGCGTGGTGACCGACACCGAGCACGAAGCGGGCGCCCTGGAATGGCCCACCGACGAGGCCTCGCGCCTGATCGTGGCGTCCGGTGACGCCTGGATGGAATTGCGGCGCGGCCTGCCCTCGCGCGACAGGCCGGTGTCGCAACCGGCGCGCGGCTGGTAGGAGGCGCCATGCTCCGACGCCAACGGGTGATGCTGCTGATCCTGCCCATGCTGGTACTGCTGGCGGCGCTGGCGCTGCTGGTCAACAGCATGGGCTGCCGCTACGAGCTGCGCAGCACGCATCACAACATCGATTACTACGGCGTGTGCCGGGGCGGCTTTGTAGACATTGTCGAAACCGATCTGAGCACCGGCTCGCAATGGACGGTGCACGCCTTTCAGTTCGCGCTCGCCAACCAACTGCTGTTCATGGTGCACGACCGCACCCAGGTGCGCCCTTCGCGCGACGACACCCGCAGCGTGCTGGACACCTACAACCAGGCGCATGGCAGCTTCGGCATGATCAACTACGCCTGGATGCCGGTCGACAGCAGACGCGTGGTGTTCTTCCAGACCTCGCCGCGCCACGACGTATTGACGCTCACCCGTGACGGCCCCTTGAGCCTGTGGGACGAGTACTTTCCCCCGCAGCCGCCGGATTTCTGAGCGCTGCCCGGCGGGCCCCGGCCGTTTGCCCTGCGTCAAGCCAGAGCGCCTGAGGGCGGCTGCTACACTGCGCGTGACATGTTTCGCCCCACCCACCTCCTGCGCCTGATCGCCCGCATCACCCTGGCATTCGTCCTGATGGCGGCGCTCGCACCGACCATCAGCCACGCGCTGGCCGCGTATGAGGCGGCGCAGGCATGGGCGGGCATCTGTTCGGTCTCGCCATCGCACTCGGCCGCCAGCCACTCGACCGACGAGCACGAGGCGCCCACACAGCATCACTCCGCCGCCTTCGAGCACTGCCCCTTCTGCCTCAAGCACGCCACGCCGCTGGTGTTGCCGACGGCCGATCGCTCCCTTGCCGGCGCCCCGCTCGGTGCGGCGCCGGTCCCCTTGCTGTTCCTGCATGCCCCCCGCCCGCTACCGGCGTGGTCCACCGCGCAATCCAGGGCGCCTCCCCCGGCCTGAGCTGACTTCTCTTTCGAACCGACCGGCATTGCACGCTTCGACAGCGTTGGCGATGGGTGTGGGCTGCGCGCCAACACCTGTCGCCGGCGTATCTGGCGAAGACCACCAATGCCTTCCGACGGACCCATGTCGTCGTCGCCCGCCTCGTCTCTGCATGCGGCGGGCGGCGCCGTGGCGTCCGTGCAGCTTGAATACGCCTGACATGAAAACCGATTTCTCAAAGATTCTGCGCCTGTGCCCCATCGCCCTGGCGATGGCCTCCGTCTTCCCCGCCTACGCGCAGGAAGACGCCGACGACGATCATGCGTCGCATCTGTCGCCCATCGTGGTGCACGCCGCCGGCGCCACAGGCTCCGCCACCGGCAACAGCGCGCAACTGCTGGACACCCACCCCGGCTATTTCAGCGCCACCGGTGGTGGCGTGGCCGGCATCCCCATCGTCAATGGGCTGGGCGATGATCGCCTGAAGATCCGCGTGGACGGCATGGACCTCACCGCCGCCTGTGCCAATCACATGAACACGCCGCTGAGCTATGCCGCCCCGTCGCTGATCGGCTCGATCCGGCTGAACGCCGGCGTGACGCCGGTCAGCCTCGGCGGCGACAATATCGGCGGCAGCATCGAAGTGAAGAGCCCGGCGCCGGCGTTTGCATCGGCCGATGAATCGCTGCACACCGAAGGCCGCCTGTCGGCGGCGGGCCGCAGCGTGGACCACTCGCAGTCGATCGGCCTCGACGCCACCGTGGCAAGCAGTTGGCTGAGCCTGTCGTACGCCGGCAGCCAGGACCGGGGTCAGAGCTATCGCGACGGCAACGGCGACACGGTGCTGGCCAGCATGTACAAGAGCGAAAACCATCGCCTGACGATGGCCGCCCGGGACGACGACCAGCAACTGGTGCTGCGCCTGGGCGAGCAGCGCATTCCCTATCAAGGCTTTCCCAACCAGTACATGGACATGACCGGCAACCATGCCCAGTTCGCCAACGCCACGTATACGCGCGACACGGCGTGGGCCAGGCTCGAAGGCAAGGTGTACTGGCAGGAGACGCGCCACGAAATGGGCTTTTTCTCAACCGAGCGCACCGGCATGATGCCGATGAGCACGCAGGGTCAGAACCTGGGCTACACGCTGCAGGCAGAGATCCCCACCGGCTCGGATGACGCGCTGTGGCGCATCGGCAATGAGTTTCATCGCTTCACCCTCGACGACTGGTGGCCGCCGGTGGCCGGCTCGATGATGATGGGACCGAACAATTACGTGAACATCAATGACGGCAAGCGTGATCGCTTCGCGTTGTTCGCCGAATACGAAACGACATGGCGCGACGGCTGGAGCGGCATCTTCGGCCTGCGCGACGAGCTGGTGCGCACCGACGCCGGCCCGGTACAGCCGTACGGCAGCGGCATGATGCAGATGGCGGATGTAGCGGCGGCCGCGGCGTTCAATGCGCGTGACCGCGCGCGCACCGACAACAACATCGACCTCAGCGCCATCGCACGCTACGAGCCGGACGAGCGCGCGCGCTACGAATTCGGCATCGCCCGCAAGAGCCGCTCGCCCAGCCTGTACGAGCGCTACACCTGGGGCCGGGGCAGCATGGCGATGACCATGACCAACTGGTTCGGCGATGGCAACGGCTACGTGGGCGACATGGACCTCAAGCCCGAGGTCGCCAACACCCTCAGCTTCAATGCCGACTGGCACGACGCCGAGCAGACCGAGTGGTACGCCACGTTGTCGCCGTATTTCAGCTACGTGCAGAACTACATCGACGCCGACGTCATCGGCACGTTCTCGCCCTACAGCGTTGCCGAAGCAAGCGGCAAGCTGCTGCGCTTCGCCAATCACGACGCGATGCTCTACGGCCTCAATGCCACCGGCGGCATGCCCCTGCTGCGCGACAGCGCGTGGGGCGATATCGACCTCGGCGGCAGCGCCAGTTACGTGCGCGGCAAGCGTACCGACGGCAACAACCTGTACCGCATGGCGCCGCTCACGCTGAGCCTGGCACTCAGCCAGCGCATCGGCGCGTGGACGCAAAGCGTCGAGGCCCGCATGGTGGCGGCCAAGCGCACGCTCGATGCGCAGCGCAACGAAATCCGCACCGCCGGCTACACCCTGGTCAACCTGCGCACCGAGTACCGATGGGACGACAGGCTGACGATCAGCGCGGGCATCACCAACCTCTTCGACAAGGCCTACAGCGATCCGATGGGAGGCGTGTATCTGTCCGGGCTCAAGGCCCAGCGCAGCGGCCCGCTGACCGCGCTGCCGGGCTACGGACGCTCGTTCGACATCGCGGCAAGCATCCGCTTCTGAGCCCTTACGACTGACCGGGCGCCCCGGGCACAGCGCCGCCGCGCGGCGCGTGCCCGGCCCGCCCCAAAGCGGGGAACGCATGCCCCGCCATGGCCCGGCAGGGCCCATGCGCGATGAAAAGTCATCATGTCAACCAATGCTCACCTCGTGTTGAGCCCCGTTTTTTCGTACTTCCAATCAAGCATTTAACCGGCGTAACCGGCACGCCCTCGCCGCCGCGCCCGGCCCTGGCACGCCGTGCCTGCATTGGCTGGAATACAACCTGCACCGTGTTGCCTGCCCGCCCCACAACGGACGCGGGCATCACGACAGGAATTCCATCCGCATGTTGCCGCTGTCACACCTGGTCCCCGCCATCGTCGAGCATCGCGATGAAGACATCGCCATGCGCCACCACCTGCACGCACATCCCGAACTGGCCTTCGAAGAACACGCCACCAGCGATTGGGTGGCGGCGCGGCTGCAAGCGTTCGGCTACGCCGTGCATCGTGGACTGGGCGGCACCGGCGTCGTGGCCACCCTGCGGCGCGGCAGCGGCACGCGGCGCCTGGGCCTGCGCGCTGACATGGACGCGCTGCCGATCCGCGAAGAAACGGGGCTCGCCTATGCCAGCGCCACGCCGGGCAAGATGCACGCCTGCGGCCACGACGGCCATACCGCCTCGCTGTTGGCGGCCGCGCGTCACCTGGCTGCGCGCGGCGACTTCGACGGCACCCTGAACCTGATCTTCCAACCCGCCGAAGAGGGCCTGGGCGGCGCCCGGCGCATGGTGCGCGAAGGCTTGTTCGAGCAGTTTCCGTGCGACGCGGTGTTCGCTTTCCACAATTGGCCGGGCTTCCCTGCCGGTCAGTTCGGCGTGCTGCCCGGCACCTTCATGTCGTCGTCCGACACCGTGCGCATCACCGTGCACGGGCGCGGCGGCCATGGCTCGATGCCGCACCTGTGCGTGGATGCCGCCGTGGTTGCCGCCCACATCGTGGTGGCCTTGCAGACGGTGGTGGCGCGCAACGTCGACCCGCGAGAGATGGCCGTCGTCACCGCCGGCTACCTGAGCGCCGGCACGATCTCCAACGTCATCGCGCAAAGCGCCCAGATCGATCTGTCGGTGCGCGCCTATTCGCCGGACGTGCGAGCCCTGCTGCGCGAGCGCATCAGCGAACTGGTACACCGCCAGGCCGAAGCCTTCGGCGCCAGCGTGACGCTCGACTACCAGTGGCGCTATCCGGCTTTGCAGAACGACGCGGCCATGACGCGCTTCGCCCGCGACACCATCCGCGCGGCCTTCGGCGAGGACGCGCTGATCGCCGACATGCGCCCGCTGACCGGCAGCGAAGACTTTTCTTTCATGCTCGAAGCGTGCCCCGGCTGCTACGTGATCATCGGCAACGGTGACGGCGCCGACGCATGCGGCCTGCATAACCCGCATTACGACTTCAACGACGACATCCTGCCCATCGCAGCCAGCTACTGGGTGCGCCTGACCGAGCGCTTCCTGGCTCGCGAGCAGACGATGCCGCCGCAGGACTGACACCACAACGACAGCCTGCCCCAGAGAGCAACCACCGACCACCCGTACTTCTCACGACACGAAAGACCTCGCACCATGATCCTCTCCAAGCGCAGTTTCCTGGCCATCCTGGGCGCCGCCGCCCTGTCACTCGCGGGGGCCCCGGCCCACGCGCAGAGCGCCCTGGACAACGTCCTCAAGAGCAAGACGATCAAGATCGGCATCCCGACCGACTACCCGCCCTATGGCTTTGCCGGCCTCGACATGAAGCCGCAGGGCCTGGACATCGACATGGCCAACCTGGTCGCCACGCGCCTGGGCGTCAAGGTCGAGCTGGTGCCGGTGGTGAGCGCCAACCGTATTCCGTACCTGCAGACCAAGAAGATCGACCTGGTGATCTCGACCCTCGGCCGCAACGAGGAACGCGCCAAGGTGATCGACTTCACGCATGCCTACGCGCCCTTCTACCAAGGTGTGTTCGCCACCAAGGACGTCAGCATCAAGAGCTTCGCCGACCTGTCGGGCAAGACCGTGGCAGTGACGCGCGGCGCCATGGAAGACGACATGCTGGCCCAACTGGCGCCGCCGACGGTGATCGTCAAGCGTTTCGAAGACCAGGCCGCCACCACTGCCGCCTTTGCCGCCGGCCAGACGCAGGTGATCGCCACCAGCGTGTCGAACATCGGCGTGCTGTCGCAGAAGCAACCGCAACTGGGCGCCGAGTTCAAGCTGCTGCTGCGCGACAGCCCCTGCTTCATGGGCGTGGCCAAGGGTGAGGACGCGCTGCGCGCCAAGGTCAACGAAATCATCCTGGCCGCCAAGGCCGACGGCTCGCTCAACAAGCTGGCGCAGAAGTGGCTCAAGCGCGACACCGGCGACCTGCCGCTCTGAGCGCCTTCACCGACCCGGCGCGCCCCGGCCCGATGCCGCACGGCGCGCATTCAAGGAGCATATGAATTGAGCACATCCGATACCCCGCCGGCGGCGCTGCTGTCCGCTGCGGCGTCGGCCCGCGTCGCACAGGTGCTGGTCGGCCTGGGCTGCGTGCGCGTGACCACCGCCCAACCGTTCGTCTACACGTCGGGCTGGGCCAGCCCGGTGTACATCGACACCCGCCTGCTGATGTCCGACGTGGCGCTGCGGCGCGAAGTGATGGACCTGGCCGCGGCGGCGCTTGCACCGCTGGTGCGTGACGCGGGCATCGACGCCGTGGTGGGGGCGGAGAGCTCCGGCATCGCCAGCGCCGCCTGGCTGGCCGAACGCCTGGCGCTGCCCATGCTGTACCTGCGCAAGCGCCCCATGGGCTGGGGCAGCGCGGCGCGCCTGGAAGGCCGCCTGCCCGAGGCGGCCCGCCTGCTCTACGTGGACGATGTCACCACCGATGCCCGTTCGAAGGTGGCGGCGGCCGAATCCTTGCGCGGCACCGGCGCCCGCGTCGCCGACTGCCTGGTGCTGGTGGACTACGCCATCTACCCGGGCAGCCGCCATCTGCTGGCCGAGCATGCGCTGCGCATGCACGCCCTCACCAATTGGGAACACCTGTACGCCGCGCTGCTGACCGGCGGCGGCCTCAGCCCGACCCAGACGCACACGCTGGCGGCGTTCCGCGCCGACCCGGTGGCGTGGTCGATCGAACACGGCGGGGTCGGCGCATGACGACACAAGAAACCCTGGCACGCACGATCC
Source organism: Rhodocyclaceae bacterium (assembly GCA_047605765.1). Taxonomy (GTDB): domain Bacteria; phylum Pseudomonadota; class Gammaproteobacteria; order Burkholderiales; family Rhodocyclaceae; genus JBGVSA01. Next base: position 23,101 of record JASGFB010000068.1, read on the forward strand.
TCGACGAGATCGCCGCCCTCACCCGCGACGTCGACGGCGTCACGCGCGAGTGCTTCGGTGAAGGCGAGGAACGTGCCGCCCAGGCCATCGAGGCCCACGCCGCCGCGCTCGGATTCACCAGCGAACGCGATCGCTTCCAGAACGTGTGGATGCGCCTGCCCGGCGACACGCGCAGCGCTGCACCGGTGGTGATCGGCTCGCACCTGGATTCGGTGCCGCAGGGCGGCAACTACGACGGCCTGGCCGGCGTGGTGGCCGGCATGCTGGTGCTCGACCGCCTGCGCGCGGCGCCGCAGGCCGCTCCGCCAGTGCGCGTGCTGGCCCTGCGCGGCGAAGAAAGCGCCTGGTACGGCAAGGCCTATACCGGCTCACTGGCGCTGCTCGGCAAGTTGCCCGCCAGCGCCCTGGCCCTGCGCCATCGCAGCGGACACGGCACGCTCGGCGAAGCCATGGACCGCAGCGGCGTGGACGTCGACGCAGTGGCGCGCGGCGAAGCGCTGATCGGCAAGAACGACATCGCCGCCTGGCTCGAACTGCACATCGAACAAGGTCCGGTGATGGTGGCGCGCGGCTGGCCCTCGGCGGTGGTCACCGGCATCCGCGGCAATTTCCGCTACACCCGCGTGCGCTGCCTGGGCGAGACCGGCCATTCCGGCGCCGTGCCGCGCTGGCTGCGCCATGACGCTGTGCTGGCCACCGCCGAACTGCTGTCGCGCCTGGACGAACACTGGCGCGTGCTGCTGCAGATGGGGATGGATCTGGTAATGACCAGCGGCATCTGCTCGACGCCGCCGCAATCGCACGCCGTGTCGGTGATCCCCGGCGAATTGAGCTTCAGTTTCGAAGTGCGCAGCCAGGATGCCGACACCCTGGAGCGCTTCCACACGCTGATGCAGGACGAATGCCGCGCCGTCGAAAAGGCGCGCGGCGTGCGCTTCGAGTTCGACGACTGCATCCGCTCGGCGCCGGCACGCATGGACGAGGCCTGGATCGCCCGTCTGGAAGCCGCCGCCACCGCGCGCGGCGCTCCGGTCGAGCGCATCCCCAGCGGGGCCGGCCACGATGCCGCCGTGTTCGCCAACGCCGGCATCCCCGCCGCCATGGTCTTCGTGCGCAACGCGCACGGCTCTCACAACCCGCGCGAAGCGATGGATTGCGCCGATCTGCTGGACGGTGCCGATCTGTTGTACCGCGCACTCATCAACACCGCCGAAGGACCCTGATCGATGCGCTTTTCGTCTCTCCCCCCCGGATGGATCGGCCATGCATTTTGAATTGCAATTCGCACCCATCCTCGTGCAATGGCCGATGCTGCTCAAGGGCGCGGCACTGACCATCGGGCTCACCGCCATCGCCACCGCCTGCGGCGTGCTGCTGGCGATCCTGTTCGCCTGGGCGCGCCAGCATGGGCCGCTGGCGGCGCGCTGGGCGGTGGGCACCTATGTGGAACTGATCCGCAACACGCCCTTCATCGTCCAGTTGTTTTTCATCTTCTTCGGCCTGCCCGCCGCTGGCGTCAAGCTCAGCCCGTTGACTGCCTCGGCCATCACGCTGGTCATCAACCTCAGTGCCTATGCCACCGAAATTCTGCGCGCCGGCATCGAAGCGACGCCGCGCGGCCAGGTCGAAGCCGGCCACAGCCTGGCGCTGACGCCCACGCAGGTATTTCTGCACATCGTGCTGCCGCCGGCTTTCAAGAAGGTATGGCCGGCGCTGGTGGGCCAGATCACCATCGTCATGCTCGGCTCGGCCGTCTGCGGGCAGATCTCCACCGAAGAACTGAGTTTCGCCACCAACCTTATCCAGAGCCGCAACTTCCGCGCTTTCGAGGCCTACATCATCGGCACCCTGATCTACCTGGTGCTCGCCATCGCCCTGCGTCGCCTGCTCGATTGGGTCGGCACGCGTTTCTTGTTCGGCCGCTGAGAGGACGACACCATGATCGATTTCACGCTCTGGGACATCCTGCGCAACCTGCTGCTGGCCGCACGTTGGACGGCTTCGCTGTCGCTGCTCGCGTTCGTGTGCGGCGGACTGGCGGGCATCGCTTTGCTGGTGCTGCGCCTGTGGGGCCACCCCACGGTCAACCGGCTGATCGCCGGCTACGTGCAGTTGTTCCAGGGCACGCCGCTGCTGATGCAATTGTTCCTGCTGTACTTCGGCCTGGCACTGCTGGGCTTCAATACCTCGGCCTGGATGTCGGCCGGGCTGGCCCTCACGCTGTACGCCTCGGCTTATCTCACCGACATCTGGCGCGGCTGCGTCGAGGCGGTGCCGCGCGGCCAGTGGGAGGCCTCGCGCAGCCTGGCGCTGTCGTTCTGGCAGCAGCTCACCCACGTCATCCTGCCGCAGGCGGTGAAGATCGCCGTGCCGCCCACGGTCGGTTTTCTGGTGCAGCTCATCAAGGGCACGGCGCTGGCGTCGGTGGTCGGTTTCGTCGAACTGACCAAGGCCGGCGGCATGATCGCCAACGTCACCTACGCCCCGCTCATCGTCTATGCCTGCGTGGCGCTGCTGTATTTCACGCTGTGCTTCCCGCTCACGCTTTACGCTCGCTTCCTCGAAAGGAAACTCCATGTCGGTCATCGCTGAACCCGTGTCGGCGCCGCACTTGCTCGCCACGCCGCACACGCACGTCGGCGCGCCCATCGTACGCATCTCGGCCCTGCGCAAATCCTATGGCACGCACGAGGTGCTCAAGGGCATCGACCTGGACGTGATGCGCGGCGAGGTGATCGCCATCATCGGCAAGAGCGGTTCGGGCAAGAGCACGCTGCTGCGCTGTATCAACGGGCTTGAGGTGTTCCAGGAAGGCGCGCTGACCGTCG
>JASGFB010000069.1:0-25886 GCA_047605765.1 Rhodocyclaceae bacterium
GTCTGCCCGGCCGCTGCCGGCGCGCCCGCACCGCTGCCGCGCCGGCCCAGCACTTCGAGGCGCGCCGCCAGCTCGGCGATGGCGAACGGTTTGACGAGGTAATCGTCGCTGCCCGCCCGCAAACCCTGCACGCGGTCATCAACCTCGCCCAGCGCGCTCAGGATCAGCACCGGTGTGTGGATGTCGGAGGCGCGCAATGTGCGCAGAATGGTCAGCCCGTCCACCTGCGGCAGCATGCGGTCGAGCACGATGGCGTCATAGTGCTCGGTAGTGGCCAGGAACAGGCCTTCCTTGCCCTGGGCCGCGTGGTCCACCACCATGCCCGCTTCGCGCAGGCCCTGGCACACGAACGCGGCCTGGTGGGCGTCGTCTTCGACGATGAGAATCTTCATGGTCGCCTGGCGTAGTGGCGCTTGAGGACCAGCTGCGTGCCGGCCGGCGTGGTCAGCCCCAGCGTGGCGCGCTGGGCGCGCGGAATCGGTGCGATGTGGGTGATGCGGCAGCTGTCTTCGCCGTTGCCGATGTGGTCGACGTTGGGCACCAGGTGGCCGTCATGGATCGACATCCACTGCGGGGCGTCGAATACCGCCGGCGGGCAGGCCGGCGCCACCGACACCGCATAGGGCTCGGACACGCCCAGCCAGATGATCAGATGATCGTGGTCGAGCGGCCGCCAGCCGAACACCTTGCTGACGCGCACTGCGCCATGCGGCACCACCGGGCCCTTGGCGGCCAGTGAGCCGCTGGCGGCGGCCAGCAGCGCGGCGGCGAGGCCACACGCTGCAAGGCGGGCGAGAGCGGAAGACAGCGGCAGGCGATTCATGGGATCGAATGCTAGCAGGCCGGGTGCGGGGTGGTGTGGGGGCGATGATGGTGAAGAGGCGCCCAAAACGGCTCGGGGCAGCCGATGGCTGCCCCGAGAACTGGTTCAGCCGCGCCTGGCGGCCTGCCTGGCTTACTTGGCGGCCGGTGCCGAAGCGGCGGCGTCCTTCTTGGCGGCGGTCTTCTTGTGCGCCACTTTCTTGTGGGCCTTCTTGGCCGGCGCCTTCTGCGTGGCAGCCGGTGCGGCGGGGGCGGCCGAAGCGTCGGCGGCCGGCGCGGCATAGGCACCCACGGCGATCAGGGTCGAGAGGGCGGCGACGGCGACTTTGATGCTCTTCATGGTTCGTGTCCTTTGGAAGACGGCAACGACGCGTTGCCATGGAGGGCACTGTAGGCGCCGGCCGCTTGCCACAACCTTGGCGGAACATTAAGTGTTGTTAAGAATCCGAGACGGCAGCCCCCACCGCTACAATCGCGCCCATGGAATCGTCCGCCCTCACGTCCGCCGCTCCGCCCTGGCAACGCTGCCTGCCGCCGCCGGCGCTGACGCGCTTCGTGGACAACTTCCTGTGCCTGCACATGCCGGTCGGTGGCGCCTTGCCGCGCGTGCTGCCGGGCACCGGCGCGCTGTGCCTGTTCCTGTACCGCGCGCCCTTGGCGGTGGCCGATGTGCACCAGGCGCGCCAGCAGGACATGACGCGCTCTTTCGTGATGGTGAACCGCCATCAGGTGCTGGATTTCTCGACCGCCGGGCCGACCGAATGCGTGGTCATCAGCTTTCGTCCAGGCCGCCTGCGCTATTTCGTGTCGGCCAGCTTCGGCGAGCTGCAGGACCAACTGACGCCAGCCGCCGATCTGTGGGGACGCCAGATCGAATCGATTGCCGAACAACTGGCGCTGGCGCCGGGTTTCGAGGCGCGCGTCGAATTGCTGTCGCGCTTTTTGCTCGATCGCCTGCACGAAGAACGCGAGGCACGCCTGGATCGCCTGCTGGACCAGTTGTACCTGGCGCCGTCGACCCGCATCGCGACGCTGGCCGACGAGGCGGGCTGGAGCCTGCGTCATTTCGAACGTCTGTTCAACAGCACTTATGGTGTGTCGCCGAAGTACTTTGCGCGCGTGGCGCGCCTGCAGCAGGTGGCGCGACGCCTGGCACTGGAGCCCAACAGCAATGCCGGCACGGCGGCGCTGGACGTCGGCTTCTTCGACCAGTCCCACTTCATCCACGAACTGAACAAGCTGGCCCGCCTGTCACCCACCGATCTGGTGCGCGGCATGCGCGAGCGCCCGCACTTCTACAACCCCAAGGCCATCCAGCGTTACGTGGCCCTGCTCAAGACGCTCAGCGACTGAGCGACGCCGTTTTCGTCGTGACACACTAAGCGACAAGCTTTGTTTCAGATCAGGGCATACCCGCCGATATTGGTTAGGTGATGCTTACCCGTGATCTGCTGGCCCCGGACAACGTCCCCGCCGTCCTCGCCCCCTACATCGACCGCCACCGCGTGGTCGACGGCCGCCTGCGGTTGCTGTGGCGCGATCTGACGCTGGCCAGCGCCTTCCAGCCCATCGTCAGCTTCAGCCACAGTCGTATCGTCGGCCACGAGGGCCTGGTGCGCGTGGTCGATGCCCGCGGCGAAGCCATGCCGCCACCGGATCTGTTCGCCCATGCCCAGGCGGTGGGCGAGCTGCCGTTCGTGGACGACGCCTGCCGCATCATGCATATGATCAATGCGCGGGCGGCCGGCGGCTGGCTGTTCCTGAACCTGCAGCCGGAATTGTTCACCGCCATCACTGCGCCGCAGGCGCGCGAATTCCGCGAAGGTGTGCAGCAATTGCTCGGCCATGCGGCCAACCGCTGCATCCTGGAGGTGGTGGAAGAGGCCGTTACCGATGTCGTGCAGCTCGAAGAAGGCGTCCAGATGCTGCGCGCGCTGGGCCTGGGCGTGGCGCTGGACGATTTCGGCGCCGGCCATTCGAACTTCGATCGCGTCTGGCGCATCCGCCCCGACGTGGTCAAGCTGGACCGCTCGTTCGCCACTCACATCGTCGAAGATCCGATGGTGCGGCGCTTGCTGCCGCGCCTGGTCGGTCTGCTGCACGAAGCGGGTTCGCTGGTGCTGCTCGAAGGCATCGAAACGCAGGACCAGGCGCTGATCGCCATGGACGCCGATGTGGACTTCGGCCAGGGTTGGTTCTTCGCCCGCGCCACCCCCGATCCGTCGGCCGACCCAGGTGCCCTGATGCCGCAGATCAACGCTTTGTGGAACGCCCATGAAAGGCGCTCCGATGTGCTGATCCAGCGTCGTCGCGAGCAGCTTGCGCCCTATCTGAACGCCATCGGCTACTGCGCCGTGCTGCTTGCTTCGGGGGTGCCGCTGGGGGCCGCCGCGTCGTGCTTCCTCGATCTGCCGCACGCCGATTGCATGTATTTGCTGGACGTCGAAGGGCGCCAGGTGGGCACCAACTATTCGTCCGACCGCGCCCACGGCAGCCAGGTGCTGCAGGCGTTGGGACACATGCATGGCGCACGCTGGTCGCGCCGGCCGTATTTCCGGCGGGCGCTCGAACACCCCGGCAAGCCGCAGGTCACGCGGCCCTATGTTTCGATCTCCAGCGGCCGCAATTGCGTGACCGTCTCGTCGCATGTCCACATCGCCGGCGCCGACTACGTGGTGTGCGGCGACATCGATTGGCAATCTGCCGAGCGCCAGGGCCACAGCCTGATTTCAGAAGATTGGTGAGCCGGTCGCCTTGACCGGCTGAGGGCTTCGGTACCGGTATCGACCACTCGTCTGGCCGTTGGCTCGCGCATCAAATCTGTCTATTACTCAAATCGGTTATGTCGTCCACAATGAATCAGACCAATAAGGAGGACGCCATGCTCACCCCCCCGCTGAGTCCGCAGTTCACGCCCAAGAAGACGGGCCTGGGCGCCCACGTGGTCGCTATCCATGACAGCCGCCTGCAGACCGGGTTGCGCCAGATACTCCTGCTGGCCGACGGTCGCCGTAATTTCGCCACCTTGTCGACCATGCTGCCCGGCCGCAATGTCGAAGCCGAATTGATGGAGCTGGCTCAGCGTGGCCTCATCGAAGATGCCGCCGAGGCGGTTGCCGCGCCCGCGACGGACATGTCGGAACAGTGGATGCACGCCAGCAGTTTCATGATGGATCGGGCGCGCGAAACCCTCGGCGTGGCTGCCGTCGATATTCTCGAAGAGCTGGAGCACGCACAGGACCCAGGCGCCGCCCGCCAGGCCATGACGCATTGGTACCGTGCCATGCGCCAGGCGCGCGCCTCGCGCGAGCAGGCCGATGCCGACCGTCTCGAAGTGGCCCGCCTGTTGAGCGCCCGCCACGAGCGCTGACGATCCCGCAATTCCCTTCCCGCCAGGGAAACGCGCGCGTCGCCGCGCTGTGCTAAAAATGGGCTCGTCGGTATATGTGTCGGGCTCCATCCATGTCTGTATTCAAGTGTCTCGGTAGTCTGGCGTTGGCCCTGCTGGCCACCTGCGTGGCGGCGCAGACGCCGGCCGAGCCGCCGCGTCCCCGCATCGGTCTGGTATTGGGTGGCGGCGGCGCGCGCGGCCTGGCACACCTGGGCGTGCTCGAAGAACTGCGTCGTCTTAACGTTCCCATCGATTGCATTGCCGGCACCAGCGCCGGCGCCCTGATCGGCGGCATCTATGCCAGCGGGATGGACGTGCCCGAATTGATCGAGCGCGTCGAAGGCGCCGACTGGGATCAATTGCTGTCCGGCACGCCGGATCGGCGCGACATGCCGTTCACGCGCAAGACCGATGACTTCAAGAACTACGCCAGCTTCACCCTGGGGCTGGACGCCGCCGGCCTGCACATCCCGCGTAGCGTGATCGGCTCGCAGGCCATCGACCGCTTCCTGCACCAGCTCACGCGCGACGTAAACGTGCCCTCGTATGCGCAGTTGCCGATCCCGTTCCAGGCAGTGTCCACTGATTTGGTGACCGGCCAGATGAAGACCTTCACCGGTGGCGATCTGGCTGTCGCCCTGCGCGCCAGCATGGCGGTGCCGGGCATTTTCGACGCCGTCCGCGTGGATGAGCAGTTTCTTGTCGATGGCATGTTCGTGCGCAATCTGCCGATCGAGAACGTCAAGGAGCAATGCCAGGCCGAGGTGGTGATCGCCGTGGACGTTGGCCGGCCGATGCTCAAGGCCGAACAGATCCACTCGCTGGTCGACGTCATCGACCAGGCCATGCAGATCGCCACCGGCCAGAACGTGCGCGAGCAGCGTGCCTTGCTCGGCCCTCAGGACATCATCATCGAACCCAGGCTGGACGAATATTCGACGGCCAGCTTTCGCGACGTGCGCGCCATCGTGCAGCGAGGGCGCGAAGCCGTCGCGCCGTTGGCCGAACGCCTGCGCGTGCTGGCCATCAGCGAGGCCGACTATGCGCGCTGGCGCATCGCCATCGATCAGGCCGTGCCCGGCGCCGGCCAGCACTTCGATCGCATCGAAGTGGCCAAGACCCGCTTCGTGCCGGAAGAGAACATTGGCCAGGTGCTGGCGGGCAAGGATGCGCCGAGCAATCAGCGCGCCCTGCAGGACCGTCTCGATTCGCTCTATGACACCGGTGATTTCGATCGACTCGATTATTTCGTGCGCGACGAAAACGGTCAGCGCATCGCCACCGTCACGCCCTTCGAGCGCGCCGTCGGGCCCAACTACCTGCGCCTGGGGCTGGACGTGCAGTTCGATTCGTTCCAGACCGCCAATATCGCGTTGTTGGGCAATTACCAGATGACCTGGCTGAACAGTTGGGGCGCGCAGTGGCGTACCAGCGCCCGCCTCGGGCATGACTCGGCGATCACCACCGAACTGATGCAGCCGCTGGCGCGCTCACCGGTCTTCGTGGCCGCCAACGCGTCGATCGGCAGCCGGTCGCTGCCGCTGTTCCTGCAGGACGGCAGCCAACTGCTCGAGGTGGGGTTCTGGGATCGGGCCGCCGGCGGCGATCTGGGCTACTCGTTCGGCCGCTATGGCGAATTCCGCCTCGGCGGCTTCGTACAGAACCGCCGGGCCGCCGTCCGTTCGGGCCTGCCCTGGGCCGAGCCCACAAACAACACCTCTCACGGTGTGCGGGCCGGTTTCGTCATCGACCAGATGGACAATCCGCGCTTTCCGCGCAATGGCTATTTCATCCGCGCCGATTACCTGAACGGTCGCCAGAAATCGCGTGACAACGAGTACGGCCGCTACCGCCAGGCCGAAACCGATATCGACGTGGCGCACACCTTCACGCGCACGACCGTACGCGCCACGGTGCGCGGCCGCAGCGTCGCCAGCGAGGTGATGGAGAACGACGGCACGCTGTCGCGCGACAGCAGCGACCAGGTCTACACGCTGGGGGGCTTCTTGCAGTTGTCCGGTCTGCAGACCGACCGGCTGGCGGGCGAGAAGATCGTGCTCGGCCGCATCATGGCGTACCAGCAGGTGGCGCCGCTGTTGCCGACCTTCGGTTCGGGCACCTACGTGGGCGCCTCGCTCGAACTGGGCAAGGTATGGAAGCAGATCCTCTTCGACGATCAATCCACCGCTTGGATTCCGGCCGCTTCGGCCTACGTCGGCGTCGATACGCTGTTCGGTCCGCTCTACCTTGCGCTGGGCTGGGCCAACTATCACGGCGGCAGCGTCGGCGCCTACCTGTACCTCGGCTACATCAAGTAGGCACCTACATGCGGGAAAGCGGCCATTGAACATACGTATCCGTATGGATAGGCTGGCGGCGTCCCCACATTTCTTTCCGCGAGGTTGTCATGCCGATTCCTGCCGCGTTCCGAGGCCAATTCACCGTCCCCGCGCTGGCTGCGCCGATGTTTCTGGTTTCCGGCCCGGAACTGGTGATCGCTGCCTGCTGCAACGGCATCGGTGGCACGTTCCCGGCCCTCAATGCGCGTCCGGCCAGCCAGTTCGATGAATGGCTCGGCCGCATCGAGACCGCGCTGGCGGCGCGCCGCGCTACCCATCCGCGCACGCCGGTGGCGCCGTATGGCGTCAATCTGATCGTGCATCCGAGCAACGGGCGCATGGCCGAGGACCTCGACATCATCGTGCGCCACCGCGTGCCGCTGGTGATCAGCAGCCTGGGCCACCCTGGCCCGGTGGTCGAGGCCGTGCATGGCTACGGTGGGCTGGTGTTTGCCGATGTCATCCATGCCCATCATGCGCGCCGCGCCGCCGAAGCCGGCGTGGACGGCATCATCGCCATTGCCGCGGGGGCCGGTGGGCATGCCGGCACTCAGAGCGCTTTTTCGCTGGTGCAGGAAGTCCGTGCGTTCTGGTCGGGCTGCCTGGTGCTGGGGGGCGCCATCTCGGATGGTGCCGGTATCCGCGCGGCGGAAATCCTGGGCGCCGACCTGGCCTACCTCGGCACGCGCTTCATTGCCACGCGTGAGGCGGCCGCCAGCGAGGGGTACAAGGCCATGATCGTGGCCAGCGGCGCCCGTGACGTGGTGTATACCGATGCCGTGTCGGGCACCCCGGCCAATTTCTTGTGGCCGTCCCTGGAGCAGGCCGGCTACACGCGCGACGCCCTGCGTGCCAGCGAGGGCAAGGCGCACCTGAAGAGCATCGCTGATGAAGCCAAGGCGTGGCGCGATACCTGGAGCGCCGGCCACGGTGTGGCGGTGATCGATGACGTGCCGACGGTCGACGCCCTGGCCAAGCGGCTGGCGGAGGAATACCGCGCCGCCTGTGCGCACGGCATCAGCGCGGCTGTGGTGGCTTGAGGCCTAGCCGGCCGCGCCGTCTTCGCGCAGCGCGGCGGTGACGGCGGCGACGCGCGCTTCGTGCACCTTGTGCGGGATCTGGCTCTTGTCGGCCAGCGCGCGCGCAATGGCGCCGGCATCGACGCTGGCGAAGGCGCGCGCCGCGTGGCGCAGGCGCTCGGCCTGCTCATAGACGCGGTCCTCATAACCCGGCCGGCCGTGGAAATCGGCGGCGCAGGCCGCCAGCATGTGTTCAAAGCGCTCGGGGCGGCGCAGTACGTCGCAGCGTTCGAACAAGCGCGCCATGGTGGCTGGCCGCAGTTGCCGGGCCTGGTGCACCACGCCGTGTTCGCGCGCCGTCATGACGGCCAGATCGCGGCAGTCGGCCGGCACCCGCAGGCGTTCGCAGACGGCTTCGACATGCGCCACGCCGCGCGCTTCGTGACCGTAGTGATGGGGCAGGATGTCGGCGGGCGTCTCCGCCTTGCCGAGGTCATGCATCAGCGCCGCAAAGCGTACCGGCAGCGGCGTCTCGGCGCGTGCCGTGGCGTCCAGCACCAGGCACAGATGCTCGCCGGTATCGACTTCGGGGTGGTACTGGGGTGGCTGCGGCACGCCGAAGAGTGCGTCGACCTCCGGCAGCAGCCGCGCCAGCGCGCCACATTCGCGCAGCACGCGGATCATGCGCGAGGGCCGGGCCGACATCAGGCCACGCGCGATTTCCTGCCACACGCGCTCGGGCACCAGGTGGTCCACCTCGCCGGCGGCGACCATGTCGCGCATCAGCGCGAGGGTTTCGGGCGCCACGTCGAAGTCGCCGAAGCGGGCCGCAAAGCGTGCCAGGCGCAGAATGCGCACGGGATCTTCGGCGAAAGCCGGGCTGACGTGGCGGAAGATGCGTGCGGCAAGGTCCCGCTGGCCGCCGTAGGGGTCGACGATGTGGCCGGCCACGTCTTCGGCCATGGCGTTAACGGTCAGATCGCGGCGCGCCAGGTCTTCTTCCAGCGTGACATCCGGGCTGGCGTGGAAGGCGAAGCCCTTGTAGCCGTGGCCGGTCTTGCGTTCGGTGCGCGCCAGCGCGTATTCCTCTTGGGTGCGGGGGTGCAGGAAGACCGGAAAATCCTTGCCCACCGGGCGGAATCCCCGCGCCAGCATGTCATCGACCGTGGCGCCCACCACCACCCAGTCATGATCGGTGACCGGCTGGCCGAGCAGGCGGTCGCGCACGGCGCCGCCGACCACGTAACAGCGTAGATCGTCGCTCATGGCACCCTCGCACGGGCAACCGGCGCTCCCGGGCTTGCCGCGTTCGAGCGGGCCGGCGCCTGCGTGGGGGCGGCCGCCGTGCCCTTGCCGTCGAGACGGACGTCCGGCTGCGCCAGCGGCCCCTTGAGGCGCAGGCTGAGCGGCTTGCCGCGCAGGTCGGCCAGGTCGCGCGGCACCTGACCGCCGGCCAGCGTGACCTGCAGGCCCATGTCGATGAGATCCTTGGACGGTGTCGCTTCGCCATTGGCGCTCACGCGCAGCCAGCCTCCACGGCTGGCCAGCGACTGGGTGAACCAGGTGCCGGAACGCAGGCCGATGTTGCCGGCGATGTCCTGGAGTTCGGTTTTCTCGCTGGCCTGCGGCGTGCGCGCGGCAGGCTGGCCGCTCTGGTAGGCACCGTGGAATTCACGCAGGCTGGCGGGCAGGTCGATGCCGGCCAGGACGCTCTGTGAGAGCTTGACGCGCACCATGCCGTTGGCATTGGCGGAGAGGGCCGCCAGCGTGCCTCCCGTCGAGGTGATGTCGGCGGTGCCCGAAAGCTTGCCGCGCAACAGCAGCGGCAGTTTGGCGTCATCGGCCAGTGCGCGCAGGTCGATGTTGTCGTAGCGCCCGGTGAGTGCCAGCTTGCGGGTGATGATGTCGTAATCGACGTCGCCGCCGAGCGCGCCGCCGTAGAGCTCCATCCGGTGGCCGGTGCTTGTCAGCTTGCCGGCCGAAAAGCTGTATGGCACGCGGATGCGGTCGATCTTCATGTCGGCGGTACGCACGTCGTCCAGGCTGATGGTGCCGTTCAGGGCGGTGTTGCTCAGCCATGCCAGCGGCATGTCCGGGCTGCTGCCGGGGGTGGCGACCAGCAGGCGCGCCGCATCCAGGTGGGGCGCGGCCAGGTCGAGACGCACGGTGAGCGGCGAGAACTGCGAGATCAGCGCATCTACGCGCAGGTTGTCCTTGCCGGTGGCGGCGTTGAACTTGATCTGGCCGGCATTGCCGTCGCGCAGATTGATCACCCCGCTGCCATCGACGCGGGCGCGCGCGCTGTCGCTGTTCAGGCGCGGGTGGCTGACCGCCATGTCGCCCTGAATGCGTTCCCATTCAGCGCGCCCGGCGCGCCAGTCGATGCGTAGCGGCGAGGTGACGTCGCCGTCGCTGCCGACAATGCCATGCCGCAGTTGCCATTTGGTGTGGAGCGTGCTGCGCATGCCGCCGGTGGCGGGCGCGATGTCGGTCAGCTCGGCCGACGCGCTGGAGTTGTCTTCCGCGCCGCGCAGGGCGAACGAGACGACGGCCTTGGGCCCACGTGGCCCCTGTGGCGACCATTCGATCTGCGCGGTTTCGCCGTTGGCCTGCAGCGAGCGCTGCCCCCAGCCGCCGCGCATGTCGGCGCGCGCCTGGCGGGCGTGCCAGCGGGTGCCGTCCTCGGCGTCTTGCCAGGACAGCGAATCGATGTTGACGCCGGCTTCGGCGCCGCTGAGCACGCCGATCTTGCCTGTCAGGCGCGCCGACAGGTCATCCACGCGGCCGACGGCGTTGCTGCTCCACACATAGTGGCCGGACAGGCGCAGGTCGCCGTCGATCACCGGGTCGGCGGCCTTGAGGCGGGCACGCACGCGCACGGTGCCGGCGCCCCCCTGACGCAACTGGCCGGCCTGGATGCGGGCATTGAGCAATTGGGCGCTGCTGTCGGTGGTGGCGTCGGAGATTTCGCCGGTGAAATCGCGCAGATCGAGGGTCTGGATGTCGAGTGCGTCGGCCAGCCGGGCGGTGGCATCGCTCGACGCGATGAGATCCTGGAAATTCCATGCCCCCTTGCGGTCACGGGCCAGCATGAAGGTACCGCCCGATGCCTTGATGTCGGAGATGACCATGCGGCGTGAGAGCAGGGGCATCAGCGCCAGCCGCAGCCGGACTTCGTTGGCCTGCAGGAAGCCCGACTGGCCCTTGGCGACGGACAGCGTGGCCGACTTCATGCGCAAGGCCGGCCGTGGCCACAGCGACAACTGGACGCCGCCGTCGACATACAGCGTGCGCTGGAAGCTGTCGGCGAAGAAGCGTGTGAGATCGGCTTCGGTGCGGCGCGCATCGAAGGTCATCCAGATGAACAGGGCGAGCCCCAGCACCACGGTGGCGAGGCCACCGAGCAGGAAACCCAGCACTTTCAAAAGGGAAGTCAAACGCATCGGAGGTAAATTGCTCATCATTCAGCCCGGCAAGGGCGCCATTTTCTCAGACGATGGGCGCCGCGCCCACTTTTGTCCGCTCATCGGCACGCAGCGTGCGTCAGCGTGCGCCGACCGGTCGCACAATACCCGGGCGCTATTGCTCTACGGCCGTCCATTAAGCCACACTCGCCCGAGAAGTCCGGCCGATGGCGCGATGGCGGCTTGTGACATGTCAACTAGGGAGGTCTGGATGAGTTTTTTCAAGGAATTCAAAGAGTTTGCCCTGAAGGGGAACGTGGTCGACCTGGCTGTTGGTGTGATCATCGGTGCCGCCTTCGGCAAGATCGTCGATTCGATGGTCAAGGACGTCATCATGCCGATGGTCGGCGCGGTGGTCGGCAAGATCGATTTTTCAAACCTGTTCATTGTCCTCGGGCCGATCCCGTCCGGGGTGCCCCGCACGCTGGACGCGCTGCAGAAGGCCGCGGTGCCGGTGCTGGCTTATGGCAACTTCATCACCATCGCCATCAATTTCATCATCCTGGCCTTCGTCATCTTCATCATGGTCAAGCAAATCAACCAGTTGCGCCGTACCACGCCGCCGCCCCCGCCGGAGCCCGCTGCTACGCCCGAAGACATCGTGCTGCTGCGTGAAATCCGCGATTCGCTGCGCAAATAAGCGCACCGACGTGACCAAAGCGGCCCACCGTGGCCGCTTTTTTAACGCCGATGCGCGCCTAGCGGCTTTTCTGTGGAAATTAAATGCCTATAATGTTTCCATGGAATGGATTAAAAAGGGCATAGCCATGGCGCATTCGGAGATCCAACCCGCCCCCGCGGCTGCCGCGGTGCTGTCCAAGGCCGTGGTCAGAGCCGCCGAAGCGTTGGCACTCACCCACGGACGCCTGGCGAGCATTCTGGGTGTCAGCCCGGCGACCGCCTCACGCTTGGTCAACGGGCGCTACGAGCTGGCCGAAGGCCGCAAGGAATGGGAGTTCGCCATTCTGCTGGTGCGCCTGTTCCGCTCGCTCGACTCCATCGTCGGCAACGAAGCGGCGGCCCGGGCCTGGCTGCAGGGTGAAAACCTCGGCCTGGGGGCGCGGCCGGTCGAGCTGATGCTGTCCACCGAGGGGTTGGTGCGGGTCGTGCAGTATCTCGACGCCTCGCGCGCCCGCACATGATGACGCCCGCCGATCTGGCCGCCGCCGCGCAGCCCTGGCATGCCCCGCTGTGGCGCATGGTCGAAGCGCAGCACGTGACCAGCACCATGAAACTGGTCGACAGCGCCAGCGAACACAGCCTGCTGGAAATCCTCATCGAACAAGGCAAGCCGCCCGTGCCGGCAACGGCCACCGGACTGGATTACCTGCTGGCCAGCCCGTTCCGCTACCCACCCTATCCGCAAGGTTCGCGCTTTCGCGGCGCCACCGATCCGGGCGTGTTCTACGGGGCGCACAGCGTGCGTACGGCGGCGGCTGAACTGGGTTATTGGCGTTGGCGTTTCCTGCAGGACAGTCCGGCACTCGAATCCATCGGTCCGGTGGCGCACACGGCTTTCCACGTCAAAGCGGCCGGCCGTGCCATCGATCTGCGGCAACCCCCTTTGTCTGCACAGGAAGCGTCATGGCGGGCGCCGCGCGACTATGGCGCGACACAGGCGCTGGGGCGCCTGGCGCGCGCCGCCGAGCTGGATGCGATTGTCTATGCCTCGGTACGCGATCCGGCATCC
This sequence comes from Rhodocyclaceae bacterium, assembly GCA_047605765.1. GTDB lineage: Bacteria > Pseudomonadota > Gammaproteobacteria > Burkholderiales > Rhodocyclaceae > JBGVSA01. Next base: position 12,726 of record JASGFB010000069.1, read on the forward strand.
GGCTGGTGCGCAGCGCTGCTGGCACCCCGCGCTTTCGCACAGCCGCGCCCTGATCCGCGCACCCAATCGTGGTGGCTGACCGTGACGCAGCGCGAAGCCATCTGGCTGCGGGGCGGCGACGAGCGCTTGTGTTTCGAGACGGCGGCCTGGCAGGCCGCCTGAAGCCTTAATGCATCATGCGCGGGTCGGGGAATTCCGGCGCGAAGCGGTCGATCCATTCGCGTGCGGCTTCCTCGCTGTCGAGCACGCGTCCCTCGTTGCGCAGCACCTCGTTGCGGTAATGCTCGATGTGGCAGACCTGTTCGACCATGCGCGCCGCGAAGGCGTCATCCTGTTCGAGGAACTGCACGCCCAGGTCGTAATGATGCTCATGGCGTACGCACCAGCTGATGCGCCCACGCACCTTGAAGGGCGGCTGAGTGATGCCGATCAGGATGGAGACCACCGAACCGACTGCCTGCGGGCGCTCCGCACGGCATGCGATGCCGCCCAGGCTGATGTCCTTGAGTCGTTGTTCGCCATTGCGGTCGGCGCCTTCGCAGCGCAGTTCGATAGGCATGTCGGACGGGTGGCGAATGTACGCTCGCCGCATGAGGTGCGATGCCATACGGGGGCTCCTCGGGGGGATCGACTTTCCATTATTGGATATCGCCGCCAAAGGGCAAGACACCTTTTGCGGTGTGGCGGCGCAGCATGAAAAAGGGCGCGCAGGATGCGCGCCCGATCTCTACCGCGACAGGACGGCGCGGCCGCTCGGCCACGCCGGCGGCGTCACTGAAAGTATTGTTCGTGGTAGATGAATAACGCCGCCGCCGCGATGGCGTACGGCGCCAGCGCCGACAACAGCGCGCGTGCGACATTCAGCAGACCGGGGTCTGCCGGTTTGGCGAGGGGCTTGGCATTGGCGGCGTGCGTCAGATGCAAAAAAGACATGGTGCTCTCCTTGCGAGCGTGCGCGACGGGCGGCGTGCCGCGTGGCGCGCGCGATCAGAAATAGGGGCGAGGCGGGGCGTGGAACGCCCGCTGCGTTGTGTTCAGCGGCTCGGTGGCTCGGGGTATCGCACGTCGCCATTCAGCGTCGTGGGATGCCAACAAGTCAGGGGCGCCAACGCAAGGAGAGAAAAAGCCTTCAGGTGCCTTGCGTTTGCCCCGCGCATAATGCGGATGGACATGGGGTCACCATATGGGTTTTGGCGGACTGCCCTGTGACTATAGACCGCCCACTGCTCGAATGCGGCAAAATGATTGTTCGATCAGAATGAACAATGGGTCATGGATCACTACGTCGAACTGCGGACTTTTCTTGTGGTGGCGGAGCTGGGTTCATTTGCCGCCGCCGCCAAACGCCTGAGCCTGGCGCGCTCGACGGTCACCACCCAGGTGCAGGCGTTGGAGCGTGCCCTGGGCGTGGCGCTGCTGACGCGTACCACGCGCCATGTGTCGTTGACCGCCGATGGCGAACGCCTGGCCGAGCGCGCGGCGGTACTGATGGCCGGCCTGGAGGATCTGGCGGCCGAGATCTCGCACCGTGCCGGTCGCGTGGCGGGCGAGCTGCATGTGCAGATGACCGAATCGCTGGCCAATACGCTGGTGCTGCCACGCCTGCCGGAATTCCTGCGTGCCTATCCCGACCTCGCCATGCGGGTGATGTTGTCCGAGCGTGCGCCCGACCTGGCCGCGGAGGGCATCGATCTGTCGCTGCGTCTGTCGGCGGACAAGGATTCGGCCTATCGCTACCGGCGTTTCGGCAAGGTCAACTTTGTCATGGCCGCCAGCCCGGCCTACCTGGCCCGTTATGGTGTGCCCCGCCATCCGGGCGATCTGCGCCGCCACCGCACCATCGATTTCTATGACGGTGATGTCGGCCGCGCGGTGGATTACGTGCTGGCCAAAGGGCGCGAGCGCATCACCGTGCCGGCCGGCGGCATGCTCGAGGTCGACAATGCCCGCGCCGGCCTCACCTGCGCGTTGGCCGGACTGGGCATCTATGAAGATTTTGATTTTCTGCTCAGACCGCATCTGATGGACGGCAAGCTGGTACGCGTGCTGCCCGATTGGAAGCGCCCCGGCCCGGCCGTGGTGGCCCTGTACCCGTCGGGGCGCCCTCCTTCGGCGCCGGTGCGCGCCTTCTTGAAATTCCTCGACGGTGTGCTCGGCCCGGAGTTGCGCGGCATCGCTGGACGTGGGCCGGTGATCGCCAGCTAGCCCGCCAGCCGGACACGGCGCGGTGGCCGCCGTTCATGCAGGGTGCGCGGACCGCCTTCGAAGACGTTCCAGCGCCGGCGCGGTTTGTGCAATCCGGCGTGTGCGGCGCTGGCTTTCTTGAACCAACGCGCGGCCAGGGTGCTGATCACGGCCAGACCGGCGATGACGCCGGCAATCAACCAGTAGTCGACGTGGAAGCCGTTGGACAAGCCTTCTTTCAATTCGCTGGCGAAGACCGTCGCCGCCAGCGCGCCCGGCAACATGCCGAGGAAGGTGCCCAATGCCAGATGCCATAGCCGGATGCGCAGGGCGCCGGCGGCGATGCCCAGGACCGGGAAGGGGGCCGCCGGCACCAGGCGCAGCATGGTCATGGTCAGCAGGCCGTGCCGTCGCAGCAGCGGGATCAGGTGGTCGAGCCTGCCGCCCGACAGTCGCTGGATGGTGCGCCGCGAGAGCAGGCGCCCGATCAGGTAATGCACGCAGGTGGACAGCACCAGGCCGCTCATGGCGATGGATAGCCCGCCCCAGGCGCCGAAGGCGATGACGGCGGCACTGGTCACCAGCGGGCGGGGGAACATGACGAAACTCATCGGCGTATAGACCAGCACCAGCAACACCGGCGCCCACCAGTGGCGGGCAAAGGCATCCGCCATCGTGGTGACGGTCTCTGGCGTGGCAAAGCGCGCCAGCGGGGTGTAGCGCCAGGCCAGGGCCAGGCCCGCCACTGCCACCATGATGGCCAGGATGACCGGCCACACTGGTTTGCGCGGTGGTTGGGCGGCGGCATCCACACGCTCCGCTTCGGGTACGTCGTCGGCCACTTCCGAGAACAATTCGATCGACACCGGCTGATCGGGGTCGGCGAGCGCTACCGAACTGACCATCGCTTCCGGCCAATGATGCGTTTCTTCAAGCTTGCGCAACTGATGCGACGCGTTGCCCAGATGCGCGATGGCCGCCGCCATTGAGCCGTGTTCGGCCAATGCATCAGTGACTTCGCTGAGGGAGCTGCCGGTGTGTTCCGCCAGCAGCTCGTCGCGGAACTGGCGAATCCGCGCGCCGGCATGGGCATCCGTGCCGGCTTCGATGACGACGTCGCATTCGGTGTCCAGCCCCATCGAGCGATTGCTGATGTTCGACGAGCCGATGCGCAGCCATTGATCGTCCACCGCCATCATCTTGGAATGCACATCGATACAGGTGCCGGTGGCGAGCCCGTCGCGGTGCGGGTAATAGGCATGGAAGCGCCCGGCATGGTCGGTTTGCTGCAGCATGTCGAGCAAGCGGTTGCGCAGCACGTGCATGGTGATCTCTTCGAGCCAGCCATGGCTGAGTAGGCGCGTGACGAGCACGATCTCGGGCCCGTCCGGTTCGGCCAGCCGTCGTGCCAGCGCGGCCCCGATGGTCTGCGAGGTGAAATACTGGTTTTCGATGTAGATGTAGCGCTGGGCGCGCGCAATCATGTCGAGGTAGAGCTGCTCGACATCCCCGACGGCGCCGTGCCGGGCGGTGGAGGGAAAGGTGCACGCCACCGCCAGGTTGACGTCGTGCAGGTCGACGGCCACGCTGGCCGGCCAGATGTCGCCCGGCGTGCTGCGCGCGCGTGCCACTTCGCCGGTCGCCAGCTCCCAGCGCGTGCGGGCGATTTCGGCGACGACGCGCGCCGCTTCATCGTCCATCATCGCCATCATGTCGTGGAAGGGCGGATAAGGCGTGCCTTGCGCCACGCGGCGCGGATCGTCCGGACGATGCTCGCGCGTGTCCCAACGACGGCAGCACAGATCCAGCCCGCCGACGAATGCAATCTTGTCGTCGATGACCACCATCTTCTGGTGATGCGAGCCTCCGACCGGCTGCGTATTGTCGTACTCGAAAATCACCCGGCGATGGGGCTTCCACGACGACAGACCGTAGGTGGGCGAAAATTCCCGATCCAGCCCGAACACCATGGGGTAGTCCCAGTTCAGGATGCGGATGTGCAGGCGCCGCTGGCGGCGTGCCAGTTCGTTGAGAAAGTCGCCCAGGGTGAGTGTCGGCCGCCCTTCGGCGTCGAATGCTGCGGCGGCACGCGAATCGAAATCCCAGCCGACGATGATGATGGAGCGCTGAGCAAGTTTGCAGGCGTCGACGAAGGCGCTGAAATACGCGTCGCCATCGACCAGCAGCGCGACCCGGTCGGCGTGCGTGACCGCGCGGCAGTTTTGGCCTTCCTGGAACAACGGGGTGGGCGTCTCGGTCGATGCGTGCATGAAGGCCTCCGGTCCAATCCTCGCGCACCCCTCCAGGCGGCAAGGCGCAAGCGGCAAGATCTCGTCGCGGCGAGGGGCGCCGCAGCGTCTATGGTGAAAAGGATTTAGCAAAGGGCGTTCCCGGCCCTGGCGGTGCCATACATGCATCGCTTTGTTGTGCGCCGGGTGTGTCGATTGCTGTGTGACGGCCGCTGGCCCGTGCCGGCGCGCCTCCAACCTCACCGCAGAAAGGATGATTCATGAGCACCGTTCGTAACGTCGCCGTGCTGGTCGGCAGCCTGCGCAAGGAATCTTTCAATCGCAAGATGGCCCTGGCGCTGGCCGATCTCGCCCAGCCGGCCGGCCTGGCGCTGGAGATCCTCGATATCGGCGAACTGCCGCTGTACAACCAGGATCTCGACGAAGGCACGCCACCGGCGCCGTGGACGGCCTTCCGCCAGAAGGTGAAAGCCGCCGATGCGGTGTTGTTCGTGACGCCCGAATACAACCGTTCGATCCCCGGCGTGCTCAAGAACGCCCTCGACGTGGGGTCACGGCCATACGGATCGAGCGCCTGGGACGGCAAGCCGGGGGCCGTGGTCAGCGTATCGCCGGGCGCCCTCGGCGCGTTCGGCGCCAACCATCACCTGCGCCAGTGTCTGGTGTTCCTGAACGTGCCGGCCATGCAGCAGCCAGAAGCCTATATCGGCAATGCCGGCAGTCTGTTCGAGGCCAACGGCAAGATCGCCAGCGACAGCACGCGCGACTTTCTGACCCGGTTCACCACGGCGTTCGCCGCCTGGATCGAGGCCAACTGCAAGCAATGAATGTTGCCGGGGCTGCCGCGCCGGACAGGGGCGATGCCTAGAGCATGCTCTCCGGCGCGATGACCCCGTACACGCTCGACATGAAGCGGCGCCAGCCGCTGGCCTCGGGTTCGTTGGTGAGGTCCACCGCACCGTCGTCGCCTTTGCCCAGCCAATGCAATTGGTCGCCGCGCAGCATGACGCGATAGCTCACGTCCGGTTGGGTCAGGCGCGCGAAGCTGCGTGTCAGTTGGGCGGCCAGTTCGCCGCTGTAGATGACCACGGCGAACTCGGTGTTGAGGAAGCGTGAGCGTGGATCAGCGTTGGCCGAGCCGATGACGATGGTCTGGTTGTCCACCACCAGCGCCTTGGCGTGCAGACTCGCCGTCGAGCCGGTCGGTATGCGGAAGATGCGCGTGCGCGGCGGTTTGCGCAGCGGGCGCAGCTCGTACAGCGCGGCACCTTCGCGCAGCAAGGGTTCGCGGTAGCGGGCGTAGCCGGCGTGCACTGCCGGCACGTCGTTGGCTGCCAGCGAATTGGTCAGCACCGACACCGACACGCCGCGTCGCCGCAGATCCGCCATGCGTGTGACGCCCTCGTCGCCGGGCACGAAATACGGCGAGATCAGCAGCACCTCGCGCTGCGCCCGATCCACTACCCGCTGCACGACGGCGCCAATGCGATCGTCATGCTCTTCGTCGGTCGGCGGCTGCGCCTTGCGCGGGTTGTCCCACACCGCGCGGCTGCGGGCCCAGGACAGATCCCCTTTGCGTGGCAGCCCTTCGGGGAAGCGGCCATTGGTTTTCAGATCGCGGAACTGCTGCGATTGCTCGAAGGCGCGCACCTGCGTGGCGAGTTCGGCGAGCGCCTTGCGCTGGGCCTTTTCGTTGGGCATCGAGGCGAGCTGGCCGAGCGGGATGGCCAACTCGTTGTTCCAGTATTCGTCAAAGCTGCGCGAGATGTCCTGGACGATGGGGCCGCTGGCGAACACGTCGAGGTCGACGAAGCTGATGTTGGACGGGCTGCTGAAGTATTCGTTGCCCAGATTGCGGCCACCGAACAGCACCGCCGAGTTGTCGGCGATGAACAGCTTGTTGTGCATGCGCCGGTTGACGCGGTCCGAATTGACGATGAATTCGAGCATGCGCGAAATGCCGACCGCATCGCGCCCCATGAAGGGGTTGAACACGCGCACATCGATGTTCGAATGCGAGGCCAGCTCGGCCATGTCCATTTCATGGCCGGCGGTGTAGATGTCGTCGACCAGCAGCCGCACGCGTACCCCGCGCTGGGCCGCTTCGATGAGCTTGCTGATGAGGTAATGGCCGGTGTCGTCCGGCCGGATGATGTAGTACTGCAGGTCCAGGGTATGGCGCGCCTGCTCGATCATCGCCACGCGCATCGAAAAGGCATCGCCGCCTTCGCCGACCAGGGCGAACCCCGATTGGCCGGGATGATCGCCGTTGGCATAGCGGCGCGCCAGCGGGGCGTTCGGGTCGGCAGGCCGGGCCTGGCTCGGCGGGCCGGGCTGCAGATCGGGAATGCTGGCGCAGCCTGCTGCCGCCAGCAGTGCGAAGGCGCTCATCATGATGCGGAAGGTACGCCTGCTGGCGTCGATGCACGAGTGGGCCATGCCGCCATTAAAAGGCGGTGCGGCGCCAGTCGGCATCGCCGCCGATGCCAGTCGTTGTCGGCAACTGGCCTACAGCACGCGCGTGTCATCCGCGCTTGAACATGCGCAGGATGAAGATGAGGATGACCGCACCGATGGTGGCCACGATGATGTTGCCGATGAAGCCGCCCATGCCGATGCGCAACAATTTGAACAGCAGCCCGCCGATCAGCGCGCCAGCCACGCCCACGCACACATCGCCGAGGATCCCCCAGCCGCTGCCTTTGACGAGTACCCCGGCCAGCCAGCCGGCCACCAAGCCCACCACGACGAACCAGACGAAATCCATGCTGTGTCTCCTGTCAAAAACACGATGGTTGCGAGGAAGCGCCTCCGGCGCCAGCACGCCTGTCACATTGCCGCGATATCGTTCGTTTTATTGCAGCGCATCAGGGGCGCGGTTTGACTAGCAAGGCACGATCCCCGATCATTGTTCGCCGCAGATGAGCCGTACCCGGGCGCGCCAAGCCCCTGCGCCGGCGCCCATACCAATCTTTATGACCACTGATGTTCCGCCCCTCGCCGAGGCGAGTTCTCCGCCGCGCCGCCTGAATCTGTCGGTGCAGTACGCGCTCGAAGACAAGGACCTGCCCACGCGTGCCAGCGTGCGCGCCTGGATCCGCGCGGCCGAGCCGGGCGCCGCCCAGGTCACCGTCCGTTTCGTCGATGCCGAAGAGGGGCGTGGGCTCAATCAGACCTATCGTGGCAAGGATTATGCTACGAACGTGCTGTCATTTCCCTACGAAACCGATCCTATCCTGATGGGCGACCTGGTGCTGGCGTGGCCCGTGGTGGTGCGCGAAGCGGCCGAACAGGGCAAGACGGTGGACCAGCATTGCGCCCATCTGGTCGTGCACGGCACGCTCCATCTGCAAGGCTACGACCACGAAGACGACGTCGAGGCCGAAGAGATGGAGGCTCGCGAGCGGGAAGTGCTGGCGCAATTGGGCTATCCTGACCCTTATGCCGGTGAGAGGTGAGGTTTGCAGACTCGGTTCCGGCGCCGAGTCTTCAGTCCTCACACCTTACGATCAACCTCTTTTTTCATGGAACCTTCCAGTAGTCGACCTGGTTTTCTTGACCGCCTCTCTGCCCTGCTCTCCCGCGAGCCGGAAGATCGCGGCGAACTCATCGAAGTGCTGCATGCCGCCTACGAACGGCAGCTGTTTGACGCCGACGCGCTGACGATCATCGAAGGCGCGCTGTCGGTGGGCGACATGCAGGTGCGCGACGTCATGGTGCCGCGCGCTCAGATGAGCACCATTTCGATCAATGATCCGCTCGATCACATCATCGATTACGCCCGCCAGACGGCGCATTCGCGTTTCCCCGTGGTGGGCGAGAACAAAGACGACGTGCTCGGCATCCTGCTCGCCAAGGATCTGCTGAACGCGTATGACGATGATGGCTTCAATCTGCGCGATGCCCTGCGGCCCGCTATCTATATTCCCGAAGCCAAGCGCCTGAACGTGCTGCTGCGCGAGTTCCGCGCCAGCCGCAACCATATGGCGGTGGTGGTGGACGAATACGGCGGCGTCTCCGGCCTGGTCACCATCGAAGACGTGCTGGAGCAGATTGTCGGGGACATCGACGACGAATACGATTTCGACGCCGATGCCGACAACATCGTGTCGGATCAATCCGGCCGCTATCGCGTCAAGGCCACCACCGAGATCGAAGACTTCAACCGCGTCTTCCATACCGAACTGTCGGCCGACGATGCCGATACCATCGGCGGCGCCGTGTTCCACTACCTGGGCCATCTGCCCAAGCGTGGCGAGACGCTCGACATGGCCGGTCTGCGCTTCCAGGTGCTGCGCGCCGACAGCCGCCGCATCCATACGCTGCTGGTCGAACGCCTGCCCGAGTCGGATTGAGCGCAAGGCCCGCCCACCAAACCGAGCCGCCGTGTCTTACGCTCCTTTTCGCCTGGATGAGCGCCTTGCGCGTGAGATCGTGCGGCGCACCATGCTCATCGTCGACGTGAACGTCAATGTCATGGATGCCCATGGCATCATCATTGCCAGCGGCGACGAGGCGCGCATTGGTGATCTGCACGAAGGCGCACTGGTGGCTCTCATGCAGGCGCGCGTGGTGGATATCGACGCAGCCGTGACAGATCGACTGCATGGTGTGCGGCCGGGTATCAACCTGCCGTTGCGCTGCGATGGCCGCATGGCGGGCGTGATCGGTTTGACGGGTGAGCCCGAATCGTTGCGCGAACGCGGCGAACTGGTGCGCATGGCGGCAGAAATGATGCTGGAGCAAGCCCGTCTGACCGACATGCTGGGCCGCGACACGCGGCTGCGTGAAGAGCTTGTGTTATCGCTCGTTCGCGGCGATGAGGCGCCAGCGGGCCTGGCGGATTGGGCACAGCGGCTGGGCATCGATCTGACCATGCCGCGCGTTGCTGCGGTGATTGAGGTGGACAGTTCAGCGCTGGGCGTTGATGCAGCGATGGACGAAATCCGACGCTTGCAGACATTGCTCACCGTGCCTGAACGCAACAATCTCATTGCCACGGTGTCGCTGTCCGAGATTGTCGTGCTCAAGCCGGTGCGACTGACCAGCGAGGGGTGGAACGCCGCTGAGCATCGTGAACGTGTGTTCGCCCTGCTGGCGCGCATGCAGGCGGGCAGCACGCTGGGGGTGCGCATTGCGCTGGGTAACTTCTTCGAAGGTCCGGGTGCGTTGACGCGCTCATACACCACCGCTCGTACGACCTTGCACATAGGCAAACGTCGTCATCCAGACCAACAGGCTTTTTTCTACGAAGATCTGGCGCTGCCCGTGCTGCTTGATGGACTGCGCAGCGGCTGGCGCGCCGAAGAGCTGCGCGAACCGTTGACACGGCTATCGGCGCACGAAGGCGACGGCCCCCTGTGCCGCACGCTGCGCGTCTGGTTTGCGCACGACATGCGCGCCGGTGAGACCGCGCAGGCCCTGCATATCCATCGCAACACGCTCGATTACCGGCTGGCGCGCATCGGTGAGCTCACCGGCCTGGACCTGGCTCGTCCGGATGGTCTGCTGCGCCTCTACCTGGCCTTGCACCTCCAGGATGGCGGATCAGGCGAGTAGAGGGGACACCGAGTCTTTTGGGTGTTTGCCCAATATTGACCGGTATATTTCCGTTGATATTTGGGCATTTGCCCAAAGCCAAACAAGCGCTACTCCTGCAAGCTGACTCCACTGCCCGTGCACGGCGTCGTGCATGCGGGCTCAAGAACAGGAGGAGCACACAATGGAAGTCAGTACTCTCGGCGCGCTTGCCGCGCTGGTTGTGGCCATCGGCCTCATTCTCAGAAAGGTTCCGCCCGCCTACGGGATGATCGTCGGTGCGCTGGTCGGTGGTCTTATCGGTGGTGTCAGCATTCCTGCCACCGTAGAACTCATGATGGGGGGGGCCAAGGGGATCGTCCCGGCGGTGCTGCGTATCCTGGCCGCTGGCGTGCTGGCCGGCGTATTGATCGAGTCGGGCGCGGCGGCCACCATTGCCGAAACCATCGTCAGGAAGCTCGGCGAAACACGCGCATTGCTGGCCCTGGCATTGGCGACGCTGATCCTGACCGCCGTCGGCGTTTTCATCGACGTGGCCGTCATCACGGTGGCGCCTATCGCACTGGCGATCGCCAAGCGCGCCGATCTGTCGAAAATGGCCATCCTGGTGGCGATGATCGGCGGCGGCAAGGCGGGCAACGTCATGTCGCCCAACCCCAATGCCATCGCGGCGGCCGACGCCTTCCACCTGCCACTCACCAGCGTCATGACTGCCGGCATCATCCCGGGCCTGTTCGGATTGGTGGCGGCGTACTTCATTGCGCGCAAGCTTACCCGGCGTGGCAGCAAGGTGCAGGAGAGCGAACTGATCGCCCATGACGCCGCTTCGTTGCCCGGTTTCGGTGCGGCCATCCTGGCACCTGTCGTGGCCATCGTGCTGCTGGCGCTGCGTCCATTGTTCGGTGTGCAGATCGATCCCATGGTGGCGCTACCGGTAGGCGGCTTGGTCGGCGCGATCGCCATGGGGCGCGTGCGTCACACCAATAGCTATGCGGTGGCGGGGCTGGCCCGCATGGCGCCGGTGGCGATCATGCTGCTGGGCACCGGCACGCTGGCCGGCATCATCGGCGCTTCACATCTGAAGACAGTCTTGATCGATGTGTTGCAGGCGTCGGGCTTGCCCGCCTATGTACTGGCCCCGGTGTCGGGCGCCTTGATGTCGTTGGCCACAGCATCGACCACGGCCGGCACGGCCGTCGCGTCGCAAGTGTTCGGCCAGACGCTGCTGGAGATGGCCGTACCCGCCCTCGCCAGCGCCGCCATGATCCATGCCGGTGCCACCGTGTTCGATCACATGCCGCATGGCAGCTTCTTCCATGCCACCGGCGGCGCAGTGAACATGTCGATCACGGAGCGCCTCAAGGTCATCCCATACGAAACGGCTGTGGGGCTGGTCATCACCATCGTGTCGACGCTGATTTTCGGCGTGTTCAAGCTCTTCTGAGGATCCGCTCATGAAAATCGTCATCGCGCCCGATTCGTATAAAGAGAGTTTGTCCGCCCTTGAGGTGGCCGAAGCCATCGAATCGGGCATGCGTGAAGTCCTGCCCCATGCCACCTACGTCAAGATCCCGGTGGCGGACGGCGGTGAAGGAACGGTCGATTCACTCGTGGCATGGACCGGTGGCGGCAAGCGCAATCTATTGGTGAGTGGGCCGCTCGGCGAACCGGTCGAGGCTTTTTTCGGCCTGTCGGGCGACGGTCGCCTGGCGGTGATCGAAATGGCCGCCGCCAGCGGCCTGGCACTGGTGCCCAAAGCCAAGCGCGATCCGCGCGTGACAAGTTCGCGCGGTACCGGAGAGCTGATCCGCGCCGCGCTCGATGCCGGGGCGCGCGTCTTCATCCTCGGCATTGGCGGCAGTGCCACCAATGACGGCGGCGCAGGCATGCTGCAGGCACTCGGCGCACGGCTATTGGATGCCGATGGTCGAGACATCGGCGCGGGCGGTGCGGCCCTGGCAAATCTGGAGCGTATCGACGTGTCCGCGCTTGACGCGCGCCTGGCCGAATGCCGCATCGAGGTCGCCTGTGATGTGGACAATCCGCTCACAGGCCCTCGTGGCGCTTCGGCGGTTTTCGGACCGCAGAAAGGCGCCAGTGCGGACATGGTGCGTGAACTAGACCAGTGCTTGGCTCATTTTGCCCAGGTGATTGCCCGTGACCTCGGTGTTGATGTCGATGCCGTGCCGGGCGCAGGTGCTGCTGGCGGCATGGGGGCCGGCATGATGGCCTTTTTCAATGCACGCCTGCGTCCAGGGGTGGAAATCGTCATGGAAGCGGTCGGTCTGGACGCCGCCGTGCGTGATGCTGATCTCGTCATCACGGGTGAAGGGCGCATCGATAGCCAAACGGTGCATGGAAAAACGCCCATTGGTGTGGCGCGCGTGGCCAAGCGCCATGGCAAGCCAGTCATCGGCATCGCCGGTTGTCTGACCGCCGATGTCGGTGTCGTGCATGGTCATGGCATCGACGCGGTGTTCAGCGTCCTCGACCGCGCATGCACGGTCGAGGACGCGCTCGCAGAGGCCCGGGACAATGTCCAGCGTTGCGCGCGCAATGTTGCAGCGGTGTTCATGCTGGGTCGTACCGACCCACTGGCGTAAAGACGGCGCCGCATAGCCATGGCATGCTGTGCGGCTCGCCGATACGACGCCTTCGCATGACTTCACTGCTGGTAGTGCTGGCGGGCGCGCTGAGCGTATTCGCTTACGCGCCCTTCAATGTCTTTCCCCTGGCTTTCCTGTGCTGGGGCGTGTTGTTCTTTCTGATTCTGCGCGCCAGCCCCGGCCGCGCCGCCTGGCGGGGTTTCCTGTGGGGCGTGGGGGCGTTCTGCGCCGGCCTGTGCTGGCTGTACGTGGCGCTCAATCGCTACGGCGGCATGCCGATGCCGCTGGCCGCCCTCGGGGTGTTTCTGTTCTGTGCCTACCTGGCGATCTTTCCCGCCTTGTCGGCGTGGCTCTTCGCGCGCTGCCGCAGCGGGCGTCCCATGCTGGATGCTGCCGCTGCCGCTGCCGCCTGGGTCATCGGCGAATGGCTGCGGGGCACCTTGTTTACCGGTTTTTCCTGGCTCAGCCTGGGCTACACGCAGACGCCCCCCAGCCCGCTGGCTGGCTGGGCGCCGGTGGTGGGCAGCTACGGCGTGGTCCATGCCACCAGACGCAGACCGGCGCCGAGCGCCAGCACCACGACG
>JASGFB010000070.1:0-25588 GCA_047605765.1 Rhodocyclaceae bacterium
CCCCCAGGACGACCGCCGGTCCGGTGGCTGCCGCCAGGCCAGCCGCCAGGGCGCTGACCAGGGGCGGCACGTCGAGCAGAATCAGCAGGCCGGTGACGAAGACGAACGCCAGCAGGGATTCGGCCACGCTCGTCGCCAGCAGCCATGGATTGCGCCGCAGCCACGACAGATCGATGCGCTGGCCGAGTTCGAACAGCACCAGGCCGAAGGCCACGTCGTAGAAGGGCTGCATGCGCGCCAGCATTTCGGGTGACCAGAAGCCGGCCACGCCAGGGCTGAGCAGCACCCCCGCCGCCACGTAGCCGGTGATGCGGGGCAGGCGCAACACGGCGCGTGCCACCTCGCCCAGGATCACGGCGCACAGCAGCATCATGCCGAACCACGACAGATTGGTGGCGGCAGGTGGCCAGTCGGGCAGGAAGAAGAGAGTCTCCATCATCGGGTCCCTGAGTTTGAATTCTTGTCGACTTGCCGGCGGTTGCTGGCAAGCGCTTATCGTTTGTTGGGGGCCACGGCCGGAGCGGCCGATGCGGGGGGCCGACGGGCCGGCAGCATGTTGTTTGCCGGCACGCTACGCAAGGCGCGCGCCCGGCTTTTTATTGTTTGCAGGCGCTGCCGCGCCCGCACGCCTGCGCGGGCGTGCAAGGATTCGTCAATCTGTGTGTCGGAAGGTTCCGTGCGCGACTTCGTCTAGAATCCATTCCTGCCGCTGATGAGCCCGATGAGAACCATGCAGACCCTGATCCTGACCCGCCCCGACGACTGGCATCTTCACCTGCGCGACGGCGCTGCGCTGGGCGCCGTGCTGAAAGACAGCGCGTTGCGCTTTGGCCGTGCCATCGTCATGCCCAATCTGCGCCCGCCAGTGACGACGGTCGCACTGGCGTCCGAATATCGCCAGCGCATCTTGCAAGCGCTGCCCGCCGGCCTCAAGTTCGAACCATTGATGACGTTGTACCTCACAGATAGAACGTCACCCGACGAGATCGATCGGGCCGTCGCCAGCGGCTTTGTAAAAGCTGTCAAATTGTATCCGGCGGGGGCTACGACGAACTCTGATGCGGGTGTAACGTCTATCGAGAAGGTGTACCCGGTGCTCGAGCGCATGGAAGCGCTGGGCTTGGTCCTCTGTGTGCATGGCGAGGTGACTCATGCTGACGTTGATGTCTTTGATCGCGAGCGTGTCTTTATCGATCGCGTACTGGCGCCGCTCGCGGCGAAATTCCCGCGCCTACGCACGGTCTTCGAGCACATCACGACCCGCGAAGCGGCGCAGTATGTAAGCGGGGCGGGCGAGCACGTCGCCGCCACCATCACCGCGCATCACTTGTTGCTCAATCGCAACGCGATGCTGGTGGGCGGCATTCGCCCGCACCATTACTGTCTGCCGATCCTCAAGCGCGAAACGCATCGCCAGGCGCTGGTAGAGGCTGCCATCTCGGATAACCGGCGCTTCTTCCTCGGTACCGATTCGGCGCCGCATGCCCTCAGTACCAAGGAGTCGGCCTGTGGCTGCGCTGGTTGCTATACCTCGCACGCCGGTATCGAGCTGTATGCCGAAGCGTTCGACGATGCCGGCGCACTCGACCGCCTGGAGGCTTTCGCCAGCTTCAATGGGCCGGATTGGTATGGCCTGCCGCGCAACACTGACACCATCACCCTGACCAAAGAACCATGGACCGTCCCCGTCTCGTTGGACTATCTGCCCGGCGATCCGCTGGTGCCGCTGCGCGCGGGCCAGACCTGCGCCTGGCAATTGAAAGTCTGAGCATGCGACGCGGTGCCTGGGTTGTGGCGGTGGCCGGCGCGGTGCTGCTGACGGGCTGCGAGAACAACGCCGCGTCCTACCAGATCGGCGGCGACAAGGATCACGCCATCACGCTGGTGCGCGAGCAGCGTTACGTGTGGAGCGGTATGGTTGAGCAATCCCTGGTGGTGGCGAGCATGCCCGATTGCCAGCGGCGCCACCAAGTGGCGTCCGATGCCAAGCGCATGACCGGCATGGAGCTGTTCGCGACGGGCGAGGGAGCGTTGTGGGCGCACCAGGGCAAGCGCTGGTACGCCATCGACACAGCCCGCTGCACGGTGGCCGAGGTGCAGGACGACCCGCAGAACGCTGGCGAACGGGTCGGCGCATTTGAACAAAAGAATGGCGCCCTGGTGTTCGCCGCCGAGGCCGCGTCAGCGCCTGCTCAGACCCCGCAGTAGGCGTCGTCTCACGGACGCCCGGCCGGGCGTCCGGTTTTTCATTGAATGTAGGGCCGAGTGTCGAGCCGCCATTTGTCTGGCACTTCGTGGGCCACGATGCGATCGCCGCCACCGTGGCCGACCGGACGTGCCAGGTCGAGGTCGTAGGGGACCACGCGCTCGTCGCTCTTGACGCTGTAGATGATCTTCAGCTTGGGTTGCAGCAGGCTGTCTTCGTTCTGTTCCACCACCACCCCCAGCTTGCCCGATTCGAGCCGCACCAGGGCGCCCACCGGATAGATACCGACGCAGCGGATGAAGGCCTGAACCAGCATGGGGTCGAAGTGGTGGGCGCTCCATTCGTGCAGCTTGCGCAAGGCATCGGTGGCCGGCATGCCGCGGTGATAGCAGCGGTCCGAGGTGATCGCGTCGTATACGTCGACGATCGAGGACATGCGCACCAACTGGCTGATGTCGGCGGCGGCCAGTTTGGCGGGGTAGCCCTGGCCGTCCATGCGTTCGTGGTGATGCAGCGTGATGCCCAGCGGGATCTCCTGGATGCCGGCGGTCTGCTTCAGGATGTCATAGCCCAGTTGCGGGTGCTGCTTGATGATGGCGAATTCTTCGTCGGTCAGACGCCCGGGCTTGTTCAGCACCTCGTCCGGGATGAGCGCCTTGCCGGTGTCGTGGAGCAGGCCGCCCAGGCCCGCCTGGCGGGTGGTTTCGGCGTCCAGGCCGAGGGTGCGGCAAAAGGCCACCATCAGGGTGCACACGCTGACCGAATGCAGGAAGGTGTATTCATCCTTGTTCTTGATGGTCAGCAGCCCGACCAGGGCGCTGCTGTTGCGCAGGATCGAGTTGGTGATCTGCTCCACCACCGGTTCGACCTGATCGAGCTCGACGGCTCGGCCCAGACGCGCGTCGCGCATGACATCGCGCACCAGGCGCTGGGCGCTGTCGCATACGGCGTGGGCACGCTGGTATTCCTCGGCGGCGGTGATGCGGATGACGGACGCAGGCTGGCGGGCGATCTCCACCATCTCTTGGTGGAGCGTCTGGCGGATTTCCTCGGCCGTGGGGGCGTCCGGCATGTCCAGCCCGCGCGAGGTATCTATATAGACGTCATGGATGCCGGCTTCGACGATCTTCTGAATCTGCTCGTCGTCGCTGATCTTGAAGCGACTTCGGAAAAATGGATGCGAGAGCCAGTCGCAGCCCAGCTCGTCGATGTACATCCCAATGCGCAATGCGGAAACCGGAATCTTCTTGATCATGCCAGACGGCTTGCGGAATAAGTCTTACCACCTGCGTTGACGGCAGCCCCTTCGGGCATCTTAAGTGCAGCCGCCGAACGGCGTGCCGTTATTGCAGTGTTTTGCAGTCCGGTGAGGCCGGTTTGACCCGTATAATCGCGCCCGGAAGTCCGCCAGGCAGTCGCTGCGTGTTCGCACGTGGAGGAAAGTCCGGGCCCCGTAGAGCAGGATGCCGGCTAACGGCCGGGCGCTATAAGTCGAAAGACCCAAGGCGACGGAAAGTGCAACAGAAAGCAAACCGCCGATGGCTTCGCAAGAAGATCAGGCAAGGGTGAAACGGTGGGGTAAGAGCCCACCGCAGGACTGGCGACAGGACTGGCACGGTAAACCCCATCCGGGGCAAGGCCAAATAGGGGGGCGCTAACGTGGCTCGCGTTGCTCCCGGGTAGGCTGCTAGAGCGTCACGGTAACGTGCCGCCCAGAGGAATGACTGCCCCGCTGCCGCAAGGCCGCGCGACAGAACCCGGCTTATCGGCGGGCTTCCACTTCCATACATGTCCACGGCGTCTTGCCGTGGACCGGTCGGTGTCGGCCGCCGCCTTGGCGGGCGGCCGCACCCGGCCCTTCGCAACAAATCTCCATCGCTTCAAATACTTGACGAATGTCACTTGTTCGTGAGGTGGCCGTGCGCATGCCGGTCCGCCTGCCGCACGTCGATCGCCGCGTTCTCCGTTGGTCGGATTTGTCGCCAAACGGCGACGTTCCGTTTGTCGCCATCTCTTGTCCGAACACCGTAAGTCCCTGTCAGCACGGCAAAAAGCGCCCGAGACGCGCTTGACCGTGTTTGGCCTTTTATCTACAGTGGAGCTAAGTGGGAAAAAATGGGTAAAAGTGGACGGAAGTGTCGTCCATGTGGCACGAAATGGCGGATGGGCCCCAACCCATCCCTGATGAGGGAGGCACATGTTCCAGGGCGCAGCCGCGCTGAATCTCGATGCGAAGGGTCGCTTGGCGATCCCGGCGCGGCATCGTGACGCCCTCATGACGCAGTGCGGCGGCAATCTTGTCATCACCGCCCATCCCCATGGCTGTCTGCTCATTTACCCCTTGCCCGACTGGGAGCCCATCCGCGCCCAGGTGCTGGCGGCGCCGAGCCTCGATCCGCGTTCGGCCCTGATCAAGCGCCTGTTGGTGGGGCATGCCCGCGACGAAGAAATGGATACCTCCGGGCGCGTGCTGATCGCGCCGGAACTGCGCCAGTTCGCCTCGCTCGACAAGCAGGTCTGGCTGGTCGGCCAGGGGCGCAATTTCGAATTGTGGTCGGATGCCGGCTGGCAAAAGCTTCAGCAGGAAATGCTGTCGCTCACGCTGACCGACACCAATAGCTTGCCGGGTGATCTGGGGACTCTGTCGCTGTGAGCGCATCGGGCAAGCACATCACCGTCCTGCTGCGCGAAGCAGTAGAGGCGCTGAACATTCGTGGTGATGGCGTGTACGTCGACGCCACCTTCGGACGTGGTGGGCACAGCCGGGCCATCCTGGCTGCGCTGGGGCCGCAAGGACGCCTGGTGGCGTTCGACCGCGACCCGCGCGCCATCGAAGCGGGGCGGGTGTTGGCCGAGGCTGATGCGCGTTTCACGCTGGTGCACGAGCCGTTCTCGATGCTCGAGGACACGCTGCAGCAGTTGGGCATCGGGCAGGTGGACGGTGTGTTGGCGGACCTGGGGGTGTCATCGCCCCAGTTGGATGAGGCGGATCGGGGCATGAGTTTTCGCTTCGATGCGCCACTGGACATGCGCATGGATACGACGCGCGGCGAATCTGCCGCGCAATGGCTGGCACGGGCGACCGTCGCCGAGATCACGACTGTACTGAGGGACTACGGTGAAGAACGGTATGCTCATGCGATTGCAAAGGCGATTGATGCTGCTCGGCAAGGGGGGGATGTCACCACCACTGGGCAGCTTTCCTCGCTCGTGGAGGCGGCCGTCCGTACACGCGAGCCGGGCCAGCACCCCGCGACGCGCACCTTCCAGGCTCTACGGATTTGCGTTAACCGGGAGCTTGAGGAGCTCTCGCTGACGCTGCCTCAGGCGGTGGCACGGCTCAGGCACGGAGGGCGGCTGGTGGTGATTGCCTTTCATTCGCTCGAAGATCGCATCGTCAAGCGCTTCATGCGCGACCATGCCCGCCCGCCGGCATTGCCGCGCGGCCTGCCGGTGCGCGAGTCGGAGCGCCCACGCCCGGCGCTGGCGCTGGTCGGTGACGCGGTCCGTCCCGGCTCCGACGAAGTCGGCACCAACGCCCGCGCGCGCAGCGCCATCATGCGCGTGGCCGAGCGCACCGACGCGCCTTTCGTGAGCGGAGCGCGCTGACATGGGCCGCGTCAACGCCTTGCTGCTGATCCTGACCCTGCTCAGCGCATTGGCTGTCGTTCACCTCCAGTTCCAATCCCGCAAGCTGGTCACCGCCGTCGAGCGTGAGCAGGCCCGTGGCCGCGCGCTCGATGTCGAATGGGGCCAGTTGCAACTCGAAAGTGGCACGTGGGCGGCGCACGCCCGCGTCGAGAAGATCGCGCGCGAACGTCTCAACATGGTGACGCCGAACAAGGATTCACTCGTCGCGCTGGACCCCGTGGGATCGCAGCCATGAAGAAGAACTTCACTTTCAACCACAATCCGCTGTTGTCCGAACGCCTGCCCGTGTGGCGGGCGCGTTTCGTTCTGGTGGGGCTGTTGCTGGGGTCGATCGCCCTGTGCGGTCGCGCCATGTATCTGCAAGGCGTGAACCAGGAATTCCTGCAGGCCAAGGGCGAGTCGCGCTATGCGCGCACCCTGACCCTGTCCGCTACGCGCGGCCGCATTCTCGACCGCCATGGCGAGACCCTCGCCATGAGTACGCCGATGAAGGGCATCGCGGCGATTCCGGATGTCGCTCAACTGACCGCCGGCCAGGTGGCGCAGCTGTCGCAGGCGCTCGACATGGATGCGCGCGAGGTCAATCGCAAGCTCGCCAGCGAGAAAGATTTCATCTTCATCAAGCGTGAAGTGCCGCCGGACGTGGCTGCGCGCATCTCGTCGCTGAAGCTGCCCGGCATTCGTACCGAAGACGAATATCGTCGCTATTACCCGGTGGGGGATGTCACCAGCCACATCGTCGGTTTCACCAACGTCGACGATCGCGGCCAGGAAGGGGTCGAGCTGGCCTTCAACAACGATCTGGCCGGCAAGGCCGGCTCGCGCCGGGTCATCAAGGACCGCCGCGGCGCCATCGTCGAAGACGTCGAATCGATCAAACGCCCGCAGGATGGCGGCGACATCACGCTGGCGGTCGACGCCAAGATTCAGTACCTGGCCTACAGCGCGCTGAAGCAGACCGTCGAACAGTCGCAAGCCAAGGCAGGCGGCGTGGTTGTGCTCGACGTCAAGACCGGCGAGGTGCTGGCGCTGGTCAACAACCCGACCTACAACCCGAACAATCGCGGTCGCCTGTCCGGCGCCCAACTGCGCAATCGCGTGCTCACTGACCAGTACGAGCCGGGCTCGACGATGAAGCCTTTCGTGGCCGCCATGGCACTCGAAAGCGCGCGCTACCGTCCGGACACCATGATCGACACGCTCAACGGCGCGATGACCATTGACGGGGCCACCATCCACGACTCGCACCGTATCGGCCTGGTGACCTTGTCGCAGGTGATCCAGAAGTCGTCCAACATCGGTGTCGCCAAGATCGCGCTGACCTTCCCGCCCAAGCATATGTGGGAAACCTACGATCGCCTCGGTTTCGGGCAACCGCTCAAGCTGGGCTTCCCTGGCGAAGTCGGTGGCCGCCTGCGCCCCTACAACACCTGGCGGCCAATCGAGCAAGCCACCATGGCCTATGGGCACGGCGTGTCGGTGACGCTCATGCAGATGGCTCACGCCTATCTGGCGCTGGCGCGTGACGGCGAACTGCTGCCCTTGTCGCTGACCAAGATCGACGCGCCGCCGTTGCATGGTCAACAGGTATTCAGCCCTGAAGTGGCCCGCCAGGTGCGGGCTATGCTGGAATCGGTGGTCGGGCCGGGCGGCACGGCCCCCGAGGCGCACGTGCCGGGCTACCGCGTGGCCGGCAAGACCGGGACGGCGCTCAAGATCGAAGGCGGCAAGTACGCCAAGAAATACGTTGGTTCGTTCATCGGCTTCGCCCCGGTGTCGGACCCGCGCCTGATCGTGGCCGTCATGATCGACGAGCCGACCAAGGGCAGCTACTACGGTGGCAGCGTGGCCGGCCCGGCCTTCTCGCAGATCATGGGCGGTTCGCTGCGCGCCCTGGGTGTGCGGCCGGATGCCCCGATCACGCCGGTCCAGGTGGCCCGCCAGAATGTGACGAGCAAGCCAGGAGACGCAATGTGACCTCTGATCTGGCCGCCGCTTTGTTTTCCCTGTTGCGCGCCGAAGGCATCGAGCCTTCCCGGGTGTGCGCCGATTCGCGCCAGGTGCGTCCTGGCGATGTCTTTCTAGCCTATCCCGGTCACCACAGCGATGGCCGCCAGTACATTCGCAACGCTGTCGAGCGGGGCGCGGTGGCGGTGGTGTGGGAGCGCGAAGGCTTCGACTGGGATGCGTCCCTGGCCGTCGCCAACGTGCCGGTCGATCACCTGCGCCAGATGGCCGGCGACATCGCCGACGAGGTGTTCGGTCGCCCCTCATCCCGGATGTGGATGGTGGGCGTCACGGGCACCAACGGCAAGACGTCGATCACGCAGTGGCTGGCGCGTGCGTTCAATGATCTGGGCAAGCGTTGCGCCGTCATCGGGACCCTCGGCATGGGCTTCCCGGGGCGTCTCGATCCGACCGCCAACACCACGCCGGACGCCATCGTCCTGCAAGAGAACCTCCATCAGTTCGCCGAGCAGGGCGCCGAAGCGGTGGCGATGGAGGTCTCCTCGATCGGCCTCGATCAGGGGCGCATGAACGGCTGCCGCATCAACGTGGCCGTCCTCACCAATCTGACGCGAGACCACCTGGACTACCACCACACGATGGAGGCCTACGCCGCCGCCAAGGCTAAGCTCTTCGAGCAGAGCGGCCTGCGTTCGGTGGTGCTGAATTTCGACGACCTGATGGGCGTGGCGCTGGCCCGCCGCCTGCAGGAACGCAACATCGAAGTGATCGGCTACACCCTGATCCCGGACAACGCGCACGCCGCGCCAGCCAGATGCGTGCTGGTGGCCGAGCAGTTGCGCAATACCGCCAACGGCATGCGCTTCGTCATCGATTGCGATGGCCAGCGTAGCGACATGGCGGTCGGTTTGGTCGGCCAGTTCAATGTCTCCAACCTGCTGGCGGTGATCGCCGTGCTGATGCAGAGCGGCTACACCATGAACCAGGCGATCGAAGCGGCCCGCGCGCTGACCCCGCCGGCCGGACGCATGCAGACTGTCGGCGGCATCGGCGAACCGCTGGTGGTGATCGACTACGCCCACACGCCGGATGCGCTCGAGCAGGCCCTGCTGGCGCTGCGCAGCACTGTGCAGTCGCGGGGGGGCGAACTGGTCTGCGTGTTCGGCTGCGGTGGCGATCGCGATGCCGGCAAGCGCCCCATCATGGGCGAAGTGGCCCAGCGCATCGCGCGCCGCGTCGTCATCACCAGCGACAACCCGCGCAGCGAGGACCCCGCCACCATCGTGGCCGACATCGCGCGCGCCGCCCCGCAGGCCAGCATCGTGGTCGACCGCGCCCTGGCTATCCGGCAAAGCGTGCTCGAAGCGCGTGCCGACGACGTCGTGCTGATCGCCGGCAAGGGGCACGAGAACTACCAGGAGGTCGGCAAGGAGCGCATGCATTTTTCCGATCTTGAACATGCCCGTGCCGCCCTGTTGGCATGGAATCGTGCGCAACTGAAAGGCGTACAGGAGAGCGACGCATGATCACCCTGAGCGAAGCGGCCCTCGCCACCGGTGGCAAGCTTATCGGCGGCGACATCACCTTCGACGCCATCAGCACCGACACGCGCCAGGCAATGCCCGGCGCGTTGTTTATCGCCCTGCGCGGCGAGCGCTTCGACGGCCATGACTATATCGAGCAGGCCGCCGAGCATGGCGCGGTGGCGGCGCTCGTAGCCCACAGTGCGGCACGCCAGGCCCCGGCGGGGCTGCCCTTGCTGGAGGTCGCCGACACACGTCTGGCACTCGGCGATCTGGCCGCCTTCTGGCGCCGCAAGTTCGACATTCCGGTCATCGGCATCACGGGCAGCAATGGCAAGACCACCGTCAAGGAAATGTGCGCCGCCATCCTGCGCGCCTATTTTGGCGCCGACGAGGTGCTGGCCACGCAAGGCAATCTGAATAACGACATTGGCATGCCGCAGATGGTGCTGCGGCTGCGGGCCACGCATCGGGCCGCCGTGCTTGAAATGGGCATGAACCATCCCGGCGAGATCGGCTACCTGGCGCCCATCGCGCGTCCAACCGTGGCGGTGGTGACCAACGCGCAGCGCGCCCACCTCGAAGGCATGGGCGAGCTGGATGCGGTTGCCCGCGAAAAGGGCAGCATCTACGGCGCGTTGCCGGACGACGGCGCCGCCGTGGTCAACTGTGACGACACGCACGCCGGCATGTGGCGCGATCAAAACAAGGGCAAGCGCGTGATCACCTTCGGCCTGTCGCACGAAGCCGATGTCTGCGCCACCGTGTCGCAACTGGCCTTCGGCAGCCGCATCGCCATGCGTGCGCTGGGGCACGACGCCCGCTTCGATCTGCCGGTGCCGGGGCTGCACAACGTACGCAACGCCATGGCCGCCGCGGCCGCGACGCTGGCGGCGGGTGTCTCGCTCGATGCCGTGGTGGATGGTCTGTCCGGCTTTTCCGGCACCAAGGGGCGGCTGCAAGTGCGCCGCGCCCGCAACGGCGCCATCCTGCTGGACGACACCTACAACGCCAATCCCGATTCCGTGCGTGCCGGCATCGACGTGTTGGCGGCCACGCCGGGCAAGAAGGTCCTGGTGTTGGGCGACATGGGCGAGATCGGTGACATGAGCGCTCAGATGCACGACGAGATCGGTGGCTATGCCAAGAGCCAGGGTGTCGATCATCTGTTGGCGCTCGGCGAGAACAGCGCCGTGGCGGCCCGCAACTTCGGCGGCGGTGGTGAGCATTTCGAACGTGTCGACGATCTCATCAAGGCCCTCGACAAACTGCTGGCCGACGACGTCGTCGTGCTGGTCAAAGGCTCGCGCTTCATGAAGATGGAGCGCGTCTCCGAAGCCATTGCGCAGCAGGGGGCGCAATGAGCACACACGACGCGCCTTCGGCACGCGTCATCCACTTTGGCGCATCACCGTCGACGGCGGCCGCGACGCATGTCGGCTTCCTGCGTGTGATGCCCGGTCCGGCTGCGCCGGCCTCTTTTACTCCCGCTGCCGTCCCCGTGCGCGCTCAACGCTTCCTGCGCGATGACGACAGCATCCCTTGCGACACGTTTATCGATCATGCTGCTTGAACTGGCACTCTGGCTCGGCGAAGACATTCGCGGCTTCAACGTATTCGGCTACATCACCCTGCGCACCATGCTGGCGGCACTCACCGCCCTGGTGATCTCGTTCATCTTCGGTCCGTCGCTGATCCGCTGGCTGGCCACCAAGAAAATCGGCCAGGCAGTGCGCGACGATGGTCCGCAGACGCACCTGGTGAAGGCCGGTACGCCGACCATGGGTGGCGCGCTGATCCTCATCGCCATTGCCGTCACCATGCTGCTGTGGGGCGACCTGCGTAACGCCTACGTGTGGGTGGTGCTGTTTGTGACGCTGGGTTTTGGCCTTGTGGGTTGGGTCGATGACTGGCGCAAAGTGGTGCACCGCGACCCCAAGGGTCTGCCCAGCCGCTGGAAATATCTGTGGACCTCGCTGATCGCCGCCGCCGCGGCGCTGTTCCTGGCGCTGACGGCCACCGAGCCGGCGCAGACGGCGCTCATCGTGCCGTTCTTCAAATCGCTGATTTTCCCGCTTGGCACGTTCGGTTTCGTTGCCATGGCCTACTTCGTCATCAACGGCACCAGCCACGCGGTAAACCTCACCGACGGCCTGGACGGCCTGGCCATCATGCCGACCGTGATGGTGTCCTCGGCGCTGGCGATCTTCGCTTACGTTGCCGGCCACGTCGGATTTTCAAAATATCTCGGCGTGCCGTATATCGCCGGTGCTGGTGAGCTGGCCGTGTTCTGCGGCGCCATCGCTGGCGCCGGCCTCGGTTTCCTGTGGTTCAACGCCTATCCCGCCGAAGTCTTCATGGGCGACGTCGGGGCGCTGGCCCTGGGGGCTGCCATGGGGACCGTGGCCGTCATCGTGCGCCAGGAGATCGTGCTGTTCATCATGGGGGGGCTGTTCGTGGCGGAGACGCTGTCGGTCATGCTCCAGGTCGGTTACTTCAAGTGGAGCGGCGGCAAGCGGATCTTCCGCATGGCGCCTCTGCACCACCACTATGAGTTGGGTGGCTGGAAGGAGACGCAGGTGGTGGTGCGCTTCTGGATCATCACCATCATGCTGGTGCTCTTCGGCCTGTCGTCGCTGAAGATCCGCTAGGAATCGCCGGCAAACACGGATCGCTGCAGGTACCGCAACAACACATGTCGTACATGGATCAACACATTCTGGTGCTGGGCTTGGGCGAATCGGGGCTGGCCATGGCACGTTGGCTGGCGCGCGGTGGCGCACGCCTGCGCGTAGCCGATTCGCGCAGCGCACCACCGGGCGGCGACGAGCTGCGCCAGGCCGTGCCCGAGGCCGAACTTGTCACCGGCCCGTTTACCCCGGCCTTGCTGGGCGGCATCGACATGATCGCCGTCAGCCCCGGGCTGCCGCTGCAAGACCCCTTGATCCAGGCTGCCCGCGCCGCGGGCCTCGCCGTGGTGGGGGAGATCGAACTCTTCGCCGACGCGCTCACCGCGCTGGGCATGCGCCAGCGCGCGCGCATCATTGCCATTACCGGCACCAACGGCAAGACCACCACCACCACGCTGGCTGGCGAACTGTGCCGCAGCATGGGGTGGAACACCGCCGTGGCCGGCAACATCTCGCCGTCCGCCCTGACCGAGCTGATGCGCCGCATCGACGGCCGCGACGTGCCCGACGCCTGGGTGCTCGAGCTGTCGAGCTTTCAGCTCGAAACGACCGACAGCCTGTTACCGGATGCGGCCACCGTACTCAATGTCACCGACGATCACCTCGATCGGCACGGTTCGATGGCCGCCTACGCCGCCATCAAGGCGCGCATCTTCGATGGCAAGGGCGCGCAGGTGCTCAATCGTGACGATCCGTATTCAAAAGGCATGGCGCGCGCCGGCCGCCGCCAGATTTCGTTCGGTCTGGATGCACCCGTGCGCGAGGACGACTGGGGCGTGATCGAGCACGCCGGGCGCCCCCATCTGGCACGTGGCGGCCAGCCCCTGCTGGCGACCGACGAAATTCGCCTGGCGGGGGCACACAACCACGCCAATGTGTTGGCCGCGCTGGCGCTGTGCCAGGCGGCAGGGGCCGAACTGGCGCCGATGATCGAGGCTGTGCGCCGCTTCCGCGGGTTGCCGCATCGCGTCGAATTGGTGGCGCGTCGTGCCGATGGTGTGGCGTTCTATGACGATTCCAAGGGCACCAACGTGGGGGCCACCGTGGCCGCGCTGCAAGGCATCGGCCGTACAGTCGTGCTGATCGCCGGTGGCGACGGCAAAGGACAGGATTTCCGTCCGCTGTCGTCCGTACTGCAACGGCATGCGCGTGCTGTGGTGCTGATTGGTCGCGACGCCGAGCGCATCGCCGAAGAGGTGCGCGATGCCGGCGTGCCGCTGGTGCATGCCGCCGACATGGGCGCCGCCGTGCGCCAAGCCAATGCGTTGGCGCAGACCGGTGACGTGGTGATGCTCTCGCCGGCCTGCGCCAGCCTCGACATGTATCGCAATTACGCCCATCGCGCCCAGGTTTTTGTGGACGCCGTGCGCACCCTGCCGGAGGTCACCGCCGCATGAAACTCGTCTCGGCACTTTCCGGATTGATCCTGCGCGACGATGCCAGCGGCTTTCGTCCGCGCGCCACAGCGGTGGGGCGGCTTGGCGGCAACATTGCCCAGCCGCGCGAACTCGACCCGTTGCTGGTGTGGTCCGCCGTGGCCCTGCTGCTGTTCGGCCTGGTGATGGTGTATTCGTCGTCCATCGCTTACGCCGAGGGCAATCGCCTGTCGGGCAACCAGGCCACCTTCTTTCTGTTTCGCCACGCCGTCTTCCTGGCGGTGGGAGTGACGGCGTCGATGATGGCTTTCCAGGTGCCCATGCGCATCTGGCAGCAGGCTTCGCCCTACATGTTCGTGGCCGGGGTGGTGTTGCTCATTGCGGTGCTCATCCCGCACATCGGCCGCGAGGTGAACGGCTCGCGCCGCTGGATTCCGCTCGGCCTCATCAACCTGCAGCCGTCCGAGTTCATGAAGCTGCTGGTGGCGATGTACGCGGCCGATTACACGGTGCGCAAGCTGCATCACATGTCCAGCTTCAAGCGCGCCTTCCTGCCTATTGCGGCGGTGATTCTGTTCGTCGGCTTCCTTTTGCTGCGCGAGCCGGACTTCGGCGCCTTCGTCGTGATCTGCTCGATCGCGTTCGGCATCCTGTTCCTGGGCGGCCTCAATGCGCGCATCTTTGCGCTGCTGACGGTGGTGGCCGCCGTCGGTTTCGTCTTGCTGGTGTGGTTGTCGCCGTATCGCCGCGAACGCCTGTTCAACTTCATCGATCCGTGGAACGACGCCTACGGCAGCGGCTATCAGTTGTCGCACGCTCTGATCGCCTTCGGCCGCGGCGAGTGGCTGGGTGTCGGCCTCGGCGCCAGCGTCGAGAAGCTCTTCTACCTGCCCGAAGCCCACACCGACTTCCTGCTTGCGGTGATCGCCGAAGAACTGGGCTTTGCCGGCGTGTTGACGGTGATCGTCTTGTTCGCGATCGTCGTGCAGCGCGCTTTCGCCATCGGCCGCCGCGCGTTGCTGATGGACCGCTACTACTCTGGCCTGGTGGCCCAGGGCATCGGGCTGTGGCTTGGCGTGCAGTCCTTCATCAACATGGGTGTGAACATGGGCCTGCTGCCCACCAAGGGGCTGACCCTGCCGCTGATGAGCTTCGGCGGATCGGGCATCGTGGCCAATTGCCTGGCTATCGCCATCCTGCTGCGCATCGATTGGGAAAACCGGCAAGTCATGCGGGGTGCCGCCTGATGCCGAAGATCCTGGTCATGGCCGGCGGTACGGGCGGGCACATCTATCCGGGGGTGGCCGTAGCCGACGCGCTGCGTGCGCGTGGCTGGTCGGTGGCCTGGATGGGTAATGCCGACGGCATGGAAGGCCGCATCGTGCCGACCAAGGGGTACGAACTGGCCTGGATCCGTTTTGGCGCCTTGCGCGGCAAAGGACTGCTGCGCGCGCTGATGCTGCCGGTGAACCTGCTGCGCGGATTCGCCCAGGCGCTGGCCGCCATCCGCCGCGTCAAACCGGATGTGGTGCTCGGCATGGGCGGCTACGTAACCTTCCCCGGCGGCATGATGGCCGTGCTGGCCGGCCGGCCAGTGGTCATCCACGAACAGAATTCGGTGGCGGGGCTGGCCAATCGCGTGCTGGCGGCCGTTGCCGACCGCGTCGTCAGCGGCTTTCCCGACGTGTTGAAGAAGGCGCAATGGGTGGGTAACCCGGTGCGCGCCGACATCGCTGGCATAGCCGCGCCGGCGGCGCGATTCGTTGGCCGTGAAGGCCCGCTGCGTGTGTTGGTGGTCGGTGGCTCGCTCGGCGCGCAGGCGCTGAACAAAGCCGTGCCCCAGGCCTTGGCGCTGATGGCGCCGGATGCGCGCCCGCAGGTGGTGCACCAGTCGGGCGCCAAGCAGATCGATGCCTTGCGCGCCGCGTATGCGGAGGCCGGCGTCGAGGGCGAACTGCTGCCTTTCATCGACGACATGGCCGCACGCTACGCTGATGCCGATCTGGTGATCTGCCGCGCTGGCGCATTGACCGTGGCCGAACTGGCCGCCGTCGGCGTTGCCAGCGTGCTGGTGCCTTTCCCGCATGCGGTCGATGACCACCAGACGGGTAATGCGCGCTTCCTGTCCGAACGCGGCGCGGCCATCCTGGTGCCGCAGCCCGAGTTGAACGCACAGGCCCTGGCCGACGTGCTGGGCCAGCTCGACCGCTCCCGCCTGTTGGCCATGGCCGAAGCGGCGCGTGCGCTGGCTCGGCCGGAGGCTGCCACGGTGGTGGCCGACGTTTGCGAGGGGCTCGCCAAGTGACGATGCCCCGCCGCCAGCCGCCCGCCCGAAATTTCCTTGTCGCGCCGCAAGCCGCGCGGGGCGCCGAGGACCGCAGGGTTTCCTTGCCGTCAAGACATGAAACGCAGCCCTTTTTCTGCAACACTCTGCGCCGCCCGCCAGCAAGGGCGGGCTTGCCAATAGGTTTGCAGAACATCATGAACGTTTTTGTAGTATTTGCCGTTTCGGCGCGGGTGCGTGCGCAGATGGCCAGAGGGGCGCGCGCATGAAACACAAGGTCAAACACATTCACTTCGTGGGCGTCGGTGGTGCGGGTATGAGTGGCATCGCCGAGGTGCTCGCCAATCTCGGTTTCGACGTCAGTGGCTCGGACATCGCCGACAGCGCCACCACGCGCCGGCTGGCCGCCAATGGCGTGCGCGTGATGATCGGTCACGCCGCCGAACATGTCGGAGGCGCCGACGCCATCGTGACCTCCACCGCGGTGCGCGGTGACAACCCCGAGGTGCAACAGGCGCGCGCGCGGCAGATCCCGGTCGTGCCGCGTGCCCAGATGCTGGCCGAGCTGATGCGCCTGAAGCATGGCATCGCCATCGCCGGCACACATGGCAAGACCACGACCACCAGCCTGGTGGCGAGCATCCTGGCCGAGGGCGGGCTGGACCCCACCTTCGTGATCGGCGGTCGCCTCAATTCGGCGGGCGTCAATGCCAAGCTCGGCAGCGGTGACTTCCTGGTGGCCGAAGCCGATGAATCCGATGCCTCGTTCCTGTTCCTGAATCCCGTCGTGTCGGTCGTCACCAACATCGACGCCGATCACATGGAAACCTACGGGCACGACTTCGCGCGCCTGCGCCAGGCCTTCGTGGATTTCCTTCATCGCCTGCCGTTCTACGGCGTGGCAGTGCTGTGCGCCGACGACCCGCACGTGCGCGAGATCATGCCTTTCGTATCGAAGCAGATCGTGCGCTATGGCGTGGCCGACGATGCGCAGGTGCGTGCCGAGAACATCCAGGCGGTGGGCGGTCAGATGCATTTTGACTGCGTGCGTACCAATGGCGAGGTGTCGCGCATGCACGTAGTGCTCAACTTGCCGGGTCACCACAACGTGCTCAATGCGCTCGCCGCCATCGCGGTGGCCACCGAACTGGGGGTCGGCGATGCCGCCATCCAGCGCGCGCTGGCCGAGTTCCGTGGTGTGGGCCGGCGCTTCCAGCGCTATGGTGAAGTCGCGCTGCCGGCCGGCG
This sequence comes from Rhodocyclaceae bacterium, assembly GCA_047605765.1. Taxonomy (GTDB): domain Bacteria; phylum Pseudomonadota; class Gammaproteobacteria; order Burkholderiales; family Rhodocyclaceae; genus JBGVSA01. The sequence goes on from JASGFB010000070.1 coordinate 16,946, forward strand.
GTGCCTTCACGCTGGTGGACGACTACGGCCATCACCCGGTCGAGATGGCCGCCACCATCGCCGCCGCGCGCGGGGCGTTCTCGGGTCGTCGTCTGGTGCTGGCCTTTCAGCCGCACCGGTTCACGCGGACGCGCGATTGCTTCGAAGATTTCGTCCGCGTGCTCGGCACCGTCGACGCGTTGTTGCTGGCCGACGTGTATGCAGCCGGTGAGGCCCCCCTGGTAGCCGCCGATGGCCGTGCGCTGGCGCGTGCGTTGCGCGTGGCCGGCAAGGTCGAGCCGGTGTTCGTCGAAGACATCGCTCACATGCCGGCGAGCGTCATGGAGGTCGCACGTGACGGCGACGTGGTGCTGACCATGGGGGCCGGTTCGATCGGTGCCGTACCGGGCAAGCTGGCGGGGAACTGACATGACGATGACATTGAGCCGGATGCTCTTCACTTTGGAACGCAGCGACACATGAGCCAGGCCGTACACGATTTCGGGAAAGTCGCCGTCTTGATGGGCGGCACCTCGGCCGAGCGCGAGATCTCGCTGATCTCCGGCAACGCGGTGCTTGAAGCGCTGCGCGCGGCTGGCGTCGATGCGCACAAGTTCGATCCGGCCGAGCAGCCGGTGTGGGAACTGAAGGCGCAGGGGTATGCGCGGGTATTCATTGCACTGCATGGCCGCTTCGGTGAAGACGGTACCGTGCAGGGCGCGTTGGAGAGCCTGGGCTTGCCGTATACCGGCAGCGGCGTGATGGCCTCGGCGCTGTCGATGGACAAGTGGCGCACCAAGCTGGTGTGGCAGGCCACCGGTGTGCCGACGCCGCGCTATCGCCTGCTCGACGGCACCGCCGGCGCTGCCGAAGTGATCGAAGAACTGGGACTGCCGCTGATCGTCAAGCCGGCGCGCGAGGGCTCGTCGATCGGCGTGACCAAGGTGACGTGCCAAGCCGACTTTGCGCCGGCCTACCAGGCCGCGCGCGATTGCGACCCGCTGGTTATCGCCGAGGAGTTCGTCGAAGGCCAGGAGCTCACCGCCGCCGTATTGGGTGAGCAGGCCTTGCCGCTGGTCCGCATCGAAGCGCCGCAAGGCAACTACGACTACCAGAACAAGTACTTCACGGACGTGGTGCGCTATCACTGCCCGGCGGGCGTGCCGGCGCACATCGAGGCCGACATCCAGCAGGCTGCGCTGCGCGCCTTCCAGGTGCTCGGCTGCAAGGGGTGGGCGCGGGCCGACGTGATCGTGCGCGAGAACGGCAGCTTCGCGTTCCTGGAAATGAACACGGCGCCGGGCATGACGAGCCATTCGCTGGTCCCCATCGCGGCACGCGCGGCGGGCATCGATTTTTCCGCGCTGTGCGTGCGCATTCTCGAGATGGCGAGCATTGGCTGAAACAGGTCGAACCCCTTCGTTTGGCAGGACCCCCGCCGCTGCGTCGCGAGAGCCGCGCGCCGGGCGTGCCGCCACGTCGACGGGGTTCTGGCATCGGCCCGAGGTCATGAACCTGGTGGCCGACGTGGTGATGCTGGTGGCGTCGGTGGCATTGGGCTACGCCGCAGTCAAAGTGATCATGCGCGCACCGTGGTTCGGCTTGGATCAGGTCGTGGTGACGTCCTCGCTGTCGCAAGTGACGCCGGCCCAATTGGAGTACGCGGTCGCCAGCTCGTTGCGCGGCAACTTTTTCACCGTCGACCTCGACGTGGCGCGCCAGGCCTTTGAGAAATTGCCCTGGGTGCGCCATGCGCAGTTGCGCCGGGTGTGGCCGGGCACGGTAGAGGTATCGCTGGAGGAGCACGTGGCGGCCGCCTACTGGCGGGGCGTGGATGCCGGCGATGTACAACTGATCAACACGCACGGCGAGGTGTTTGATGCGGCCAGCAACGCACAGATGCCCACCTTTGCCGGCGCATCCGAACACGCCAGCCAGATGCTGGTGCGTGATCGGTATTTTGACGAGAAGCTCAGACCGCTGGGCCGGCGGGTGGCAGCATTGACGCTGTCCAACCGCATGGCCTGGCAGTTGAAGCTCGACAACGGGCTGGTCATCGAGTTGGGACGCGATCAGCCCCAGGCGCCGGTCAACGTGCGCTTTGAACGATTTCTGGCGAATTACGTCAAGGCGGAAAGCCAACTGGGCAAGCCGATTCTTGTGGCAGATCTGCGTTACCCCGGCGGCTTTGCCGTCAAACTCGACACTGCCGTTCGCGCGACGGAAACGACAGGGAGAAGAAGGTAAGCAATGAGTAAGGACAACAAGGACATCATCGTCGGTCTGGACATCGGGACGTCCAAGATCACCGCCATGGTCGCCGAGATGAAGCCCGACGGCCGTGTCGAGGTGCTCGGCGTGGCCACGCAGCCTTCGAGCGGGTTGAAGAAGGGTGTGGTGGTCAACATCGAGGCCACCGTGGATTCCATTTCGCGTGTGGTGCAGGAGGTCGAAGTCATGGCCGACTGCAAGGTGCGCGATGTCTATACCGGCATCGCCGGCAGCCACATCCGCAGCTTCAACTCGAACGGCATGGTGGCGATCAAGGACAAGGAAGTCTCGCCGCTGGACGTCGAGCGCGTGATCGAAGTGGCTCGTGCCATGCCGATCCCGGCCGATCAGCAGATCCTGCACATTCTGACGCAGGAGTTCATCATCGACGGTCAGGATGGGGTGCGCGAACCGATCGGCATGAGCGGCGTGAAGCTCGAAGTCAAGGTCCACATCATTACCGGTGCCGTCTCGGCGGCACAGAATCTCGTCAAGTGCGTGCGGCGTTGCGGGCTGGAAGTGATCGACCTGGTGCTGCAGCCGCTGGCATCGAGTTTTGCCACCTTGTCGGAAGACGAAAAGGAACTGGGTGTGTGCCTGGTCGACATGGGCGGCGGCACCACCGACCTGGCCGTGTTTACGCAGGGGGCCATCCACCACACGGCAGTGATTCCCATCGCCGGCGACCAGATCACCAACGATATCGCGATGGCACTGCGCACGCCGACGGCCGAGGCCGAAGAGATCAAGCTGCACCACGGCGTGGCCCTGCAGACGCTGGTCGACCCCGCCGACATGATCGAAGTGCCGAGCGTGGGCGATCGTCCGCCGCGCAAGCTCTCGCGCGAGAGTCTGGCGGCGGTCGTGCAGCCGCGCGTGCAAGAGCTGTTCGAACTGGTACAGGTGGAGCTGCGTCGTAGCGGCTACGAACAATTGCTGTCGTCGGGGCTGGTGCTCACCGGCGGCTCGGCGCAGTTGGCAGGCATCTGCGAACTGGGCGAAGAAGTCTTTCATCTGCCCGTGCGGGTCGGACTGCCGGTCTACCAGGGCAGCCTGGCCGATGTCGTATGCCGTCCGCAGTACGCCAATGTCATGGGGTTGATCCTCGAAGGCGCGGCCCAGCGGCGACGTGGCATCCAGGCGCGCGAGACGCGCAACATGCGCCAGGTGATGCAGAGAATGAAGGCATGGCTGGAGAAAAATTTCTAATCAGTCATGCACTTATAGGTAGTTGTTACAACGCTGGAAATTTACCGTGCGCGACTCTGATATTTAGTAGTAAACTCGCGCGCTAATACTATATTTAGTACTGCATTTAGGGGTGTCCGGCTCAGTTGTCGGGAGTCGTTTTCCTTAGTGGTACATAGGAGCGATGAGCATGATCGAAATCGTTGAAATGGAACCGACAGGGACGGTCATCAAAGTGATCGGTGTGGGCGGTGCGGGCGGCAATGCCGTCGACCACATGATCCGTGAAGGTGTGCAGGGCGTTGAATTCATTTGCGCCAATACCGATGCGCAGGCCCTCAACAGCGCTCTGGCGCCGGCCAAGGTGCAACTGGGCAACTCGGGACTGGGTGCCGGTGCCAAGCCGGAAGCCGGCCGCGCCGCCGCGCTGGAATGCCGTGAGCAGATCGCGCAGGCGCTCGATGGCGCCCACATGGTGTTCATCACTGCCGGCATGGGTGGTGGCACAGGCACGGGCGCTGCGCCCGTGGTGGCGGAGATCGCCCGCGAACTGGGCGTCCTGACGGTTGCCGTCGTCACCAAGCCTTTCGATTTCGAAAACCGTTTCCGCGTGGCGGACAGCGGTATCGAAGAACTCTCCAAGCATGTCGATTCGCTGATCGTCGTCCTCAACGACAAGTTGATGGAAGTCTACGGCGAAGAAGCCAGCATGGAAGATTGCTTCCGCAGCGCCGATGACGTGCTGCGCAAGGCCGTCGGCGGTATTGCCGAGATCATCAATGTGCGTGGTCTGGTGAACGTCGACTTCCAGGACGTGCGTACGCTCATGGCTGAAATGGGCCGCGCCATGATGGGGTCGGCGGAAGCCTCCGGCATGGACCGCGCCCGTATTGCCGCCGAACAGGCCGCCGCCAGCCCGCTGCTGGAAGGTGTTGAACTGTCCGGCGCGCGTGGTGTGCTGATCAACATCACGGCCAGCCGTTCGCTCAAGATGTCGGAAGTGCGCGAAGCGGTGCAGACCGTGCGTGCGTTCGCGATGGAAGAGGCCACCATCTTCTATGGCACGGTGTTCGACGAGTCGATGGAAGACCGCATCCGCGTGACGGTGCTCGCCACCGGTCTCGGCACCAAGCGCGCCCAGGCGCGTCAGCCGGTGATGCAGGTCATCAAGACCGGTACGGACAACATCGGCATGGAAGTCGACTACGCCGACCGTGACGTCCCGGCCGTCTTCCGTCGTCAGCAGCGCAGCAGCACGGCGGATGCGATGAGCGCCAACGGCTACGGCACGTACGATATCCCCGCCTTCCTGCGTAAGCAGGCCGACTGAGGTGGCGGCGCCCGCACGGGCGCTATGGCACGAAACTGGCAGGCTGTGGGGGCGTGACGCCCTCGCAGCCTGTTTGCATTGGAACAAGGGTTTGGACGCTTTTTGAAACATCCTGCTACGCTCAGGCCCGGATTGGGGTGCGTGTGGCGGTATATACTTTTGTAAAAACAGGAAGTTGGAACGCAAAATGGTTCGGCAGCGCACTCTCAAATCGCTTGTGAAGGCAACCGGGGTCGGTTTGCACGGTGGCGTGCGCGTCGATCTCGTGCTGCGACCCGCCGCGCCCAATACGGGCATCGTCTTCCGCCGGGTCGATCTCGATCCGCCCGTCGACCTGCCGTGCGATCCGTATTCGGTGGTGGACACCCGCATGTGCTCCGGTCTCCAGCAAGGCAGCGCCAAAGTGGGCACCATCGAGCACATCATGTCGGCGCTGGCCGGCCTGGGGGTCGACAACTGCTACGTCGACGTCGACGCGCCCGAAATCCCCATTCTCGATGGCAGCGCGGCGCCTTTCGTGTTCCTCATCCAATCTGCCGGCATCGAGGTGCAGAACGCACCCAAGCGCTTCTTGCGCATCAAGAAGCCGGTTGAATACCGCGAGGCCGACAAATGGGTGCGCCTGGAGCCCTACGACGGCTTCAAGCTGAGCTTCGCCATCCACTTCAATCACCCGGCGGTCGACCGTACGGTGACCGAAGTGACCATCGATTTCGCCGAGCATCAATACGCCCGTGACGTGGCGCGTGCGCGCACCTTCGGTTTCATGCAGGAAGTCGAAGCGATGCGTGCCAGCGGCCTGGGGCTGGGCGGCAGCCTCGATAACGCGATCGTCATGGACGAGTATCGCGTACTCAACGCCGATGGCCTTCGCTACGCGGATGAGTTCGTCAAGCACAAGGTGCTCGACGCCATCGGTGATCTCTATATCGTGGGCTATCCGCTGCTGGCCGCCTATTCGGCCTATAAGTCGGGGCACGCTCTCAACAACCAGATCCTGCGGACCCTGCTGGCCGACGAAACGGCCTGGGAGGTGGTGACCTTCGAGAATGCCGACGAAGTGCCCGCGCCCCTGCAGGGGCAACTCGCTTTGCAGTTTTCCTGACCCATGTTGATCCTGCGCGCGGTGGGCCTGCTGTTACTGGTTGCCGTCGCGCTGTGCGTGGGGGCGTGGCTGCTCACCGGCCAGGCACGCTACCTGCAGTGGTCCAAGCTCCTGTTGCGCGTGGGGGTCTCGGTTGCGCTGGTGTTCATGGCGCTGATGCTGCTGGAACGACTGATCGCGCCCATTCTTTGACCCGTCCCGTCTGGGATGTAGCAGCTCGACCTTCATCGAGGCCGCATGCTCGAACTTCTGCTTCTCGTCGGCAAGAACGCCGCCATCGTGGCCGGCGCCATGCTGCCGATCATGAATCCCTTCGGCGCCATGCCGATCTTCCTCACGCTGACCAAAGGGGCCAGCGAACATAACCGCCACGTGCTTGCCAAGCGCATCGCCGTCAATGTGGCGGTGATGACACTGATCGCGCTGCTCGTGGGCTCGTATGTGCTCGAATTCTTCGGTATATCGACGGCGGCCGTGCGGGTGGGCGGTGGCGTGCTCGTCATCACTATGGGCTGGCGCCTGCTCAACGCCGATACCTCGACGGCCGATTCAGATGCGGCCGCCACCCACGAGTGGACGGCCGAGGCGGTGCAGCAGCGGGCGTTCTACCCGCTGAGTTTCCCCGTCACCGTGGGGCCCGGGTCGCTGTCGGTCGCGGTGACGCTGGGCGCACGCGTGTGGGGGGATACGCAGCACAAGATCCTGGCCGGCATCGGTGCCGCGGTGGGCGTGCTGATCGTGGGGCTGATCGTCTTTGCGTGTTACCGCTCGGCCCGTTCGGTGCTCGGCCGTCTGGGCGACACCGGAACCAACGTGCTGCTGCGCTTTGCCGCATTCATCCTGCTGTGCATCGGCGTGCAGATCGTGTGGGAAGGCGTATCCGAACTGCTCCAGCCCTGGCGGCCGGTATAGGGCTCGGCGCGCGGCTCAGCCCACGCGCTTGAGAAAACGTCCCAAGGCCTGGCCGAGTGGGGTCCGGCTGTCGATATGGTTGGTCAGCTCGCCAAAGGCCTGTCGGCCCTTGCTGCCGATCGTGCGGTTTTCGGCGGTGTACAGGCCTGAAGCCGGCGCCATCTGGACCGGACGGACCTTGACCTGTAGTTCTTCGATGGGCATGCCGGTATCGCGCAGCGCATTGCGCAGGCTCTCGGCGCTCATTTTCAGCCGCGTGGCCAGGGCAGGAGTGGGCACATGCAACACCAGCACGCCGTCGCGCAGGTTGGCGACTGCCACCGTGCCGCGCATGGCGCGCGGTACCTGCTGGTCGACCACCCGCTGGGCACGCACCAGCCGCTGGGCGTGCTCCTGGAGTCGCGAGAGCGCGTCGCTGGAGCCGAAAACGTCGCCGATCAGGGTGGCGGGCTTGCGCATGCGGGAATGAAAGAATCGAAAAATCGGAAATCTGAACGGCGGTTGCCAGAATGCACCGAGTTGCGCCATCGCAAAGCTGTGCGGGGCATTCGGGTCTCGCCACCCGGAGCCGTCAGACGGGCAACAAAGCAGCTTATATAGGCGTGCTAGAATGCCCGTTTTGCCGCGTTTTCTCAATAGATTGTCATGATCGCAGGCCTACTCAAGAAGGTTTTCGGCAGCCGCAACGACCGGCTGGTCCGCCAATACATGCAGAAGGTCCAGGCCATCAATAACCTGGAAACCCAGATCGAGGCGCTGTCGGACGATGCATTGCGCGGCAAGACGGACGAATTCCGCCAACGCCTGGCTGCCGGCACCTCACTGGACGAACTGTTGCCCGAAGCATTTGCAGTGGTGCGTGAGGCCGGCAAGCGCGTGCACGGCATGCGCCACTTCGACGTTCAGATGGTCGGGGGCATGGTGTTGCACGGTGGCAAGATCGCCGAAATGCGCACCGGCGAAGGCAAGACCCTGACCGCCACCCTGGCCGTGTACCTCAATGCGCTGAGCGGCAAGGGTGTGCACGTCGTGACGGTGAACGACTACCTGGCCAGCCGCGACGCCGAATCGATGGGGCGTCTGTACAAGTTCCTCGGTCTGACCGTCGGCTGCAATCTGTCGCAGATGCCGCACGACGAGAAGCAGGCCGCCTATGCCGCCGACATCACCTACGGCACCAACAACGAATTCGGCTTCGACTACCTGCGCGACAACATGGCGCTGGCCAAGGAGGACCGCTTCCAGCGCGGCCTGCACTACGCCATCGTCGATGAAGTCGATTCGATCCTGATCGACGAGGCGCGCACGCCGCTGATCATCTCCGGCCCGGCCGACGAATCCCCGGAACTGTACGTGCGGGTCGATCGCATCGTGCCGCGGCTGACCCGGCAGGCCGAGGAGGAAGGCGAGGGCGACTACTGGGTCGACGAGAAGGGCAAGCAGGTGCACCTGTCCGAAGCCGGCCAGGAGCACGTCGAGGACCTGCTGCGCGAGGCCGGCATCCTGGGCGAGGGCGACAGCCTGTACGCGCCGCAGAACCTCAGCGTGGTCCACCACCTCAACGCCGCGCTGCGCGCGCACGCCATCTACCAGCGCGACGTGGACTACCTCGTCCGCGACGGCGAGGTGGTGATCGTCGACGAGTTCACCGGCCGCACCCTGCCGGGCCGGCGCTGGTCCGACGGCCTGCACCAGGCGGTGGAGGCCAAGGAGGGCGTGCCGGTCCAGCGCGAGAACCAGACCCTGGCCAGCATCACCTTCCAGAACCTGTTCCGCATGTACGGCAAGCTGTCGGGCATGACCGGCACGGCCGACACCGAGGCCTACGAGTTCCAGGAGATCTACGGCCTCGAGACGG
>JASGFB010000071.1:0-25276 GCA_047605765.1 Rhodocyclaceae bacterium
GAGGGGGCGAAAATGCCGCCTGGGATTCCGCTCCAATACGATAGCCACGTTGCCAGGAACTTGACTCCGGCATACAGAAACGGCACGGACTCCTCATGTGCCAGCAGCCCGCGCGTCAACTCATAGCCGCTGCCGTGCACCGCGCCGCCGGTGAGCAGGCCCAACAGTGCAACGCCGAGCCCGCAAGCGCCGGCGAACCAGATCGGGTGGGCACGGCGGAAAACAGTCATCCGATCACGCGAGCCCGCCGACGACACGATGAGCAGGCGCGAAAAGAATCCGCCGGCACAGCCCGTCGCAACGGCGCACAAGGCAGCCGGCATCAACAGCGACAGATGGGTGTCCTGCACATTGAGGCGGCCAAAATAATTGGCATTGCCGAACACGGACACCGACACCAAGCCCGCCAGCACGATGGCGGTGACAATCAAGCCGCTCGATCTCTGCTCAAAACGCCGCGACAGTTCTTCGATGGCGAACACCACACCCGCCAACGGTGTGTTGAAGGCTGCGGCGATGCCGGCTGCGCCCCCCGCCAGCATCAGGTCGGATGGGCGCACGGCCGACGCGGGGCCCAGCCAGCGACGAAAACCATGCATGATGCCCGCAGCGATTTGCACCGAAGGCCCTTCGCGTCCGCTGGAAAAGCCCGCGCACAGAGCCAACCCACCACACAGGCTCTTGATGATGGACAGCCGCGCGGACACAAAGTAGCTCACCTGCCCGGCAGGCAGGCTGCTGTCGAGGCACACCATCACCTGCGGAATGCCACTGCCGGCGCTGCCGGGGGCCCACCGCCGCGCAATCCAGACCGCCAGCATCCCGCCCAGCGGCGTCAGCATCAACGGCCACCATGCGCCATGACCCCGCACGTGCTGAAACACACGCGACGCGGCGTCAGTCAGCAATGTGAAACCCACCACACACAGACCGGCCACGATGGCGGCCAGCCAGACGACGGCGCGTTCGCGCCACGCGCGCCAGTTGGCGAGACGGTCGGCAAGAACACGCGCCCCCAACGGGGGAAGTTCATTCATTGCAGTGCATCCAAGACGGCGAAGCCCCGAGGGGCAGAAAAGATGCGACCCGCCAAGCGGGTCGCATCGGTACGGCGGGGGCCCGACGCTGCCTACTTCAGTTGGCAGATATCCAGCACGTTCATATCGGTGTAGTCGAGGTTTTCGCCACCCATGGCCCAGATGAACGTGTAATTGCTGGTGCCCGAGCCCATGTGGATCGACCACGGCGGCGAGATGATGGCTTCATCCTTGGCCATGGTGACCTGGCGCACGTCGTCCGGCTCGCCCATGAAATGCATGATGCGTTGATCGTCGGCGAGGTCGAAGTAGAAGTAGGCCTCCGAGCGGCGATCGTGCAGATGCGGCGGACAGGTGTTCCACACGCTGCCCGGCTTCAGTTGCGTCAGGCCCATCAGCAGCTGGCATGATTTGACGGTCTGCGGAACGATGTACTGATAGATGGTGCGCGCGTTGGAAGTCTCCAGCGCGCCACGCTCCAGCGGCACCGCCTTGTCGATGGAGATGTGCACCACCTCGTAGGCGGCATGGGCCGGTGTGGACACCAGGTAAAACTTGGCTGGATTGGCGGCATCGGTCGATTCGAAGACCACCTCGCCCGCGCCCATCGGCACATAGATGCCGTCCTTGGGCTTCATCTCGAAACGCTTGCCATCGACCGTCACCGCGCCGGCACCGCCGCCGACGTTCACCGCGCCCAGCTCGCGACGCTCAAGAAAAGGCTTGTCCTTGGCCGAGGCCGGCTCGGTCTGCAGCGGCAGCGATACCTTTCTGGATACCGGTGCGGCACCGCCGATCACCATGCGCTCGAAGTGCGTGTAGTTCAGCCGCACTTCATCGGCGGCGAACAGTTCGGTGATCAGGTAACGATTGCGCAACTGCTCGTTGGTGGCGCCCGGCATGGAATCCGGGTGCGTGGCGTAATACGTCTTGCGGTAAATGGTCATGGGCAAATGCTCCGATCACAATGCGCGCGCCTTGCAAGGAAATGCGCAGGGTTATGGACAGAGATGCACCGCGCGGGCACGGCGCCCCGCTGCCCCGGACAGTTCGGCCGCGACCGTCAGAAAAGACTCGGCCGCGTCGCTGGAAGACCCAGCACCACGTCGGATACCCACACAGGGCAGCATCTCGGCGTCTGAGTCGGCAGACCGTTGCAGAACACCAGCCATTGTACAAAAGAGCGGCTACGTCGGTTTTTTCTGATCAGACCTCGTCATCGGCCGACGACGCCTTCAATGACAAGCCGAAGTCATACAGATCATTCTTGGGGACGCCGGTCAGCTCGGCGGCAAGCCTGGCCGCGCGCTTGAGCGGCAGATCCTCGACCAGCAGGCGCAGCACACGCTGGGCGGCCGCCGGCACGCCAGTGGGCGCGGGCGCGCCGCCGATCACCAGCACGAATTCCCCTTTCTGGCGATGGGCGTCCCCGGCAAACCAGGCCGGTGCGTCGGCCAGGGGCATGGCAGCGATCTGCTCGAACATCTTGGTCAGCTCGCGACACACCACCAGATGCCGCTCGCCGCCAAACACGGCCAGCAGATCGTCTACGCATTCGACGATGCGGTGAGGGGCTTCATAGACCAGCAGGGCCGCGTCGATCGCGCGCAGCTCTTCGAGTGCACCGCGCCGCGCCGCCGACTTGGGCGGCAAAAAACCCACGAAGTGAAAGTGGGCATCCGTCAGACCCGCCACCGACATCGCTGCCACCGCCGCACACGGACCGGGAATCGGCACCACCGGATGGCCCGCCTCGCGCACCCGTGCCACCAGGCGCGCACCGGGATCGGATATCGCCGGCGTACCGGCATCGGTGATCAGCGCCACGTGGCGCCCCTGAGCCAGCAGATCGATGACGCGCGTGGCGCCTTCCTGCTCGTTGTGCTCGTGCAGCGCCAGCAAATGCGGCCGCATGCCGTGCGCATCAAGAAGACGCTGGCTATGGCGCGTATCCTCGGCGGCCACGACATCCACCGCGCGCAGCACATCGAGCGCTCGCAAAGTGATGTCGCGCGCGTTGCCCAGGGGCGTGGCGACGATATACAGACTGGCGTGAGCGGCAAGGGCAGAGGCTTCGTTCATGGCTGGAAGGCTGGGGCAGCGTGGAGACGCATCGAATGAAATGGTTCAGCAAAGCAGGCCGGACCGGGCGCAGCGGCGACGTGACGGGCACGCGCGCCATCGGCGCGGCGGCCGAAGCGCTGGCGGCCGATTTCCTGAGCAGGCACGGCGCGCGCATTCTCGCACGCAACGTGTGCTGCCGGGGCGGCGAGCTAGACCTGGTGGCCCTGCTCGATCGTACCGTGCTGTTCGTGGAAGTACGCCTGCGCCGCCACGGCGCCTTTGGTTCGGCGGCCGAGAGCATCACACCGCGCAAGCAGGCGCGCGTCGTCCTCGCCGCCCACCACTGGCTGGCCGGCGCGGGCCGCACCCATGCCCAGGCGCCGTGCCGCTTCGACGCCATCGTACTCGACCGCCTCGCCGCCGACGCCATCACCTGGATCCCGGGCGCGTTCGACGCCGGCTGAGGCCGTTGCCCGCGCCACGGCGCACAACAATAGTTGACTAGGCTCAAATTTGACTAGACTCAAACCTTCGCACGGCCCGGCACCTGGGAAAACATGTACGTGCCGGGGGTCGATCGGCTAAAATCAAACGGCTTTGCCTCGACGTGGCCTACCGGCCCGGCGGGGCGGCAAACGCGGCGCCAGCGACGGCGCCACCACGACAAGGGGTGCAACCATGACCACACTCAGCAAGCCCGAGTGGCAAGACCTCGGCGGCGGCGTCAAGCGACGCATCATCGCCGACGGCGAAATGCTCATGCAGGTCGAAGTGCACTTCCAGCCCGGCGCGGAAGGCTATATGCATAGCCACCCGCACGAGCAGACGACCTACGTTGTCTTCGGCGGTGGCACGTACACCATCGTCGACCAGGCTTTCGAGATGAAAGCCGGCGACATGATCCTGGTGCCCAGCGGCCTGATGCACGGATTCCTCGCCAAACAGGGCGAAGAAACCCTGCTGCTGGACACCTTCAGTCCGCCGCGCAAGGATTTCCGCGCCAAGTAAAAAACGCGCGAATGACGCATGTCTGCCGGCACGGCGGACATGCGCAGCAACAGCCCTCGGGCACCTCCGCCTGGCCCCTCGGGCGGAATCATCGTTACAACACGGGAGAGTCACCGCAATGAGCAATCCTTTTGATCTGTCGGGCAAGGTTGCCCTGATTACCGGTGCCGCACAGGGCATCGGTGCTGCCATCGCCATCAAGATGGCCGAAGCAGGCGCCTCCGTCATCGCCGCCGACTTCGCGCCGATGTCCGACGAGACCAAAGCCGGCCTGGAAGCCGCGACGGCCAAGACCGGTGGCAAGTTCTGGTACCTCAAGGCCAACCTGACCGAAGCGGGCGCCCCGCAACGCGTCATCGACGAAGCCGTCAAGCTGGCCGGCCAGGTCGACATCCTCGGCAACGTGGCCGGCACGATCCGCCGCGCCCCGTTCCTGGAGCACACCGAAGAGGACTTCGACTTCGTCATGAAGATCAACCTCTACGCACCGGTGTACCTGTCGCAAGCGTTCTGCCGCCACGTCGTCGGCCGCAACGGCAAGGGCAAGATCATCAACATCTGCTCGATGCTGTCGTACCAGGGCGGCATCCTGGTGCCGGGTTACACGGCATCCAAGCACGGCATCGCCGGCATCACCAAGCTGATCGCCAACGAAATGGCCTCCAAGGGCATCAACTGCAACGGCATCGCTCCGGGGTACATCGCCACCGCCAACACGGCGCCGATCCGCGCCGACGAAGCCCGCAACAAGGCCATCCTGGATCGCATCCCGGCCGGCCGTTGGGGCCAACCGGAAGACCTGGCCGGCACCGCCGTGTTCCTGGCCGCCGAAGCTTCCGACTACCTGAACGGCACGATCATCAACGTCGACGGCGGCTGGCAAGCTCGCTAAGACGTGCGCGGTGCCGGCGGGCACCGCACATCGCGTTACAAAACCCCCGACCGTGCAAGCGGCGGGGGTTTTTGCTTTGCGCGCTACAATACGCACCTTTGGCGCCCCTGCCAGACTTCCCCGACAGGTTCCCCATGACGTACAAGGTATTCATTGACGGCCGCCACGGCACGACGGGCTTGAAGATCGACGAGCGGCTGGCCGGCCGCGAAGAAATCGAGATCCTCACCATCCCCGAGGACCAGCGCAAGGACGCCGCCGTCAAAGCCGAGTACATCAACAACGCCGACGTCGTCTTTCTGTGCCTGCCGGATGCTGCCTCGCGAGAATCCGTGGGCCTGCTGGCGCCGGGCAACACGCGCACGCGCTTTCTGGATGCCAGCACCGCGCATCGCACCGATCCCGCTTGGGTATATGGCCTGCCCGAGCTGCACGCAGGCCAGCGCGAGCGCATCCGCAACGCGCAGAAAGTGGCCGTCCCCGGCTGTCATGCCACCGGCTTCATCCTGCTGGCTCATCCGCTGGTGTCGGCGGGCATCGTGCCGGCCGACTATCCGTTCAGCACCTATTCGATCACCGGCTACAGCGGCGGCGGCAAGGAGATGATCGCCAACTACGAAACGCCGGCCGAACTGCCGCAGAGCATGAAGAGCCCGCGCTTTTACGCGCTCGGCCTGCAGCACAAGCATCTCCCCGAAATGAAGACCATCTCGGGCCTGGCCCACACGCCGCTGTTCACGCCCATCGTCGGCGACTTCGCCCAGGGCCTGGTGGTGGCCGTACCGCTGCTGCCGCGCACCATCGCCCAACCGGTCGATCCGCAGACGCTGCACACCTTCTTCGCCGATTACTATGCAGGCGAAACCTTCGTGCGGGTACAGCCGTTTGGCGATGCCAGCGTGCTGGACAACGGTTTCCTGCCGGCCACCGCCTGCAACGACACCAACCGCGCCGAGCTGTTCGTCTTCGGCCACGGTGAGCAGGTGCTGCTGGCCAGCCGTTTCGACAACCTGGGCAAGGGCGCCTCGGGCGCGGCGATCCAATGCATGAACATCATGCTGGGCCTGGACGAGGGCCGCGGCCTGGCTGCCTGACAGCGACCATGACGGCGGCGCCGGCCGCCGTCCGCCTTTTGTCTCCGCCCTGAATGCCCATGGATCTATTCGCCCGCATTTCGCAACACTTTCAAGACAGCGTACAGACCAAGATCGACGCCGCCGAACTACTCGCCGGCCCGATCGCCGAAGCCACCGATCTGATGGTCCATTGCCTGCTGGGCAACGGCAAGATCCTGGTCTGTGGCGACGGCAGCAGCGCCGCCGAAGCGCAGCGCTTCACCAGCCACCTGATCGGCCGCTTCGAACGCGAACGGCCCGAGCTGGCCGCCATTGCGCTGGCCGCCAACGGCACGCTGTCGACGGCGCTGGCCGCCGAATACGATTTCAGCCACATTTTCGCCAAGCAGGTCCGTGCCCTGGGCCAGCCCCATGACGTACTGGTGGCGCTATGCACCAGCGGTAACTCGCAGGCGGTGCTCAACGCCATCGCGGCCGCGCACGAACGCGACATGCGCGTGGTGGCACTGACCGGCCGTGGCGGTGGTCAGATCGGTCAGGCGCTGCACGATCATGACGTACACCTGTGCGTGCCCGGAGAACGGGCCGCGCGTGTCCAGGAAGTCCATATGCTCGCCATCCATTGCCTGTGCGATGGCATCGATTGCATGTTGATGGGAGAAGAACCTTGAATCGCCAATCCGCATTGATGAACCTGAGAACCTTCACCGCCATCGTATCCCTGGCCGTGCTCACCCTGCAGGGCTGCGTACCCCTGGTAGCGGCCGGCGTGGGGACCGGTGTGGCTGCCACGATCGACCGCCGCAGCTATGGCATGCAGGTGGCCGACAATGAAATCGAGCTCAAGCTCGCCAGCCAGATCCGCGGCCGCTACAACGACACGCGCGCCCGCGTGAATGTCACTTCGTACAACCGCTGGCTGCTGCTCACCGGCCAGGTGGCCGACGACGCCGCCAAGGCCGACGTCGAACGCATCGCGCGTGCGTTCCCGAACGTCGCCCAGGTGTTCAATGAGCTCACCGTCGGCTGGCCGGCCTCGCTGACCACGCGCTCGAACGACACGCTGATCACTTCCAACCTCAAGGCGCGACTCATCAACACCGACAACATCTCGGCCAATGACATCAAGGTGGTCACCGAGCGCAACGTCGCCTACCTGATGGGCCTGGTGTCGCAGCGCGAAGCGCAGATCGCGGTCGACGTCGCGCGCACGACCAAGGGTGTCGAGCGTGTCGTGCAGGTGTTCGAGGTCATCTCCGACGAAGAAGCACGCCGCCTGTCGGCCAACCCGCCGGCCGAGCAAAGCGGCCAATCGGCCCCGGCCGCACGCTGATCAGCGGCCTTATGGCGCACGGCGGGGGCGCGCCAGCGTCCTCGCCACCACCAGACAGGTCACGCGTGCCGCACCGGCGCGCTTGAGCTCGCGGGCCGCAGCATCCAGCGACGCGCCACTGGTCATCACATCGTCGACCAGCACGATATGCAGGCCATCGAGGCGGCGCCGGCAGGCAAAGGCACCGCGCAGATTGCGCCGTCGCGCCGCCAGGCGCAGCCCGACCTGATGCGGCGTGTCGCGCACACGCTGCAATACCCGGCACCACACGGGCGTTGCCACCCAGCGCCCCAGGCGGCGGGCCAATTCGGCCGACTGGTTGAATCCACGCTCACGCAGGCGACGTCGATGCAGCGGCATCGGCACGATGGCGTCCACGGCGCCGGCTGGCCAGTTCTCGCGCAGCACATGCGACAACCATGGCTCCAAATGAAAGGCGCGCCCACGCTTATAGGCCAATATCATTTCGCGGACCGGGAAATCATAGGCCAGCGAGACACCTGTGGCGTCGAAATGCGGCAGGCGATGCAGGCAGCGCCCGCATAGCGCGCCACGTGTGGCGGGCAGACCACACACCGGGCAGCACGCAGTGGGCAGGCGAGGTAGTTCGCCCGCGCAGGCATCGCATAACGGATGCGGCCCGGCATGGCCGCTACACACATGGCAGCGCTGCGGCCATAGCGTGGCCAGACGCTGGCGAGCGGCGGCGACGAGCGTTGGCAGGCGTCGGAGCAGGCGCTGCACGGCACGATCCAGGCAAGATGAAGACGAACGGTATAATGCGCCGCGTCAAACCCTTTCTGCCCGCGTGGCATCAAACGCGGCCAGACCCTCTGAACGATTAAGAAAGCTGCACCCATGAGCGCACCGACCGTGGCCGCCACGAGCGAAATCAAACTCCACCGCAAGCCTGCCGAGCCGACCACGCCGCAACGGTGGACCGTCGAGCAGATCCTCGCGGTGCTGGAAATGCCGTTCATGGACCTGATCTACCGTGCTCAGCAAGTGCACCGCGAGCACTTCAACGCCAACGCCGTTCAGCGCAGCACGCTGCTGTCGATCAAGACCGGTGGCTGCTCGGAAGACTGCGGCTACTGCTCGCAATCGAGCCGCTACGACACGGGCGTCGAAAAGCAGGCCATGCTCACGCTCGACGAAGTGGTCGGCAAAGCACGCCAGGCCAAGGAAGCCGGCTCGTCGCGCTTCTGCATGGGCGCCGCCTGGCGCGGCCCCAAGGACAAAGACCTCGAAGCGGTGCTGGAGATGGTCACCGCCGTCAAAGAGCTGGGCCTCGAGACCTGCGTGACGCTGGGCATGCTCAAGGAAGGCCAGGCCGAAAAGCTCAAGTCAGCGGGCCTGGACTACTACAACCACAACATCGACACCGCCGCCGAGCTGTATGGCGAGATCGTCTCCACGCACTCGCAGGGCGACCGTTTCGGCACTCTCGACCGCGTGCGCGCGGCCGGCATCAACGTCTGCTCGGGCGGCATCATCGGTATGGGCGAATCGCGCCGCGGCCGTGCCGCCATGATCGCGCAACTGGCCAACATGGAGACGCCCCCCGAATCGGTGCCCATCAACAGCCTGGTGGCCGTGCCGGGCACGCCGCTGGCAGACATGCCGCCGATCGACCCGTTCGAATTCGTGCGCACCATCGCTGCCGCGCGCATCGCCATGCCGACCAGTTTCGTGCGCCTGTCGGCGGGCCGCCGCGAATTGAGCGAAGAAGCGCAGACCCTATGCTTCCTGGCCGGGGCCAATTCGATGTTCTATGGCGACAAGCTGCTCACCACCGGCAACCCCGACGTGGACGGCGACAACGCGCTGCTCGCCAAGCTCGGCATGACGAGCCTCTGACAGCCAGACGGCGATGAGCATCCCGACCGATTTCGACATCGACCGCCGCCTGGTGCGGGCGCGCGCCGCGCGCCGCGCCGGGCAGGCCGACGAAGCCGGTTTCCTGGCGCGCGAAGTGGCGCAGCGCATGGCCGAACGGCTGGCATACATCAAGCATGAACCGGCACGCATCCTGGACGCCGGCTGCGGCATCGGACGCGATCTGCCACTGCTGGCCCAGCGCTATCCCCAGGCCGAACGCATCGGCGTGGATTTCGCCCTGCCGCTGCTGCGCCTGGCGCGCGGCGAACGCGGCTTTTTTCAGAAGCTGCTGGGCGATCTGCGCAAGAGCGATCCGCGCTTCGTCTGCGCCGATCTGACCGCCCTGCCCCTGGCGCGCGCCAGCGTACAGATGGTGTGGTCCAACCTGGTACTCAACTGGCTGGCCGATCCGATGCCGGCGTTCCGCGAGATGCACCGTGTACTGGAAGTGGGCGGCATGCTGATGTTCGCCACGCTGGGTCCGGATACCCTCAAGGAACTGCGTGCAGCCATGCCGGCCGGCAGCGGCGAACGCGTACATCGTTTCATCGATATGCATGACCTGGGCGACGCCCTGGTGACGGCAGGCTTCGCCGAGCCGGTGATGGACATGGAGACCATTACCCTCACCTACGACCACGTCGATGGCCTGCTGCGCGACCTGCGCCACGCCGGCGCCACCAATGCCGCCAGCACACGGCCGCGTGGCCTGTCGGGCCGAAACGGCTGGGCACGGGCGCGCGCCGGCTACGAGCAGTTGCGCCGCGACGGCCGCCTGCCGGCCACCTTCGAAATCGTTTACGGCCATGCCTGGAAGGCCGCGCCGCGCACCACCGAAGACGGCCGTGCAGTCATCGAGTTCAAACCGCGTCCGGAACGATGACGCCTTGAGCGCGCCAGTGTGGATATTCGATCTGGATAACACGCTGCACAACACCAGCGCGCACATCTTCCCACGCATCGATGCGGCCATGACCGACTACGTGGCGCGCACACTGGGCGTCGACGCCGTCGAGGCCGACCGCCTGCGCACCACTTACTGGCGACGCTATGGCGCCACCATGCTGGGCCTGGTACGCCACCACGGTTGCGATCCGCATGATTTTCTGCAGGCGACCCACTGCATGCCCGACCTCGCGCAACTGGTGGTGTTCGAGCGCGCCGTGCGCAGCATCTTTCGCCATCTGCCGGGCCGCAAGGTAGTGTGTTCGAATGGCCCGCAACACTATGTGGATGCGGTGCTGACGCACATGGGGCTGGGCTGCGCATTCGATGATGTATTCGGCATCGA
This sequence comes from Rhodocyclaceae bacterium, assembly GCA_047605765.1. Taxonomy (GTDB): domain Bacteria; phylum Pseudomonadota; class Gammaproteobacteria; order Burkholderiales; family Rhodocyclaceae; genus JBGVSA01. The sequence goes on from JASGFB010000071.1 coordinate 10,583, forward strand.
GCGCATGCGCCTGCAGCCCAAGCCGCTGTTGCCGGCCTTCCGACACGTGCTGCGCCGCCTCGGCGTGGCCGGCGCGCGCTGCATCATGGTCGAAGACAGCGTGGACAATCTGCGCGCCGCCAAGGCCCTGGGCATGCGCACCGTCTGGATCACCCCTCTGGCGGGCAAGCCGGCGTGGGTGGATGTGAAACTGCGTTCGGTAGTGCAGTTGCCACGCGCCCAGGCCCACCTGCGCCTGGGCTGACGCTCAGTTGGTCGGCCGCGTCGCGTCAGCCAGCCCGGCCAGCACGGCGTGGGCTTCTTCGACCAGCCAGGCCATCAGTTCGGTGGCGCTGCCGCGCCGCGCCAGCGCGGCCCCCTGCCCCGCCCACATCGACAGGAAATCCGTCATGCCACGCTCGGCTGCGGCAGTACGCAGCGGGCGCGTGAGGGCGTTCTGCAACGGGAAGGGCAATGCCGTGCGGACGACTTCGGGATCGAGCATGAACCGCGTGACCACCCCGCGTGCGGGGCGCCCGGAATACACGCGCGTAACGCGCGTGCCGCCGCCATCGGCCGCCGACAAGATCGCTTCGCGATAGGCCTCGCTGGCGCCGGATTCTTCGCAGGTCAGGAATGCCGTGCCCATCTGCACGGCTGAGGCGCCCAGCGCCAGCGCCGCCGCCATGCCGCGCCCGTCCATGATGCCGCCAGCGGCCACCACCGGTACGCTCACGGCATCCACGATCTGTGGAATCAACGCCATGGTACCGACGCGCCCGCGCTCCGAACTGGTGTCCTCGAAGCTGCCGCGATGGCCGCCGGCCTCGGTGCCCTGCGCAACGATCGCGTCCACCCCGGCATGCTGCAGGGCCAAGGCCTCTTCCACTGTGGTGGCAGTGCCAATTACCACGATGTAGCGGCGTTTGAGTTCGGCCACCGCGCCATCGGGCAAGGTGCCGAAGATGAAACTGAACGCCGCCGGGTTGCTGTCGATGACGGCTGCGAATTGCTCGTCGAAGGTATACGACGGCAAGGCAGGCATCGGCACGTCCAACCCCAGTTCATCGTAGAACGGTTTGACTGCCCGCCGCGCCGCCTCGATCTGCTCGGCACTCACCTGCGGGACGCTCTGCGGGGCGAAGAGATTGAATCCGAACGGCCGATCCGTCGCTGCGCGCATGGCCTGGGCGCGCTCATGGATCTGCTTGCCACTGAGGTACGCCGCACCGATGAAGCCCATGCCGCCCGCTTCGCACACGGCCGCATTGAGCGCCACGGTATCGCCACCGCCCGCCATGGGCGCCTGGATGATGGGATGGTGGAGACCGAGCATCCGCGCCAGCGGGGTATCCATGGGCATAACGAAAGTCCTTTCGGGGGCGAGACCGCATTTTCCTGGCTAGGTATCCAGCCGCCACGGGGTATGGCGAGGCTGGATCCGGCGTTCGCCGCCAGGACGGGCCTCTTTCGACGAAGGAGGCATCATGCCGTCACAGGCGGTAGCCCCGCAAGATCACTTAACAAGTTACGTCGGATTTATCTGGTTTGCACGCAAACCACCCCGAGGGCGGATTCACAGCTCGCACTCGAGCGCCAGGTAAACGGTACGCGACACGGCATTGGCCGGCGCGAAATCGCCGCTGCGGGCACGCGCGGCCTGCTGGGAACGGTCGGCGATCTCCTGATGGCGCGGGCCGAGATTGATGGCGTTCAGCGACACCACCGTGCGCCGCCCCGCCACGCGGCCGTTCCACGCCAGGCGCGCATCATAGGTGGTATAGGCGGCGGCCACATACGGGTATATCGGCACAAAACCATCACCGCCGGCCAGCGGCCCCATGCGCAGGGCCGTCAGGGTGGTGCGCCAGCCACGCGGCCAGGCCTGCCCCCAGCTCAGCGTCGCCGAATAAGGCGCCACGCGGTCTTCGATGGCGGTATCGCTGGCGCGACGATCGATCAGAGTATGGGTCAGGCTCCAGTCGGCGCCCTGCCAGGGCCGCGCGCGCAACTGGTATTCAAGCCCACGCAGGGTCACCGGCCGATCATAGTTCACGTACTGCGCCGAGCCGATGTAGGGCTCCAGATAGGGGACGGGGCTGGCGCTCACGGGGACGCGGATCAGGAAACCTTCGATGCGCTCGTTGAACAGGCGCACGTCGAGCGCGCTGTTCCAGGTCTGAAAGTGCCCGAGATAGCCGATTTCGGCGCTGTCCACGCGCGGTTGCCGCAGCTCGGCGTTCGGCACATAGGGATGCACCAGCAACACGCCGCTGGCCGGATCGTAGGCGCGCACGTCGCCGTCCTTCTCGAAGGTCGGCCGTTGCTGCCAAGCGCGTGCATAACCCAGGCGCAGCGTGTTGCGGGAATCCGGCAGCCAATTGATGAAGGCGCGCGGGGCCAGATGCGTCGGCTCCGAAGAATAGCGCTCCCAGGCAGCGCCGAGATTGGCACGCCAGGCGGGCGCCAGACGCCATTCCAGATTACCGAAGGCGCGCAGCATGTCCGTCGGCGCCGGGTCACCGCCGGCATACAGGAAGCTGGCGTCGACCGTATCGCGGCGCGCCTCGCCCCCCCACACCAGTTGCGCCGACTCGCCGGCGTCGAAGCGGTTCTGCACCTCGAGATGACTGCGTCGCGCGCGACGGCTGCGGTCGAGCGGCACGTAGGTCGGCTCGCTCACCAAAGGCGGCAACGCCACGGCGGTCCACTGGTCGTTCACGCGCTCCTGGTTGTGGTACAGATTTACGCTCCATTCGTTGCCTGGCGTGGGGGCGTGTGTCCAGGTGAGATGGAAAACATAATCGTAGGTCTTCGATTCGCGCTCGGCGTTGTTGTCGAACACCGAGCTGGGGTATCCCTGCCCTTCGTGGGCGTCGCTGGCGGCGACGCGGACCATGAGTTCATCGGCGGGCGACAGGCGGACATCGCCGCGTAGCGTCAGCATGCCGACACGCTGCGAATCGTTGAGCCCGTCAAAGCCCGAATCGCTCACGTACGACGCATTCAGACGCAGGCTCAACGGCCCGGAGCGGCCGTCGACCGTGCCGCGCACATCGGCAATGTCGCCAGTGCCGCCGCGCAGGGTGACGCGGCTGGCCGGCTCCTGCGCACTGTGTTTGGTGATGATGTTGATGACGCCGAGAAAAGCATTGGCGCCGTAGGTCACCGAGTTGGTGCCACGCACCACTTCAATGCGGTCGATCTCATCGATGCTCAACGGCAGCGCCGCCCAATCGACGCCGCCGAATGCGCTCGGCGAATACACCGAGCGCCCATCGATGAGCACCTGCATCTCGGAAGGAAAGTTGTTCGACAGCCCGTGGTAGGTCACCCAGGACGCATTGCCGCGCTCCTGCCCCACCTGCATGCCGGGCACCAGCCGGAAGATCCGCGACAGATCGCGATAGCCGGTGCCGCGGATGAAGTCACCGTCGAGTACGGTCACCGCACCCGGCGCCTCGGCGATCGGCTGATTCAGGCGCGAGACGGTCAACACCGTGGGCAGAGTCTCGAAATACGCGGCTTCTTCCTGCGCCTGCGCCCAAGGCTGGCAGCCGAACACCGACAGGGCGAGCACAAAGTAGTGTCGCGCGCACGGCAATGGTCGGGCGTTGGGAAGATGCACAGCGAGGTCGTCCGGTGAAGAAGCAAGGGCATACCGGGCGCTGCGTGCGGACGACAAGAAGACGAAGCCATGCGCGGGCCACACCGTTGGCGGCGTGCTGATCGCGTCGCTCCCCGTTCGGGCCATGGCACACCCGATGTTCTCGTCACACCGCAGTCCCCCGACCGCATGCGTGCGTCCGGCCATGCGGCCGGAATGAATCGCGCGATTATAGCGATAGCATGCGCTATCCCAATGGTATGCCGCTCGTCCCTGCCCCAAGGTCTGTGCCGGCCGCGACAGGCCCGCGCGCCGCGGCTTCCCGCCGCGAGGCGACGTTCAGCTTGCGCAGGATCTTCTGCACGTGGTTCTTCACGGTGAGTGGACTGATGTCGAGAATCTGGCCGATCTCGTGATTGGTCTTGCCTTGTCGCACGCAGGCCAGTACCTCCGCTTCGCGCGGACTCAGGCGCGAACGCGTCGGCTCGCCCTGGGCGTCGGCACGCGGGCCGGTCTGCAACAGCGCCACGTACAAATAAGGCAGCAGCAACTCGGCAAAGCGGCATTGACGCGCGCCCGGCGCCGGCGTGACATCGAGGAAAACGAACAAGGCCGGCGCGGCACCGGCGCGGTCGGGCACGCCATGCAACAAGGCGTTGCCGGCGTCGATGCGTCGCAAGGCTAGCGCGGCGGGGCTATCGCCCTCGGCGCTGAGGATGCAGGGCTGGCCGTCCTGCGTACGCCAGTGGCGTTCAAGGATGTCCAGCGCATGCAGATTGGCGCGTTCGGCCATGGGTTCGTCCGCGCACACCAGCGCGCGATGGCTCGCGCCGCGCGAGGAGCCCCACAGGCACAACAAAGCCCGGTGCGTGATGAATCCCTGCAAAGGGCCCCGCGCCCACAGATGAAAGTGATGCGCCTGGCGGATGCGCACGGCGCTTTCGGCCGCGTAGGCCAGGCGTTGCAGCTCGATGGCATCCAGCACGTCTGTTCCGGCCACGGTTCGATCCCAGGACAGGTTCCGGGGCTCGACACTATGTGCGGCAGGTTTCAGGCGTCTTGAGGGGAGATGACAAAATCGTGACAGCCCGCCGAAGCGGGCTTCGGGAGAATCAGCGCGAGGTCAGCTTGATGAATTTCTCCATCAGCTGGTCCTGGTTTTCAACATAGTCCGGATTGTGCGGAATGCAGTCCACCGGACACACCTGCTGACACTGCGGCTCGTCGAAGTGGCCCACGCACTCGGTGCACTTGTTGGGGTCGATCTGGTAGATCTCCGCCCCTTGGGAGATAGCCTGGTTGGGGCACTCGGGTTCGCAGACGTCGCAGTTGATGCATTCGTCCGTGATCATCAATGACATAGGGTCTTACCTTCTTACTACGTACAACGAAAAAATCACTGCTTGCCGCTGCCGGCCAGCACTTTCTGGCGGATACGCTCGGCCACGACCGGCTGCACGAAGGTGCTGATGTCGCCGCCCAGCAAGCCGATCTCGCGCACCATGGTCGCCGACACGAACATGAATTCTTCGCCCGGCGTCAGGAACATGGTTTCCACGTCGGGATGCAGGCGACGGTTCATGCCGGCCATCTGGAATTCGTATTCGAAGTCCGACACCGCGCGCAGGCCGCGCAGGATGATGTGCGCGTTGCGACTGCGCACGAACTCGATCAGCAGCCCGGAAAACGCCTGCACCTCAACGTTGGGATAGACCGACAGTACCTCACGCGCCAGCTCCACGCGCTCGTCGAGCGTAAAAATCGGATTCTTGCCGCTGTGTTTGGCCACCCCCACCAGCACGTGATCGAACATGCCGGCCGCCCGTCGCACCAGGTCCTCATGGCCGCGGGTAAGCGGATCGAAGGTCCCCGGATAGACCACGACGTTATAGTTGGCGGCACTCATGGATGTTCCTCAGCAGCGAGCAATTGATAATGCACCTGCCCGGCCCGGCCACGCTTGAATGTCTGCAAGCCGGCCAACGTGTCGACGGGGTGTTCGGCCTCGGCATACACACGGCCCGAGTCGGCCAGCACGGACGCGAGCAGGGGGGCGACACGCTCAAGCCAACCCTTCTGGTAGGGCGGATCAAGAAAGATCACGTCGAACCGGCCGGCCGCGCGGCGCAAAAATTCTAACGCATCGCCTCGCTGCAGCCGCACATTATCGGCGTCCAACGTCTTGACGGCCTTCTGCAAGTGGGCAAAAACGGCAGGCGCCTGCTCCACCATGACCACTTCGGCGGCGCCGCGCGAGGCCGCCTCGAAGCCCAGCGCACCGCTGCCGGCGAACAGATCCAGACAGCGCAGCCCATCCAGTTCCTGCCCCAGCCAATTGAACAGCGTCTCGCGCACGCGATCGGGCGTCGGCCGCAGCCCGATGGCATCAGGCACCTCGATCAGCCGCGAACGCCAGGCGCCGCCGACGATGCGAACACGACTCACGGCGCCTTCCCGCCCACGACCACAGTCACCAGATGGTCTTTCTGAAGGTGGCGGGCAAAGGCTTCGCGCACCTGCGCGGTGGTCACGGCCGCCACGCGTTCGGCGTAATGGTCGAGGTAGTCGAGCGGCAAGCCGTAGTAGCCGATCACCGCCACCTGGCCGAGGATCTTGCCGTTGCTGTCGAGGCGCAGCGCGAAGCCATTGATCAGGTTGTCCTTGGCGGCCTGCAGTTCGTCCTCGCTCGGCCCCTCGCGCAGAAAGGTGTCGACGGTGTCCATGGCCACCTGCACTGTCTCGTCGGCCTTCTCGGCGCGCGTCTCCACGCCGAGCTGGAACAGCCCCAGCGAACGCTGCGGATTGAAATAACTGTAGGCGCCGTAGGCCAGGCCGCGTTTGTCGCGGATTTCCTTCATCAGGCGCGACGAGAAGCCACCGCCGCCTAACGCGTAGTTACCCACCACCAGCGGAAAGAAATCGGCATCGCCCCGCTTGAGGGCCGGCATGCCGATGGCGATGTGTGCCTGGGCGGCGGCATGCGGGATGCGCTCGGTGACGCCGCGCGGCAAGGCCGGATCGGGCAAGGGCGGCAGCGTGCCGCCGGCGGGCAGATCGGCGGTCAGCACCTGCGCCACGCGCTCGGCGTCGGCCCGGCTCAGGTCGCCGACCAGGGTGACCACCGCACCGCGCGCGGTGTAGTACTGGCGATGGAAATTGACCAGATCATCGCGGCGCAGGCGCTGCAGCGTCGCCACGGTGTCGATGTGGCCGTAGGGGTGGCTGCCGTAGGTCAGTTGCATGAAACGGCGGCCGAGAATGGCGCCGGGTTGCGTTTCGGCTTCGCGCAGGCCGGCGATGGCGCGCGTGCGTTCGCGATCGATGACGGCCTGCGGAAAGGTCGGGCGCGTCAGCATGTCGTGCAGAAGCGCCAACGCAGTGTCGCGCTCGGTCGGGCTGCTCAGCACGCGCAGCGTGAAGCTGGCGCGGTCGGCCTCGGCACCGCCCCCCAGGCGCGCGCCCACATCGGCCAGGCGATCGGCGATGGCGTTCTCGTCCAGCGCGACCTTGCCGCTGGTGACGCCGGCATCGAGCAGCGAGGCGGTCATATCGGCCACGCCGATCCTGGCGGCATCGTCACGCGCCGAACCGGCATCGAAATCCACCTGCACGTCGAGGATCGGCAGCGTACGGTTCTCGACGAAGTACACGCGCGTTCCGGCGGGCGTGGTCCAGTGCTGGATGGTCACGCCGGCCTGGGCGGCGACGGTCAGGGTGGCGGCCACGAGCGCCGCGGCAAATTGTCTGATCATGCGGCGTTCCTCAGTATTTGAAATCCGGCTCGGCACGCTGCGCCTTGGGGTCGGGCGGCAGCGGCACCAGATCGGCCACGGTCAGGGCCTCATCGCCAAGCAGCAAACGGGCGGCGTTCTTGACCTCGGCCGGCGTCACCGTGCGCAACTGGGCATAGATGCGGTCATCGTCGCGCCACGACAGACCAATGGTTTCGAACGAGCCGATCTGCATGGCCTGCCCCATCAGCGAATCCTGCTCGTACACCTTGCCGGCCAGCATCTGCGCACGGGCGCGGGTCAATTCCTTTTCGTCCACGCCATCGATCGCCACCTTGCGGATCTGCGCGCGCAGATCGCTTTCGAGCTGAGCCACGCTGACCCCCTTGCCGGGCACGCCTTCGACGATGAAAAGGCTCTGCCGCCCGCGCGAGATACCGTCGTAGCCGGCACCCACCGATAGGGCGTGCTTGCTGCCGCGCACCAGGCTGCGGTTGAGGCGCGCCCCGCTGTAGCCATCGAGCACCGCGGCCAGCATTTCGAGGGCATAGGCCTGGCGGGAGCCGCCGATATCCGCCAACGTCGGCACATGCCAGGCCAACGCCAGGTAGGGCAGTTCGGCCGGCGCCTTGACGGTCACGCGGCGGATGCCGGCCTGCGCCGGCTCGCCCTGCGCCTTGCGCACGGGCATCGCCACCGACGCCAGCTTGCCGTAGGTGTCGGCGGCCTGCTTGAAGACGGCTTCGTGCTCGACGTCGCCGACCACCACCACGGTGGCGTTGTTGGGGCCATACCAGTGCTTGTACCAGTCGCGCACGTCCTGCGCGCTCATGTTCTGGATGTCATCCATCCAGCCGATCACGGGTACGCGGTAGGGGTGAGCCTGGAAAGCAGCGGCCATGAGCGCTTCGTACACCTTGGCGCGTGGCTTGTCGTCGGTGCGCCAGCGGCGCTCTTCGGCGATGACCTGGATCTCTTTCTTGAAGAGTTCGTCATCGACCGCCAGATTGGCCATGCGATCGGCTTCGAGGCGCATGACATCGGGCAGCCGCGCGGCCGGAACCTGCTGGTGATAGGCCGTGTAGTCACGCGTGGTGAACGCATTGTCGCGCCCGCCCAGCGCCGCCACCCGCTTGCTGAACTCGCCCGGCCCCACCTCGGCCGTGCCCTTGAACATCATGTGTTCGAGGGCATGGGCGACACCGGTGGTGCCGGTGGATTCATCCATGCCGCCGATGCGGTACCACACCATATGGACCGCCGTGGGCGCCCGGTGGTCTTCGCGCACCACCACCTTGAGGCCGTTGGGCAGGGTCGTTTCGAATGTACTGGCGGCGGGGTCGGCCGCCGTGGCAGCCGTGGCGAGCAGCGCGCAGGCCAGCGCCGCCAGCCAGTGGGCCGATAAGCTCATCGATCGCATCTGTTAGACTTCTCCAGGATAGGCACGGCACGTGCTGGCACTGATCGCGCCCGCGACACGCCGGCGCGGCATGATAAATCATGTGCTTGCGAGACCCGGCACGCTTCCCTCAATTTGCCCCATGCAATGCGGTTGAAGCGGCCGGGACGCAAGCCTCTTTCCGACTCTCGCGCACAATGTTTAGTTTCTTCAAGAAATCCGGTACCGCCCCGGATGCGGCCACGCCTGCCCCCGAGCAGGCGCCGCAGGCCGAGGTGCCCACCCAGCCGCAGTCGCTGGCCAACGCCCCCGCCGCCGCGGTGCCCGAGGGGCCGCGCCGCTCATGGCTGGAACGCCTCAAGTCGGGTCTGGCGCGCACACGCGATCAGATCGGCGCGGTGGGCGACAGCGTCGGCGGCCTGTTCTCGCGCCGCAAGATCGACGAAGACCTCCTCGAAGAACTCGAAGCGACGCTGCTGATGGCCGACTGCGGCGTCGACGCCACCGGCGCTCTGGTCGCCGAGCTGCGCCGTCGCTGGAAGCAGGACAAGCTCGAGACCGGCGAGCAACTCAAGATCGCGCTCGCAGAGGTCCTGCAGGATCTCCTGCAACCGTTGCAGAAACCGATCGACGCCAACACCCACAAACCCTTCGTCATCATGCTGGCAGGCGTCAACGGCGCCGGCAAGACGACTTCGATCGGCAAGCTCGCCCGCCACTTCCAGCTCGAAGGCCGCAGCGTGCTGCTGGCTGCCGGCGATACCTTCCGCGCCGCCGCCCGCGAACAATTGCAGGAATGGGGCGTACGCAACAATGTGACCGTCATTGCCCAGGACGGCGGCGATCCGGCGGCCGTGGTGTTCGACGCCATCAACGCCGCCAAAGCGCGCGGCATCGACGTGGTGCTGGCCGACACCGCCGGCCGCCTGCCCACCCAATTGCACCTGATGGACGAGATCGCCAAGGTCAAACGCGTCATTCAGAAGGCCGATCCCACCGGCCCGCATGAAGTCCTGCTGGTGCTGGATGCCAACATCGGCCAGAACGCGCTGGCCCAGCTCAAGGCCTTCGACACCGCCATCGGCGTCACCGGACTGGTGGTGACCAAGCTGGACGGCACCGCCAAGGGCGGCGTGGTGGCGGCCATCGCCCGCACCCATCCCACGCCGCTGCGCTTCATCGGCGTGGGCGAAGGCATCGAGGATCTGCAACCGTTCAATGCCCGCGAATTCGTCGAAGCCCTCTTCGGCGACGCTGCCATTGATCGGCAAGCCGGCCAATGACGGCGGGTCGGGCCGGCTGGCGGGCCCGCCAGCGGGTAGAATCCGCGCTTCTGTTCGACGAGCACTCCACGCTTACTCGATGATTCAATTCGAACAAGTTTCCAAACGCTATCCCGGCGGCCACGATGCGCTGTCGGGCATCGACCTTCTGATCCGGCATGGCGAACTGGTCGTCCTCGGCGGCCACTCCGGCGCCGGCAAGAGCACGCTGCTCAAGCTGATCGCCGCGCTCGAATCGCCCACCGCCGGCCACATCACGGTCAACGGACTCAACGTCGGCCAGCTCAAGCGCTCACAGGTGCCGTACCTGCGGCGCAGCCTTGGCCTGGTCATGCAGGATCACCGGCTGCTGCTCGATCGCACAGTCTTCGAGAACGTCATGCTGCCGCTGCAGGTGACCGAGCAGCCGCCGCGCGATGCAGCCAAGCGCGTGCGCGCCGCCCTCGAACGCGTCGGTCTGGCTCGCCACGAACAGGCCATGCCCCTGACGTTGTCCGGCGGCGAGCAGCAGCGTGCCGCCATCGCGCGCGCCATTGTGAACCGCCCTTCGATCCTCATCGCCGACGAACCGACGGCCAACCTCGACCCGGCGTACGCGCGCGAAATCGCCGCCCTCTTCCGCGACTTCAATGCCGCTGGCGTCACGCTGATCCTGGCAACGCACGACGAGACGCTGTACTCGCCCTACGGCGCGCGCCGCATCGAGCTTGCCCAGGGGAGACTCGTGCCATGAGCCTGCACGCCCACCGTTTTGCCTTCGTACGCGCGGCGCGGCGCCTGACCGGCCGCCCCCTGACCGCGCTGCTGTCGGGCCTGGTGATCGCCATCGCGCTGGCGCTGCCGGCCCTGGGCTACACCTTGATCGATAACCTAGCCAGCCTGGCGCGTGGCGTTTCGGGCAAGCCCGAGATCAGCGTATTCCTGCGCACCGATGCGGATGAGCGCGCCGTCGCCATGCTGCGCTCGAAGATGCAGTCGGACACGCGCATCGCCGCCGTCCGCTTCGTGCCCAAGGATCAGGCCCTCAAGCAGTTGGCGCAGCGCGGCGGCTTTGCCGACATCGCGCAGACCTTGCCCGAAAACCCGCTGCCGGATGCCTTCGTGCTCGAACCGGCATCGGACGCGCCAGAAGACTTCAACGCCCTGGCGAGCATGCTGTCAGGCCTGCCGCAGGTGGCGCGGGTGCAACTGGATTCGGCCTGGATCGAACGCATGCACGCCCTCATCGAGTTGGGGCGCAGCGCAGTGCTGCTGTTGGCCGGCCTGCTCGGCGCGGCCCTGGTCATCGTCACCTTCAACACCATCCGCCTGCAGATCCTCACGCAACGCGCGGAAATCTCCGTGAGCATGCTGCTGGGAGCCACCCGCGAGTTCGTCCGTCGCCCCTTCCTCTACTTCGGCTTCCTGCAGGGCCTGCTGGGCGGCCTGCTGGCGTGGGGACTGGTGGTGGCGCTGATGCTGCTCATCGGCCCGCGCGTGCAGGCCTTCGCGCAGACCTACAGCATCGTCCTCGACATGCCGCTGCCCGCCTGGCGCGAGGTCGCCGCGCTGTTGGTCTTCGCCGCCGTGCTCGGCTGGCTGGGTGCGGCGCTGTCGGTGCACCGCCACCTGCACGACGGACTCATCAGCGACTGAGGCGCCACGCGCCCCGGCATCACAAGAAGGAGCCTGCGGGCTCCTTTTTCTTTGCACGAAAGGGCATCGCCCCTTGCACCTTGGGCCGATGCCAACCGCGCCCGCCTTGCGTAAGGTTCCGCATCGGCAACCCGGCGGGGACCAACAGTGAACGGGCCGCAGCACGTAGCGATTGTGGAGGACGACCTCGGGCTGCGCACCGCCATGTACCGCCTTCTGACCGCGGCGGGCGTGCATACCCACGCCTATCCCTGCGCCGAAGATCTCCTCGCCGCAGCCCATGCCGACCTCGACTTCGTCGTCATCGACATCCATCTGCCCGGCATGTCCGGTTTCGACCTGCCCCCGCATCTGCGTGGCGTCGGCAAAGCAGCCGGGCTGATTTTCATCACCGCTTATGACGATGCCGACAGCCGCCGCCGCGCCGCCGCCGCCGGCGGCGTCTATCTGGTCAAGCCATTCGCCGGCCACGCGCTGCTCCATGCACTGGGCGCGCAGGCTTCGCCCTGATCACATCACCCAGGAGCCCATTCCATGAACATCCGCATCCTATCGCTGGCGCTGTGCGCCGCCTGCCTGTGCCCGGCCATGGCCGTCCATGCGCAGACCGGCGCCACGCAGTCCGGCCCCACCGTGGAGGGCGCCCGCGCCGTCGTCGCCACCGCCCGCCTGACCGGCAAGATCACCCACATCGATGCCGCCAAGCGCATCGTCACCATCCGCAATGCACAGGGCGAAACCCATGACTTCGCGCTCGACGAGCGCGTCAAGAATTTCGACCAGATCGCGGTGGGTGACAACGTCACGCTCGACTACCGTCAGGCGATCGTCCTGGCGCTGGAAAAAGGCGGCGACGGCCTGCGCGAGAAGCGCGAACACGAAGCCGCCACCTCCGCCCCCCTCGGCGCCAAGCCGGCCGGCGCAGTAGAGCGCAGTGTGACGCTGGTCTCCAACGTGGTGGCCGTCGACCAGAAAGGCCACTCCGTCACCTTGAAGACCCCCGAGGGGCGCATCGTCAAGGCCAAGGTCGAGGACCCGGCGGTCCTGTCCACGATCAAGAAGGGCGATCAGGTCGTGGCAACGATCTATGAATCCGTCGCCGTCGCATTTACGCCCGCCAAGGCAGGCAAGTGAGCCAGGGTGCTGCGCTGTCCGTGCTTGGCATACAGGCAACGGGGCAGCGCGGCACCATCAGAATCGGAGTGCCTCATGAACATCCTGCAATCGTGCCGCCGCCTTGTGCTGCTTCCTCTGCTGTGCCTGCTGGCGGCGTGCGCCGGGCCACAGGTCGGCGAACAAGAGGTGCGCTACGGGCGCGTCACGCGCATCGAAGCCGTACAGATCGACAGCAATGAACAACTGGGCCTGGGCGCCATCATCGGCGCGGTGGCCGGCGGCGTCATCGGCAACCAGTTCGGCCAAGGCTCGGGCAACGCGGTATCGACCGTGGCCGGCGTGCTGGCCGGCGGCGTAGCGGGTCAGAAGATTCAGCAACACGTTCAGAAACAGCCTGGCCAACACATCATCGTCAAGCTCAACAACGGCGTCACCGTCGGCATCACGCAACCGGCCGACGCCGCGCTGCATGTCGGCGACGCGGTGCGCATCGACGGCAGCGGCAATGATGCGCGCGTCATTCGCCTGGGTTCCTGACCGGGCCGATCGTCAAATGCCAGACACGGCACAAACGCCAAAGGTGCTCCCCCAGGCTTGCTCCAAAGGGCAAGCCGGACTGCACCTTGGGGCGATGGCAATCATTGCGATGCGGCGTAATGTGCCCTGCATTCATGACGCCTCATGCCGGCGCGGCCGTAAGGGCGGCAGCAGGTTCTGTTGTCGCCCGAAGCCATTCGTTAACGACCATTCCATCGACATGCCATGAAGAAGAAACGCCATGTAGTGTCCTGTCTGACCTTGGCCCTGCTCGCGGCGGCCTGTGGCAAGAAGGAAGCCCCGCCCCCCGCCCCCCAGGGGGCCGACGTGACGGTCATGACAGTCAGCACCGCCGACGTCCCGGCGGTGTTCGAAACGGTCGGGCAGACCGAGAGCTCGCAGCAGGTCGAGATCCGCGCCCGCGTCGCCGGCTTCCTCGAGAAGCGCGTCTATACCGAGGGCACCATGGTTCACCCCGGCCAGACGCTGTTCCTCATTGACCCCAAGCCCTTCCAGGCCGATGCCGACGCGGCGCGGGCCGAACTCGCGCAGCAGCAGGCACGCCTGGTCACCGCCCGCGCCAACCTCACGCGCGTCAAACCGCTGGTGGCACAGAACGCCTTGTCGCAAAAGGATCTGGACGACGCCACCGGGCAGGAGCAGGCCGCCGCCGCTGCGGTCGAGGCCGCCAGCGCCAAACTCACCAACGCCCAGCTCGACCTGGGCTACGCCACCATCAAGTCGCCGGTGGCCGGCCTGTCGTCTTTCGCCAAGGTGCAGGACGGCGCCTACGTAAGCGGCACCAACAGCCTGCTCACCTATGTCGCCAAGCTCGATCCGATGCGGGTGAACTTCAGCCTTTCCGAAAACGAGCGCCTGCGCATGCAGAACGATGTGCGCAACGGCACCATCCGCCCCGCACCCAATGATCGCTGGCGCGTCTCGCTCGTGCTGGCCGACGGCAGCACCTTCCCGGAAACGGGCCAGATCACCTTCGCCGATGCCGCCTTCAACCAGGAGACCGGCACCTTCCTGCTGCGCGCCGAGATCCCCAACCCCAAGGGCGTGCTGCGCCCCGGCCAGTTCGTGCGTGTGCACGTGATGGGCGCGACGCGGCCGAATGCCATCGTGATTCCGCAGCGCGCCGTGCAACAGGGTCCGCGCGGGCAGTTCGCCTGGGTCGTGGGGCAGGACGGCAAGGCCGAGCAACGCGTGCTGGATGCTGGCGAATGGTCGGGTGATGGCTGGCTGATCACCCATGGCTTGCGCGCCGGTGACAAGGTGGTGGTGGACGGCGCCCTGCGCCTGGCGCCCGGCCTGCCGCTGAAGACAACCGAAATCACCCCGGCTGCCGCGGCAGCGACGCAATCGGCCCCGGCGGCGGCGCCCCGCGCGGGGGTCGCCCCC
>JASGFB010000072.1:0-25066 GCA_047605765.1 Rhodocyclaceae bacterium
AGCGCGTTGGCCACCGCCGTCGTGGTGCTGGCGCTCGGCGCCGGTCTGCGTCTGGTGGCATGGACCACGCCGGTCGGCGCGCCGACGCGGGTGGCCCTGCTGCAGACCAACATCGCCCAGGAAATGAAATGGAACCGTGACCACATCGCCGAATGGCTGCGCCTCAATTACGAGATGGTGCGCAGCCATCCGGCGCAGATCGTGGTGTTGCCGGAAACCAGCCTGCCCCTCATCGATACGCGCCTGCCCCCCGGCTACATGGACGCCATGCAGGCGGCCGCCGGCGGCAATGTCATCGTTGGTGTGTTCACGCGCGACAGCCAGGATCGCATCTTCAACAGCGCCATCGCACGCGGCGTGGACGGCGCGCAGCAATACAGCAAGCGCCATCTGGTGCCATTCGGCGAGTTTTCGCCGCCCTTGTTCGGCTGGTTCTACCAGTTGGCCAGCATCCCGATGTCGGATCAGACGCGCGGTGCCAAGGATCAGCCGCTGCTTTCGCTGGCTGGCCAGCGCATCGCCGTCAACATCTGCTACGAAGACGTGTTCGGCGAAGAGCTGCTGCCGGCGCTGCCCGAGGCGACGCTGATGCTCAACATGTCGAACCTCGCCTGGTACGGTGATTCGCATGCCCAGCCGCAACACCTGCAAATCGCCCGCATGCGGGCCCTGGAAACCGGGCGGCCGATGCTGCGGGCCACCAACACCGGCATGACCGGCATCGTGGCGCCGGATGGCAGCGTGCAAGCCTTGCTGGCACCGTTCACGGCCGATGCGCTGGTGGCCGACGTACGGGGTTACCAAGGGATGACGCCCTACGCCCGCACGGCCAATACCCCCATCCTGCTGATAAGTGTTTTGCTGCTTTTTGGGGCGCGTTGGCGGCGCAAAATGTGACTTTGTATTGTGCAGGTTTGTGCACGATCCGTTCATCTTTAGCGCCTATCCGCTAATCAGTGTCTGACAGACCGAATTTGGCGTCTCTCTAGAATCAGCCACATTTCCACAGAGAGAGACGCCCCCCATGCGGCTGTCCATCAAAAATGGCGTCATGAGCGCCTGCCTGCTCGTGCTGTTCACCGCCTGCGGTGGCGGCGGCGGCAAGGGCGGCGTCGCCACCGGCATTCCGGGCGGGTCGTCTTCTTCGTCGGCGGGCGGCAGCGCCAGCAGCCAGGAGCCCGTACCCGCCGCAACGCCGGTCAGCCGCGTGGCGGCCGCGCGTTTTCTGGTGCAGGCGAGCTTCGGGCCGACCGAGGCGGGCATCGATGATGTGTCCGCTACCGGGCCGGAATCCTGGATCGCCCGCCAGTTCAACACGGCGCAGAGTTCCCACCTGGCCTACGTCGACAACATCAAGGCCAACGTGCTGACCACCGGTCAGAACCTGTCGCAAAACCACTTTTTCGAGAGCTTCTGGAAACAGACCGCCACCGGCGACGACCAACTGCGCCAGCGCGTTGCCTTCGCGCTGTCCGAAATCATGGTCGTCTCGTTCGACGGCACGCTGTCGAGCAATATCCGCACGGTGGCCTCGTATTACGACATGCTCGGCCGCGACGCCTTCGGCAACTTCCGCACTTTGCTTCACGACGTGACGCTTCATCCGGCGATGGGCCAGTACCTGACCTACCTGCGCAACCAGAAGGAAGACCCCGCCAAGGGTCGCGTGCCGGACGAGAACTACGCGCGCGAAGTCATGCAGTTGTTCACCGTCGGCCTGTACCAGCTCAATGCGGACGGTACGGTGGTGACGCAGGGCGGCAAACCGGTCGAAACCTATACCAATGCCGACGTGTCTGGGCTGGCGCGGGTGCTCACCGGCTGGAGCTGGGCCGGGCCGGATACCTCCGATGCGCGCTGGAATGGCTACAGTTCGGCACAGGACCCCAATCGCGACACCACGCCGATGCAGCTGTACGCCAAGTACCACTCGACGTCCGAAAAACGCTTTCTGGGCGCCACCATCGCGGCGGGGAGCGGTGACGGCACGGCCGATCTGAACATAGCGCTCGACACCTTGTTCAATCATCCCAACGTCGGACCCTTCATCGGCCGCCAACTGATCCAGCGGCTGGTCACCAGCAACCCGAGCCCGGCTTACGTATCGCGGGTGGCGGCGGCTTTCGCCAACAACGGCAAGGGCGAGCGTGGCGACATGAAGGCCGTGATCCGGGCCGTTCTGCTCGACCCGGAGGCGCGTGACGTGGCGGCAGCGCAGGCCGAAGGCTACGGCAAGCTGCGCGAACCCATCGTGCGCATGGCGAACTGGATGCGGGCATTCAAGGCCACGCCAGCCAGCGGGCGTTTCCAGGTCGGCAACACCGACAACGCTGGCACCTCGCTGGGGCAGTCGCCGATGCGTTCGTCTTCGGTGTTCAACTTTTTCCGCCCCGGCTACACCCCGCCCGGCACGCGCGTGGGCGCCGCAAGCCTGGTGGCGCCGGAGATGCAGATCACCAACGAGACCTCGGTGGCGGGCTACATGAACACCATGCAGAACGCCATCCAGGGCTATCTCGGCCCGAGCACCGACCGGATGGTGCCGGATTACACCACCGAACTGGCTCTGGCCGAGCAGCCGGCCCAGTTGGTGGACCGCCTCAATCTGATTCTGGTGGCGGGCGCGCTCCGGCCGGCCACCATTAATCAGATCGTGTCGGCCGTGCAGGCCATCACCTTGCGCACCAACACAGCGGCGAACAATGCCACCGATCGCAAGAACCGAGTCCAGCTGGCCGTGTTGCTCACGCTCGCCAGCCCGGAATTCATCGTCCAGAAGTAAGAGGCCCCCAATGACCACTCCTGGAAACGCCTCGCGGCGGGAATTCCTCAAGCGCGCGGCGGCGCTCTCTTCGCTGGGGGCGGCGGCGCCCTTCGCCCTCAACCTTGCCGGCATCGGCCAGGCGGCGGCCCAGACGGCACCGGACTACCGTGCCCTGGTGTGCCTGTTTCTGTATGGCGGCAATGACCATAACAACATGGTCATGCCCTACGATGTCGCCAGCTACAACACCTACGCCGCCGCCCGTGGCGGCGCCCAGTCGGCCGGTGGCTTGGCGCGCGACCGCGACGGCCTGCTCGAAATCACGCCGTCGGCCTCGCAGGGGGCGGGACGCCAGTTTGCCCTGGCGCCGGAAATGGCCGCCCTGCAGACGCTGTTCCAGCAGGGCAAGGCCGCCGTCGTCGCCAACGTCGGCCCGCTGGTGCAGCCGCTGACGCTGGCGCAGTATCGTGCCAATGCCAGCGGCACCCTGCCACCCAAGCTGTTCTCCCACAACGACCAGCAGGCGACCTGGCAGGCCTTCAGCCCGGAAGGCGCGCGCGTCGGCTGGGGCGGGCGCCTGGGCGATCTGTTCAAGTCGCAGAACAGCAAGTCGATCTTCACGGCCATCTCGGCGGCGGGCAACAACGTCTTCCTGGCCGGCGACGCCATCTTTCAGTACCAGGTCGGCGTCGGCTCGGCCACCGTCAACGGTGGGGCCACCGCCATCAATGGCCTGGCCAATACCAGCCTGTTCGGCAGCAGCACCGGTGACGATGTCCTGCGCGCCCTCATCACGCAGAGCAGCAACATCGCCCTGGAGCAGGACTACGCCGATGTGGTGTCGCGCAACCTGGGGGCCGCCGCCGACATCAAGGCGGCGATGGGCGGCTACGATCCGGCCAGTGCCCCCTTCACGCTGCCCGCCTCGCTCACCAGCAGCCGTCTGGCCATGCAATTGCGCACGGTGGCGCAGCTGATCGGTGCGCGTACTTCGCTGGGCGCCAATCGGCAGGTTTTCTTCGTCAGCCTGGGGGGCTTCGACACCCACGACAACCAGCTCACCACGCAGCCGGCCTTGCTGCGGGAAATGTCCGATGCCATCGCGTATTTTTCGTCGCTGACCAACGCCCTGGGCGTGGACAACAACGTGACGCTGTTCACCGCCTCGGATTTCGGCCGCACCCTTACCAGCAATGGCGATGGCTCCGACCATGGCTGGGGCGCGCATCATTTCGTGGTGGGCGGCGCTGTGCGGGGCGGCAACATCTACGGCAGTTTCCCGACGGTCGCCCTGGGCGCCGCCGATGACGTCGGCTCCGGCCGTCTGCTGCCGACGGTGTCGGTCGACCAGTACGCCAGCACCCTGGCGCGCTGGTTTGGGGTGTCCGCCAGCGACATGGCGACGGTGGTGCCCAACATCGGGCGTTTTGCCACCGCCGACTTGGGCTTTCTGGGCTGATCCACCCGTTAGGGCCGAGAACCGGCGCGGTGCGCCGTGGTCGACGCGGCACGGCCCTTGCGGCCGCTGCCCCGTCACCACATGAAAGGAGCACCGCCATGGGAGAACTGGTCAACGACAGCCCGATCTCGGGCCAACCGAACCTCGATGAGATCTATCGTCAACTGGTGCGCGGCTTCGGTCGCGAGTTCGTCACCGACGCCAATGCCGAGGCGCTGGCCGAGCGGGCGCGCCAGGACGGTCACAGTGTGCTGGCCGAAGAGTTGCACCAGTGGACGCAGCAGTGCTGAGCGCCAGGCACATCTCTTTCTGTCCCCGCCGGGGCATCCTTCCCCACCCGTAAGCGCCGTCATGGCAAGGCGGCGCGGATCGGGGCACAATTTTGCACCGTCGCGTTGTCCCGGTTTTTCATGAAGGTCTGTCGCCTCCTGTGCGCTGCGCTCCTGATGGCTTGCCTGACGGCTGCCGCGCACGCCCAACTGCCCAGTTTCGAACAGGTCCGCAATGGCTACGTCGCATCCGACGGGGTCTTGCTCGACCGGCGCGGCGAGCCGTTGTCCGATGTGCGGCTCGACTACAACGTGCGCCGCCTGGCGTGGACGCCGCTCACCCAACTTTCGCCCGCCATGCGCGAGGCCTTGCTGGCGGCCGAGGACAAGCGCTTCTTCGAGCATCCCGGCATCGATTGGCGGGCCTTCGTCGGTGCCGCCTGGCAGAACATGTGGAATCGCACCCAGCGCGGTGCTTCGACCCTCACCATGCAGGTGGCTGGGTTGCTGGAGCCGGAACTGCGCCTGCCTTCGCGCGGACGGCGGTCGTATTCCCAGAAATGGGACCAGAGCGTGGCCGCCATCGAACTGGAGCAACGCTGGACCAAGGCACAGATCCTTGAGGCCTATCTGAATCTCGCGCCACTGCGCGGCGACCTGCAGGGGCTGGCGGCCGGCAGCGCCTTTATCTTCGGTCTCAAGCCACAGGCCATCACGCGCCGTGAGGCGGTCATCCTGGCGGCGCTGCTGCGCGGCCCCAATGCCAAGCCCGATCTGGTGGGGCGCCGAGCCTGTGCGTTGGCTCAGACCCTCGGCAGCGCCAAGATGTGCGCCGAGATCATGCAATTGGCCAAAAACCGCCTGGATGCGCCACGTGGTCCGCAGCACATTCTGGCGCCGCAGCTGGCGCGCGAAGTCCTGCGCCAGCCGGGGCAGGTGCTGACCTCCACGCTCGACGCCACGCTGCAGCGCAAGGCGCTGGAGGCCGTGCAGCAAAGCGGCGCGGTCGATGCCGCCGTGCTGGTGCTGGACAATGCCAGCAACGAGGCGCTGGTGTGGGTCGGGGCGCCCGCCGCCGCCCAGCCCGACGGCGTGAACACCCGCCGGCTGCTGCCGCAATGGTGGTGGCCCTATGCCGCTTCGGTGGCGCTGGAAACGCGTCAGGCGACGGCAGCGACGGTGCTGGCCGACCCGCTGGCAGTGGCGGCGCCCGATGCCTTCCTGCCCTTGGACAGCGCGTCGTTGCGCGTGGCGTTGTCACAGCATCGCGCCGGCCCCATGGCGGCGCTGCTGCAGACCCTGCCGCCCAATGCCGTGTCGGACCGCCTGCATCTGCTGGGTCTGGACGCGCCGCCCGGCCTGGACATGCCCGACAGCATGGGCGAAGTGTCGCTGTCACACGCCGCCGCTGCCTGGCGTGCGCTGGCCACCGGCGCCTATGGCATGCCGCACGTGCAACCGGGCGCGGTGGCGCCGCCGCGCGTGCTGTCGGCGGCGGCCAACTTCATCGTGCTCGACATGCTCGCCACTCAGGGTGGTGCGGGCTGGAACGCACAGTGGGCCAGCGTGTCGCCCGATGCCCATCAGGCCATGCTGGTGGGGTCGACCGATCGCCTGACCATCGCGGTGGCCGTCAGCCTGCCCACCGACCATGCCGAACGCATCGCCCAGCAAGTGTGGCGGCAGGTCGCCAGCGGCGCCCAGCGGGAGGTGGCGCGCGCCCCGCAACCGCCGGAAGGCGTGGCCGCGCAGATCGTGGTGTTCGACCCGCCGGCCGAGCCGGCACGTCGCGAATGGTTCATCCGCGCGGCCGATGAAGGAGCCGAGCGCTATCGACGTTTCTGAGACAGTGGCGCGCGGACACGGGGCGGCGAGGCGCGCCACGTTTCCATCGGGCATCCTCCTGCGGTACGCTTGCCGGGTTTCTGCATCTACGTCTGACGGAGTCGCAAGTTGATTACCCTGTACACCTGGGGCACGCCCAACGGTCATAAAGTGTCGATCATGCTCGAAGAGCTTGGTCTCAAATACGAAGTCAAGCCGATCGATATTTCGCGCGGCGATCAGATGACGCCGGAATATCTGGCGCTGAACCCCAACCACAAGATTCCCGTGCTGGTCGACAGCGACGGTCCGGATGGCAAGCCCATCACCCTGATCGAATCGGGCGCCATCCTGCTGTATCTGGCCGGCAAGCACGGCAAGTTCCTGCCGGAAGACGTCACCGGCAAGTACGAAGCGCTGCAATGGCTGATGTTCCAGATGGGCTCGGTTGGCCCGATGCTGGGGCAGGCGCATCATTTCCTGCGTTTTGCACCGACCACCGTGCCCTACGGCGTGGCCCGCTACTGGGGCGAGACGCAGCGCATCTACGGCGTGCTCAACACGCGTCTGAAGGGCCGCAAGTTCCTGGCCGGCAACGAGTACACGGTGGCTGACATCGCCACCTGGCCGTGGATCCGCCGCCATGAGCTGCACCAGACCGAACTGGAGAACTTCCCGGAAGTGAAGCGCTGGTTCGACGCCATCGCCAAGCGCGCCGCCGTCAAGCGTGGTGTTG
Source organism: Rhodocyclaceae bacterium (assembly GCA_047605765.1). Taxonomy (GTDB): domain Bacteria; phylum Pseudomonadota; class Gammaproteobacteria; order Burkholderiales; family Rhodocyclaceae; genus JBGVSA01. Next base: position 7,053 of record JASGFB010000072.1, read on the forward strand.
CGGTTCCGAAGAAGTAAATCGCCGGGCCCGGCACGCGCCGTGCGTGCGCGGGCCGATGTCGCCAACTGCCGCGCGGCCGGGACGCCGCGCGGGTAAAGGTGCCATCTCATGAGCGATCTGGAAATTCTCACGTGCACGCCGGCCGGCCCGGCGCACGCCACGCCGCTGCTGTTCGTGCACGGCGCGTACGCTGGCGCATGGTGCTGGGACGATCACTTCCTGCCGTACTTCGCCGAACGCGGATGGATGGCGCACGCCGTTTCGCTGTCCGGCCACGCCGGCAGTCGAGGGCGTGAGCACCTGGACGCGCTGTCCATCGACGACTACGTCAACGATGTGCGTGAAGCCATCGCCGGCTTGCCGGCGCGGCCGGTGATCATCGGTCACTCGATGGGCGGCCTGCTTGCCCAGAAACTGCTCGAGCACGAAGATCTGCCGGGTGTGGTGCTGCTGGCCTCGGTGCCGCCCAGCGGCCTGATGTCGGCGGCGGCGGGCCTGATGTTCCGGCGTCCGACCCTGCTGATGGACCTGAACCGCGTGCTCGGCGGCGGGCAGCCGCACTTGCAGACGCTGCGCGAGGCGCTGTTCCACCAGCCGGTGACGCCGGAAATGCTGCAGTCGTGCTTTCTGCGCATGCAGCCCGAGTCGATGCGCGCGTTGTGGGACATGACGCTGTTCAGCCTGCCCAACCCGGCGCGCATGTATCGCCCGCCGATGCTCGTGCTGGGCGCCGAACATGACACGCTGATCCCCGCCGAGCAGGCGCAGGAAATCGGGCGGGTGTACGGCGTGGCGGCCGAGATCGTCGCCGACATGGGCCACGGCATGATGCTGGAGGCGGGGTGGCGTATCGTGGCCGAACGCATTGCCCGCTGGCTGGAAGAACACAAGTATTGAGAAAGGCCGCCGCATGTCCGCCCGCCGCGCGGACAATGTGCGCTCTTGCCGAAGTGGAGCAGATGGATGCCGGATGCAACGATCCTGACTATTCAAACCGACGGGCAACGCCTGGGCATCCTCCCTGGCATGGGGGGGAGCGCTGCGTTCTGGGAGGTTTTGCGCGACGACGCCTGGCAGCCGATCTGGCGGCCCTACGAAGCCACTTCGGACGGCCGCCGCATTGTGGGTAATTTCCCGCTGGTGCCGTGGTCGAACCGCATCACCGCGGGCGGCATCACGGTGGACGGCACCTTCCACCCGATGGAAGTAAACCGTGGCGACGTGGCCTACCCGATCCACGGCAACGGCTGGATGCAGGCCTGGCACGTACAGCATCACACCGAGCGGCGGCTCGAACTGGTGCTCGAATCGCACCGCTATCACGACTACCCCTACGACTACGAAGCCACGCAGCTGTTCGAGGTCGATGAAGACGGCATGACCATGCGCCTGGAGGTCACGCATCTGGGCGATGTGCCCATGCCGTATGGCCTGGCCTGGCATCCGTTCTACCTGCGCGGGGCCGATCTGGACGGCCCGCGCGTGCAGTTCGCCGCCAGCGGTTATTGGCAGGAGACCGGCAGCCTGCCGACCGAACACGTCAACGGCCTGCCGCCGGCTTGGGATTTCAACACCCTGCGGCCGCTCGGCCATGGCCGCATCGACAACAACTTCTCTGGCTGGGACGGCCGCATGCGCATGGAGCGCGATGACATTGACCTGACCATCGACTGGACCACGGTGGAGCCGGCCGGGCTCGATCTGGCGATCTTCTTCCGTCCGGAGCGCCAGCCGTTCTTCTGTTTCGAGCCGATCACCCATATCACCGACGCGTTCCATCGGCCCGGCATGCCGGGGCTGCGCATGCTCAGCCACGGCCAGGGCATGGCCCTCGAAGTGCGCCAGCGGCTGGGCCGCGTCAGCCGCGCGTGAGGCCGCCGTGCGCCGCGCCGTGCTTGTCCTGGGAGCCTGCCTGATGCTGTTCGGACTGTTCGGTTGCGATTATCTGGCCGAGAAGAAGCTCAAGCCGGGCGAATCGACCGTGCAAGAGGTCGAGCGCCTGATGGGCGAGCCCACCATGCGCTGGGATGAACCCGACGGCACGCGCTTGCTCGAGTATTCGCGCATGCCCAATGGCACGCACAACTACATGCTGCGCATTTCGTCGGCCGGTATCCTGGTGTCGATGGAGCAGACGCTGGACGAAGCGCATTTCGACCGCGTCGCCACCGGCATGACCGAAGACCAGGTGCGTCGCCTGCTGGGACAGCCAGCCACGCGCCAGCCCTTGCCGCTGAAGAACCAATTGGTGTGGGACTGGCCTTACGTGGGGCCGGCCAACCAGGAGATGCGCTTCAATGTGCACTTCGGCCCGGAGGGCAAGGTGGTCGAAACCAGCCGGACCATGGTGCAGACTTCGGGCTGACACCTGCGCATCGCCCCCTTTTCACATTCGAACCAAGACAACAAGACATGAAAGCCAAAATGATTCTCGCGGCGATGGCGCTCAGCCTCTCCGCCTGTGCCAGCCTGGTGAGCGGCGGCTTCTCCGAGTTGAAGCCCGGCGTGGCATCCACGGCCGACGTCGAAGCCCGCGTCGGCAAGCCGGCGCACGTCTGGAAGGACGCCGATGGCGGCCAGCAATGGGAGTTCTCCGCGCAGCCGCAACGCCAGACCACCTACATGGTGCATTTTTCGTCCGACGGCAAAGTGCTGGCGGTGGACCAGGTGCTGACCCGCGACCAATTCGTCAAGGTCCAGCGCGGCATGACCCTCGACCAGGTGCGCCGCCTGATGGGCGCGCCCGGTTCGATCACCCAGTCGCTCAAGGGTGAGGACACCTGGGAATGGGTCGTCGAAGACTTCATGCCGGATCTGCGCCAGCGCTTCTATGCGTACTTCCGTGGTGGCCGCATCACGCGCACCGATGTGATGGTGTACGAAGAAAACTGAACCCGGCGAGCGCCGGAATAAGCGCTCGCCCCCAACTGTTCACGATAGGCGGCCGACTGCGCCGCCTTGCCCTGGAGGCCGCCATGCCATTGTCGATTCCGCGCCTCGTGCCAGGCATTGCCGCCCTGGCGCTGGCGGCCTGCGCCAGCACCATGGGTCCGCCCCGTCTGCAGGCCGGGCAGACTGAAGCCGAGGTCCTGGCCCAGGCTGGCCAGCCGGCCGAAACCTTCGACAACGCCGACGGTTCGCGCACCCTGGAATACAACAACCAGCCATTCGGCACGACCGTTTACATGGTGACCCTGGGCGGCGACGGCCGCGTGCGCGAAGTGGCGCAGGTACTGTCCGATCCCTACATGGCGCGCGTCAAGCCGGGTCTGACGCACGACGAGGTGCTGCGGCTCCTGGGGCGGCCGCTGTCGCGCCAGACCTATCCGCTGTCGAAGGAAGAAGCCTGGGAATGGAACATCGACAGCATGGGCTATGGTGGCCAGCTCAAACGTTTCGATGTGATCTTCAAGGACGGCAAGGTGATCCGCAGCGAAACGCGCTTCATCGATCGCTACGATTGCGGTGGCATTCTGGGCTGCTTCCCCAACTGAAGCCCCTCGGTCGGCCTTGCCGCTTCCTTGACAAATCAGGTACTTGCGATCAATATTCGCAGCTTGCGCCGATTTGAGCCTCAGCTTGCGGGGCGCAGCCAAATACCGCTAAAGCGATGCGAGTTCCCCAAGACCCGTTGCGCCTCGAGGCCGACGGGTTTTTTGTTGTCCGTCGTATCCAGCACCCCACAGAGCACGCCATAACATGCAGCCAGATCGCACCGATACGCTCCGCCAGCTCCTCTCACAACGCGTCCTGATCCTCGACGGTGCCATGGGTACCATGATCCAGCGCTATACGTTGTCCGAGGCGGATTACCGGGGCGAGCGTTTCGCCGGCCACGGCAAGGATGTCCGCGGCAACAACGACCTGCTGCTGCTCACGCGCCCCGAGCTGATCGCCGGCATCCACCGCGAATACCTCGAGGCTGGCGCCGACATCATCGAGACCAACACCTTCAACGCCACCCGCGTGTCGCAGGCGGAATACGGCCTGGAAGCCATCGCCTACGAACTCAACGTGGTCGGCGCGCGCATCGTGCGTGAACTGTGTGACGAATACACCGCCCGCCATCCCGACAAGCCGCGCTTCTGTGCCGGCGTCATCGGCCCGACGTCGCGCACGCTGTCGATCTCGCCCGATGTGAACGATCCGGGTTTCCGCAACATCAGCTTCGATGCACTCGCCGACGATTACTACGACACCGCGCGTGGTTTGATGGAAGGCGGCGCCGATCTGCTGCTGATCGAAACCGTCTTCGACACGCTCAACGCCAAGGCCGCCGTCTTCGCCGTCGAACGCCTGTTCGAAGACCTCGGCCGCCGCCTGCCGGTGATGATCTCCGGCACCATCACCGATGCATCGGGCCGCACCCTGTCGGGGCAGACCGCCGAAGCGTTCTGGAATTCGCTGCGCCACGCACGGCCGCTGTCGTTCGGCCTCAACTGCGCCCTCGGCGCACGCGAACTGCGTGCCTACGTCGAGGAGCTGTCGCGCGTGGCCGATTGCTATGTGTCGGCCCACCCCAACGCCGGCCTGCCGAATGCCTTCGGCGGCTACGACGAGACGCCCGACGAACTGGCGCATGAAGTCGGCGACTGGGCACGCCATGGCCTGGTCAACATCATCGGTGGCTGCTGCGGCACCACCCCCGACCACATCCGCGCACTGGCCGACTCGGTGCGGGCGGTGTCGCCGCGTGTGCCGCCCATCATCGAGCCGCGTCTGCGCCTGTCGGGACTGGAGCCTTTCGACGTCGGTGCCGACAGCCTGTTCGTGAATGTCGGCGAGCGTACCAACGTCACCGGCTCGCGCGCCTTTGCCCGCATGATCCTCGAAGGCCGCTTCGACGATGCCTTGGCCGTGGCGCGCCAGCAGGTGGAAAACGGCGCCCAGGTCATCGACATCAACATGGATGAGGCGATGCTCGATTCGGTCGCCTCGATGGAGCGCTTTCTCAAGCTGATCGCTTCCGAACCGGATATCTCGCGTGTGCCGATCATGATCGACTCGTCCAAGTGGGACGTGATCGAAGCCGGCCTGAAGTGCATCCAGGGCAAGGGGATCGTCAATTCGATCTCGATGAAGGAAGGCGTGGACACCTTCCTGCATCACGCGCGCCTGTGCCAGCGCTATGGCGCGGCGGTCATCGTGATGGCCTTCGATGAGCAGGGTCAGGCCGACACCTATGCGCGCAAGACCGAGATCTGCAAGCGCGCCTACGACCTGCTGGTGGGAATCGGCTTTGCGCCCGAAGACATCATCTTCGACGCCAACATCTTCGCCATTGCCACCGGCATCGAAGAGCACAACAACTACGCCGTCGACTTCATCGAGGCGGTGCAGTGGATCGAGCACAACCTGCCCTATGCCAAGACCAGCGGCGGCGTGTCCAACGTGAGCTTCTCGTTCCGCGGCAACGACCCGATGCGCGAGGCCATCCACACGGTGTTCCTGTACCACGCCATCAAGGCGGGGTTGACCATGGGCATCGTCAATGCCGGCCAGCTCGGCGTCTACGACGATCTCGAAGCGGATCTGCGCGATAAGGTCGAGGACGTGGTGCTCAATCGCCACGCCGGTGCCGGCGAAGCCCTCGTGGACATCGCCCAGACCGTCAAGGGGCAGGCCAAGGAGGCCGGGCAGGATCAGGCCTGGCGTGCCTGGCCGGTGGAAGAGCGCCTGTCGCACGCATTGGTCAAGGGCATCACCGAATTCGTCGTCGGCGACACCGAAGAGGTGCGCGCCAAACTGGCGGCGGAGGGCAGGCCGCCGCTGGCGGTCATCGAAGGCCCGCTGATGAACGGCATGAACGTGGTCGGCGACCTGTTCGGCGCCGGCAAGATGTTCCTGCCGCAGGTGGTGAAATCGGCGCGCGTCATGAAGCAGGCGGTGGCGCACCTGATTCCTTTCATCGAAGAAGAAAAGGCGCGCACGGGTGCCGCCTCCAAGGGCAAGATCGTCGTCGCCACCGTCAAGGGCGACGTCCATGACATCGGCAAGAACATTGTCGGCGTGGTGCTCGGCTGCAACGGTTACGAGATCGTCGACCTGGGCGTGATGGTGCCCTGCGACAAGATCCTGAATGCGGCGCGCGAGCATGGCGCGCAGGCCATCGGCCTGTCCGGCCTGATCACCCCATCGCTGGAAGAAATGGCCTTCGTCGCCGGTGAAATGGAACGCCTCGGCTTTACCGTGCCGCTGCTCATCGGCGGCGCCACCACCTCGCGCGCGCACACCGCCATCAAGATCGCCCCCAATTACGCGCAGCCGGTGGTGTATGTGCCGGACGCCTCGCGCGCCGTCGGCGTGGTGACCTCGTTGTTGTCCGCCGAATTGCGCGACGGCTATGCCGCCGATGTGGCCGCCGACTATGCGCGTATCCGCGAACAGCACGCGCAGAAGAAGGGTGTTACGATGGTGACGCTGGCACAGGCACGCGCCAACCGCTTCGCGTGGAACCACGACCCCGCCTATGTGCCGGCGGTGCCGCGCCAACTGGGCGTGACAGCGTTGCATGAGGTCGATCTGGCGGCGCTGGCGCCCTACATCGACTGGGGCCCGTTCTTCCAGACCTGGGACCTGGCGGGGCGCTTCCCGGCCATTCTGGATGACGACGTGGTGGGCGAGACTGCGCGCAGCGTGTATGCCGATGCGCAGAAGATGCTGGCGCAGGTGATCGAAGAAAAGTGGATCACCACTAACGCCGTCTTCGGGCTCTTCCCGGCCAATGCCGAGGGCGATGACATCGTCCTATATACCGACGAGTCGCGCAGCCAGCGCCTGGGCGCCTGGCATGGCCTGCGCCAGCAGCACGAGCGTCCGGCCGGCAAGCCCAATTACTGTCTGACCGATTTCGTCGCCGACCGCGATGCCGGTGTGCCCGATTACGCCGGCGCCTTCGCGGTGACGGCCGGTATCGGCATCGAGCGCAAACTGGCCGAATTCGAAGCGGCCCATGACGACTACTCGTCGATCATGCTCAAGGCGATTGCCGACCGTTTTGCCGAAGCCTGCGCCGAATGGCTGCACGAGCGCGTGCGCAAGGGCTACTGGGGCTACGCCGCCGACGAGGCGCTCGGCAACGATGCGCTGATCGCCGAGGGCTACCGGGGCATCCGTCCCGCGCCCGGCTACCCGGCCTGCCCGGACCACGTCGCCAAGGGCGAAATCTTCCGTCTGCTGGATGCCGGCACCCATACCGGCATGACGCTGACCGAGGCCTATGCCATGTCGCCGGCCGCCGCCGTGGCCGGTTTCTATCTGGCGCATCCGCAGGCGCAGTATTTCGCGGTCAGCAAGATCGGCCGTGACCAGCTCGACGACTGGGCGGCGCGCAATGCGATGAGCGCCACCGATGCGGCGCGCTGGCTGGCGCCCATCCTGTGAGCGCAGGCGGGCGAACTTTGCCCGCCCGTTGGCGGTCTTGTTCTTCGGCACGCCCCGGTCGGGGCAGTGTCCGCGCCACGGCGCGTTTTCAACATTGGCACGCCGCCTCGCGCGGCATCGCCGCAATCGTGGTCCAGACATGAGACGTTTGCTGGCTGCCGCCCTGGCAGCGCTGTGCGGGGTGGGCATAGCCCACGCCCAGGTTCCTCCTTCCCCCGTGGTACCGGCCAAGTCGTGGGTGCTGTTCGATCTGGCCGGCAATCAGCAGCTGGCCGCCCAGGATGCGCAGATGCGCGTCGATCCGGGGGTGCTGACGCAACTGATGACGGCCTACGTCGGCTTCACCGCTGTGCGTACCGGGCAGATCACCCTCGACCAGCAGGTCACGCCGGGCAAAGCGGCAGTAGCGGCGGCGCGCAACGGCCCGGCCCTGTTTCTGACGCCCGGCAAGCCGGTGCCGGTGGCGACCCTGCTCGACGGCGTTGCCGTACTGGGCGCGGGTGATGCCGCCTATGCGCTGGCCGAGGCAGTGGCCGGCTCAGAAGCGGCCTTCGTTGAACTCATGAACACCGAGGCCCAGCGCCTGGGGATGCCCGACACGGTCTTCAAGAACGCCACCGGCGCCACCGTCGCCGGGCAGTATTCGACGGCGCGTGACCTGGCGGTGCTGGCCACTGCCATGGTGCGCATGTTCCCCCAGGATTACGCGCGTTTCGGCCTCAAATCGATTGCCCATCGCGATCTCACCCAGCAAAGCCGCAATCGTCTGCTGTGGCTCGATGCCAGTATCGACGGCCTGGGCGTGGCGGCGGCGCGCACGGGCGGCAACATGGTGGCAGCTTCTGCCGTGCGCGGGCCGCGTCGCCTGGTGGCGGTGGTGGCGGGCGCGCCGTCGGCCGCGCAGGCCTCGCAGTCAGCCCAGCAACTGCTCAATTTCGCTTTTCAATCGTATGACGCGGTCAAGCTGTACGGCGCCGGCCAGCCGGTGCGTCGCCTGACGGTGTGGAAAGGCGCCCAGCGCGAAGTGGAAGGCGGCTTCCTGCGCGATCTGGTCATTGCGGTGCCGCGCGACGAAGCCGGTGGCCTCAAGCTGCAGTTTGTCGGCCGTGAGCCGATGGTGGCCCCGCTGGTACGTGGCGACCGCATCGGTACGCTGCGCGTGACGCTCGAAGGCCGCACCCTGGGCGAGTATCCGGTCGTGGCGCTGGGCGACGTGCCGCCAGCCGGCTGGTTCGGCCGCACCTGGGACCAACTGCGCCTGTGGTTGAAATAAGGCGCCATCGCCCCCATACATATGTTTTCAATCGGCGGCAGACAGCGTGTGGCGTGCGCGCTATGCTCGTTGGCCCCGCCGCATGGGAGAAGTGTCGATGAACACCACCACCACCGAAACCCTGCTCGAATTTCCGTGTGATTTCCCGCTCAAGATCATGGGCCAGCGCCACGACGAATTCGCCCAGACGGTGCTCGAAGTCGTCCTGCGCCATGCGCCCGATTTCGACGGCAACACCATGGAAATGCGCCCCTCCAGCCGCGGCAACTACCTGTCGCTGACGTGCACGGTGCGGGCCACCTCCAAGCCGCAGCTCGACGATCTGTACCGCGAACTGTCATCGCATCCGATGGTGAAGGTCGTTCTGTAGTGGGCGCGCCGGACGGCTCCGAACTGGGCGCGGTGGCCGGCGCGGGCATCCTCGTCGAGTCGCTGGGCCTGGTCGACTACGTGCCGACCTGGCAGGCGATGCGCGACCTGACCGCCGCACGCGGTCCGGAAACCCTGGACCAAGTGTGGTTGTTGCAGCATCCGCCCGTCTATACACTCGGCCTCGCCGGCAAAATCGAGCATCTGCTGCAGGAAAGCGACGTGCCGGTGGTCAAGATCGACCGGGGCGGCCAAATCACCTACCATGGCCCCGGCCAGGCCGTGGTCTATCTCTTGATCGACCTGGCGCGCCGTCACCTGAAAGTGCGCGAGCTGGTCAGCCTGATGGAACAGGCCGTCATCGACGTGCTGGCGGAGTGGGGCGTGTCCGCGCAGCGGCGCGAAGGCGCTCCCGGTGTCTATACCCAGGACGCCAAGATTGCCGCCTTGGGACTGAAAATTTCGCGTGGTTGCAGCTATCACGGCCTGTCGCTCAACGTCGACATGGACCTGGCCCCGTTCTTCCGCATCAATCCGTGCGGCTACGAGGGCCTGCGCACCACGCAGCTCGCCGATCTGGGTGTGGAGACCACTGTCGACGAGGCCCATCGCCGTCTGGCACGGCGGCTTAGCGAACTGCTGGAACGCGACTACCCGATCGCGCAATGAGTGAGAACATGGAAGAAACCACCGTCAAAAAGCAGCGCGGCGAGCTTAAAACGGCTCGCATCCCCATCAAGATCGTCCCGGCCGAAAAACTCCGCAAGCCCGACTGGATCCGCATCCGGCTGGGCGCCGGCGAAGAGGCCACCCGCTTCAACGAGATCAAGGACACGCTGCGCGATCACAAGCTGCACACTGTCTGCGAAGAAGCCTCCTGCCCCAATATCCACGAATGCTTCGGCAAGGGCACGGCCACCTTCATGATCATGGGCGACATCTGCACGCGGCGCTGCCCGTTCTGCGATGTCGGCCACGGCCGTCCCGATCCGCTGGATGCCGATGAGCCCAAGAATCTGGCCATCACCATCGCCGCCATGCGCCTGCGTTACGTGGTGATCACCTCGGTGGACCGCGATGACCTGCGCGACGGCGGTGCGCAGCACTTCGTCGACTGTATCGCCAACGTGCGCGAGAAATCGCCTGCCACGTCGATCGAAGTGCTGGTGCCGGATTTCCGGGGCCGCATGGACGTGGCGCTGCGCATCTTCAGCGAGGCACCGCCGGATGTCATGAATCACAACCTCGAAACGGTGCCGCGCCTGTACAAGCAAGCGCGCCCCGGTGCCGATTACAAGCACTCGCTGATGCTGTTGAAGAACTTCAAGGACAGCCATCCGGACGTCACGACCAAGTCCGGCCTGATGGTCGGCCTGGGCGAGACCGACGAGGAAATCCTCGACGTCATGCGCGACCTGCGCGTGCATGACGTCGACATGCTGACCATCGGTCAGTATCTGCAACCCTCCGGTGGCCACCTGCCGGTGCTGCGCTACGTTCACCCGGACACCTTCAAGATGTTCGAGGAAGAAGCCTACAAGATGGGCTTCAAGAACGCCGCCTGCGGTCCCATGGTGCGTTCTTCGTACTGGGCCGATCGCCAGGCCCATGACGCCGGCGTACCGGCGGTCTGAGCCTGTTGTTTGCCGCGCCGGGCAATCGCCCGGCGCGTCCCAAACCCGTGTTTCATGTGCGTCCTTCGGCGGCAGTCGGGGTGGACGTGTCCAGCGCCTGCTCACCGCGATGATGGGCGGCATCTTCCTCGAATAGCCCGCGCAGCTCGGCGGCAGCCTGGCGGCTGGTCTGGATGAGCGCCGCCTCGTCCTGATAGACCGCGTGCTGCCGGCGCAGTGTTTCTTCGTCGTGGTCGACGAAGCGCGTCAGCATCGTGCGCAGCTCTTGCTCTGGCACCTCCAGTCCGCGCAGGACGTCTTCGGCCAATACCACGCTGCTGTGGAAAGTGTCCCGCACCACCGCCTTGACCCCCACATCCATCAGCTTGTAGGCGTGGAATCGATTGCGCGCCCGCGCATAGATCGGCAGGTTGGGGAAGTGCGTACGCACCAGTTCAGCGGTCTTGATCGACGCGTCCACGTCGTCGATGGCGAGGACGAACAGATGCGCCTTGTCGATGCCGGCGGCCATCAGTACATCCAGGCGCGAGGCATCGCCGTAATACACCCGGCTGCCGTAGCGGCGGACGAAGTCCACCTGCTCGGCGCTGGCGTCAAGCACGGTGAAGGGAATCCGCCGCACTGCCAGCAAGCGCGAGACGATCTGCCCGACCCGCCCGAAGCCGGCGATCAAGACCCGCTTGCCGGGCTCCGCCACGGTGTCGAAGGGGCGCGTTGCGTTGCGATCGAAGAGCGGCGTCAGCAGGCGTTCTTCCACCACGAACAACAAGGGCGCCGCCAGCATCGACACTGTTACGACCACCACCAGCCAACTGGTCTGGGCGGTGCTGAGCACGCCATGCGCCTGGCCGAGCTGGAACAGCACGAAGGCGAATTCGCCGCCTTGCGCCAGCGACACCGCCAGGCGCCGCGCCGGCCCCTGGCGCCCGCCCGCCACGCGGCCGATCACGTACAGCACCACGAACTTGATCGCCATGAAACCGCACACGCCCGCCAGCACCGACACCGGCGAGGACACCAGCAGGCCGACGTCGGCGCTCATGCCGATGGCGATGAAGAACAGACCGAGGAAGAGCCCCTTGAAAGGCTCGATATCGGCTTCCAGCTCGTGGCGGAATTCGGAATCCGCCAGCAGCATGCCGGCCAGGAAGGCGCCGAGCGAGGCCGTCAGGCCGGCGAACTCCATCAGCAGCGTGACGCCGACCACCATGAAGAGAGCGGCGGCGGTGAAGCTTTCGCGCGCGCCGGACACTGCGATCCACTTCAAGGCCGGCCGCAACAGCGTACGCCCGCCCCAGATGACGGCGGCGATGACAGCCACCGCGCGCAAGGCGTCATGCCAGTCGCTGCCGGCGCTGGCGGTGCCGCCCAGCAGCGGCAGCAGCGCCAGGATGGGGATGACCGACAGATCCTGGAACAGCAGGATGGCGAAGGCGTTGCGGCCATGCCGGTCGGTCAGTTGGTGTTTTTCGGCCAGGGTTTGCAGCACCAGCGCGGTGGACGACATCGCCAGCGCCAGGCCGATGACGACCGCCGCCTGCCAGGCCAGCCCGAACCACAGCGCCGCCGCCCCCAGCGCCAGGGCGCTACCGGCGACCTGCGCACCGCCCAGGCCGAAGACCAGGCGCCGCAGCACCCACAGGCGCTGCGGTTGCAATTCCAGGCCGATGACGAAGAGCATCAGTTCGACGCCGAACTCGGCAAAGCTCAAGGTCGTTTCGACACCATGGATGAGGCCCATGCCCCAGGGGCCGATGACCACGCCGGCCGCCAGATAGCCCAGGATGGCACCCAGGCCGAGGCGGCGTGCGATCGGCACCATCACCAAGGCGGCGGCGAGAAAAATGGCGGCTTGCTCAAGCATGGAAATTCCCTCGGGATCGGCTCGCGGATGATCGCAAAGCCGCTGGCGCCATGCAAAGGCTGATGCTTGCCGCGGCAAGTTGTCAGGCGGCAAATGCAAAAACTTGCAGCCTGATTGAGGCGAGGCGTATAGTCGGCGGCAATGATGCGCTGCGATAGTTACCGCTATCAGCCAGCGTTTAAGCGGCATTTCTAATAAATAAAGAATTTTCGGCAACTCCCTTCGTCTGGCACATTTGTCAGGCATTGCCGGGAAAATCAGAGGAGACAAACACCATGGCACAGCGTATGTGCTCGGTGCTGCTTGCGAGCCTGCTGAGCGTTAGCTTGGTGGCCTGTGGCGGCGACGACGATGACAACGGCGGCACGGCCGCTTCGAGTTCTTCCAGCAACACCTCATCTTCCAGCTCGAGCGCCGCCTCGAGCAGCTCCAGCAGCGCAGCCTCGAGCAGCGCAGCCTCGAGCGCGAGCAGCAGCGCCGCGCCCCTGGGTTCGCTGGGCGCCGACGGCTGGGCTTCGTACGGCAACAACAACCTGGGCGTAGCCGGTACCACCGGCGGCGACGGCGCCGATGCCGCGCACACCTACACCGTTACCAACCGCAACGAGCTGATCCTGGCGCTGTATCCCAATGCCGTGATCAACGACGACGGGACCTTTACCGGCACCTTGGATACGACCAAGAAGATCGTCTACGTGAAGGGCACCATCAACCTGTCGATGAACAAGGCGCTGGTCGAACTGAAGGAAGCCGACTACGCGGCGGCCGGCTACAACTTCGACGACTACGTGGCGGCCTACAAGCCCAGCGTGTGGAACGTGGCGCTGGACAGCTCCACCAGCAAGCCGAAGAAGCCGAGCGGCACGCAGGAAACGCTGCGTTCGACCTCGTCCGGCAACCAGGCCAAGGTGGTCAAGGTGGCGCTGGGCTCGAACACCTCGCTGATCGGTCTGGGCGCCGATGCCCGCATCATCAAGGGCCAGGTTTCGATCGGTGACGGCACCGACAACGTGGTGGTGCGCAATATCACTTTCGAAGATTCGTTCGACTACTTCCCGTCGTGGGATCCGACCGATTCGTGGGTGCTCGATACCACCAAGGCAGGTTGCCAGGCCACCTACGTGAGCGCCACTCAAGGCCCGCAGATGTGCCCCGGCGGCCACTGGAACTCGAACTACGACACGCTGACCCTGTCGGGCGGCACGCACGTGTGGATCGATCATTGCACCTTCACCGACGGCGATCGCGAGGACCATACCTTCCCGTCCGTGTTCGAGCTGCCGCACAAGGGCCTCGACTACATCGTCGAGCACCATGACGGCGCGGTGGACGTGACCAACAAGTCCAACTTCGTGACCCTGTCGTACAACCACGTCAAGAACCACGACAAGACGCACCTGATCGGCGGTTCGGATTCCATCGGGACGTATGACAGCACCACCGGCATCGCCACCAACGGCTTCGGCGCGCTATCGGTGACGCTGCACCACAACTGGTGGGAAAACGCCGGCCAGCGCCTGCCGCGCGTGCGTTTCGGCAAGGTTCACGTGTACAGCAACTACTACAGCGGCCAGGTCGGCTACACCGGCCAGTACGCACCGATCGACAGCGACAACGTCACGGTGCCGAACAACCGCTTCCTGTACGGCATGGGCATCGGCTACCTGTCGAAGATCTATTCGGAAAACAACGTCTTCGAAATCGCGGACGCGCCGGCCGGCAATTCGACCAAGGCCAGTGTGAATTCGATGTTCTATGTCTGGCACAAGGCCTCGCCTACCACGGGCACCGGCCCGGACGTCAACCAGAGCACGTATTTCTACGACGCGGGTTCGACGCTCAACGGTACCGTGCAGGACATCTTCACGGCAGCCAACCTGGCGGCCAGCGCCGCCGGCAAGCCGACGCTGCTGAGCACCGACGTGGTGTTCAAGCCGTCCAGCTTCTACACCTACACGCCGGATACCGCAGCCGCGGTCAAGGCCAAGGTGGTGGCAGGCGCCGGCGCGGGCAAGTGATCGTCCGCATCTGATGCCATCCCTGCGGGGAACGGACAGCCCGGCCGCGTGCCGGGCTGTTTTTTTTGTGCGGCGCCGGGCGCATGCAGTGCCGGCACGCTGTGTTAACCTCTGGCGCTGGCATCGAAACGAAGACATACGCGTGGCTACCCAAACTTTCACCCTGACGAGCGATTACATCGAACTGGACAAGCTGCTCAAGGTTCTGGCCATCGCTTCTTCCGGTGGCGCGGCCAAGGCCATGGTGGCCGAGGGGCTGGTGACCGTGGACGGCGAAATCGAATTGCGCAAGACGCGCAAGCTGCGCGCCGGCAGCCGTGTGGAGGCTGCTGGTGAGGTGATCGACGTTGTCGCTGGTGCTTGACCGCACGCGTGCGGCGACCGCGCCGCGCGACGTGGCGCAACTGGGCCAGGTGTTCACACCGCCCGCCATCGTCGACCGCATGCTGGCATTGCGGCAGCGCCACGGCCGTACGCTGGAACCGTCCTGTGGCGATGGCGCCTTCGTCCGCCGTCTGGGCGACTGCATGGCCATCGAATACGACCACCGCGTGGCGCCCGCCGGCGTGAGCGTAATGGATTTCTTCGATCTGCCCGACGATGAACAGTTCGACACCATCATCGGCAATCCGCCGTACGTGCGCTACCAGGACATCCTGCCGGCGACGCGGCGCAAGCTCGACATGCGGCTGTTCGATTCGCGCAGCAACCTGTATCTGTTCTTCATCGAGAAGTGCATCCGCCACCTCAAGCCCGGCGGCGAGCTGATCTTCATCACGCCGCGCGACTTCATCAAGTCGACCGGTGCGCACCGTCTCAACCGGCATCTGTTCGATGCCGGCAGCATCACCGATTTCATCGATCTGGGCGACGCCCGCATCTTCGACGGCGCGATCCCCAACTGCGCCATCTTCCGCTTCGAAAAGGGGCGCAGCGATCGGCGCATGGCCGACGGGCGCATCTTCGATTGCCACAACGGCCAGTTGGTGTTCCTGTCGAACCGCTTCAGCGTGCCGTTCCAGAGTTTGTTTACGGTGCGCGTAGGGGCCGTGTCGGGGGCTGATCATGTGTTCACCCACCCCGAAGGCAACGTCGACTTCGTGTACTCGCGCACCGCTCAGACCGGCGCGACGCGGCGCATGCTCTACAACCTGCCGCACCCGCATCTGGACGCACACAAGCCAGCGCTGCTGGCGCGACGGGTACGCAAGTTCGACGAGCGCAACTGGTGGAAGTGGGGGCGCGAGCACGCCCGTGGGTCGGCACCGCGCTTGTACGTGAATTGCAAGACGCGGCGGGCGCGGCCGTTCTTCACGCATCCCTGCAACGACTACGACGGTTCGATCCTGGCGATCTTTCCGGTCGATCCGCGCATCGACCCGGCGCATGCCGCCGCCGCGCTCAATGGCGTGCCCTGGGACGAGCTGGGTTTTGTGTGCGACGGGCGTTATCTGTTTTCGCAACGGGCCCTGCAGCATTGCCTGCTGCCGGAAGGTTTCGAGCAGGCGCTGCTGCTGCCCTGAACTGACAGCCTGCTGACACCATGCTGTCAGCAGCCCCTGCGTAAGGTGGCGACTCCTTTTACCACTGGAGCATCGTCATGAGAAATGCAGTGAACTGGTTCGAAATCCCCGTCAGCGATTTTGCCCGTGCCCGCGCCTTCTATCAGCGCGTCCTCGACGTCGACCTGCCCATCGAAGACATGCACGGCCTACGCATGGCGCTGCTGCCGTACCGCGAGCCCGGCGTGGGCGGCTGCCTGATTCAGATGGAGCAGATGAAGCCGGGCCCGGATGGCGTGCGCCCGTACCTGAACGGCGGCGCCGACCTGCGCCCGATGCTGGCACGCGTCGAAGCGGCCGGCGGCAGCATCGTGCTGCCACGCCAGCAGGTTTCGCCGGAGATCGGCTACATCGCCCTGTTTGCCGACACCGAAGGCAATATCATCGGTCTCCATTCACCCGAATGAGGATGCGCGCCCGCTCTGCCGAGCGGGCGGTTTCTCCCACGCCCCATGCGCCGCGCCGACCGCCTCTATCGCCTCGTCGAACTCCTGCGCAGCCGCCATTGCGCCACCGGCGCCTGGCTGGCCGACCAGTTGCAGGTGTCGTTGCGTACGCTCTACCGCGATATCCAGGACCTATCCCTGTCGGGCGTGCCGATCGAGGGCGAGGCCGGCGTGGGCTACCGCCTGCGTCACCGCCTCGATCTGCCGCCGCTGCTGTTCGATACCAACGAAATAGAGGCTTTGATCGTCGCTTCGCGCATGGTGCAGGCCTGGGGGGACGACGAACTGGCGCGTGCCGCCACCGCCGCCCTGGCCAAGATCCACAACGTGCTGCCCGAGGCGCGTCGCCGCGAAGCCGAAGCCGCGCGGCTGTTCGTGCCGCCCGCGCACTATGCCAGCCGGCCCCCATGGCTGGCCGAGTTGCGCGGCGCCGTGCGGCAGCGGCGGATTGCGCACATGGCCTATGTGCGCGAAGACAAGACCCCGTCTGAACGCACCATCTGGCCCTTGGGCTTGTTCTTTTGGGGACAGAACTGGACCCTGGTGGGCTGGTGCCTGCTGCGGGAAGATTTCCGGCATTTCCGGGTGGATCGCATCCAGTCCCTGGCCCTCGAAGAGGCCCGTTATCCCGACATGCCCGGCCGCCGTCTGACAGATTTCTTCGACTGGCTTCAACATACCCAGAACGTGCCGCGACCGGTGATCTGGTAGTCATTTCTGACGCTGGGCGCGCGGCATGCTGCAAATCGGCATCGCCATCATCGATTTGCGAACGTGTCTCATTTGCATATCTAACTGATCTTGCGGCGGAATTTGCACCGTAAAGACTCTGTCCCTATTTAATGCCCGCACAAAAAGCGTGCATTTTGAATTAATACTCTGACCCCTTTTAAATATGCTTGGCACCGTTGTTGGAAGGGTCTTATAGTCGCGTCCACGTTTAAGTAGGCGCCGCGCGCCTTTATTGCGGCCCCCAGGAGCAAATAATGAACATGCGCCCCGAGCAGCAGGGACTCTACGATCCCGCCAACGAGCACGACGCCTGCGGCGTCGGCTTCGTCGCCCACATCAAGGGCAAGAAGAGCCACGACATCGTCCAGGGTGGTCTGAAGATTCTGGAAAATCTCGACCACCGTGGCGCGGTCGGTTCCGACCCGCTGATGGGCGACGGCGCCGGCATCCTCATCCAGGTGCCGGATCAGTTCTTCCGCGAACAGATGGCGGCGCAGGGCGTCAAGTTGCCGCCGGCTGGCGAATACGGCGTCGGCATGATCTTTCTGCCGAAGGAACACGCTTCGCGCCTGGCCTGCGAACAGGAACTCGAACGCGCCGTGCGCGCCGAAGGCCAGGTCGTGCTCGGCTGGCGCGACGTGCCGGTCGATCGCGACATGCCGATGTCGCCGACGGTGCGCGCCAAGGAGCCGGTGATCCGCCAGATCTTCATCGGCCGCGGCCCCGACGTGAT
>JASGFB010000073.1:0-24898 GCA_047605765.1 Rhodocyclaceae bacterium
CGAAGGAACGACTCGATCAGCCTTGGCAAGATCGTGTATATGCTGAGCGCATTCAGCCAATGTACGCGTTGCGGTATCGGGCGCACATGATTTCAGACACACGATCAATTCACCCCGCCAAGGCAGCAGATGATTGTCCCCGTGCCCGCGTTATGTTTATGCAAATCGAGCATGGCGGCTCGCCGCATAAATTGACATTCCTCGACAAAGACCGGTAACACACGAGTGTCCGCCCTTGCTACGATGACATCGAAGTAGGGGGAGACAACATTGCATAACGACAACAATCACACGCAGGACATCATCGCGGCCCTGCATCAACGGGGCGCGCTACATGCCTGTAGCCGCTGCGGGCAGAATCAATTCAGTGTGCTGTCCGAGAGCCATCTGGTCGTCAGCGCACCAGGCAGTGCCGAAGCGCACGGACGCATTCCTCTGGCCCTGGTCATCTGCGAAAACTGCGGCCACATCGCCCAGCATTCTCTGAAAGTGCTCGGTCTGGCCTGACGCCCTTCCCTGCCGCCATAGCATTCGTCTCGCGCACCTGCCCGTAGAGGTGTGCGTGCCAGTCCGTGCACAGGGGCTGGCACGCTCGCGCCGTACACCGTCTTGGTGGTCTTGCGAGCAGGCACACGGATGCGCGATTGGGCTTCTTGCAGGGATGGGTGCGACGGGATGGCTGACTACTACGACGATCTTGATACGGGCGGATTTCTATTCGGCCACCTGGTGCACGGACTGGAACCCGCATCCGTATGGGCTCATTTGATGGGCGCCCACCCCATGGCTCACATCAAAACAAACAATATGTTGTAAATAACAAATACAATCTATCGTATGTTTTTTGTTCAGGCCGCCACTTCGGCACACTTGAGCACGCGCCCCCACACCACGTCGAGCTCGGGCCGGCAGGCATCGAAGGTATAGGCGAACCCCGCACAACGCACGGGGTAGCGGCCCGGCGCTATCAGCACGAACGACAGCAGGATCACCCGTGCGTTGTAATCGGCATAGACATGCACACCGCTGACCTGCCCGCTCGCCCCCACCGCGCGCACCATCGGCGCGGCGTGCGGATAGAAGAAGCGGCATTGCACCCACGCACCATCGATCAGAATCTCTGCATCCATCTCGTGCCTGCCGTGCTCTGGATTCCTTTATGACGCGAGTCTAAGCCCGGCATTCACGCCGTTGTGATGACGTCAGGGTAAGCGATGATGCGCCGAGGTCGGTATCAAGTTTCGGCCATCGCTGCCGACAGTGGCACGGCCACCGAGTACGTTTCATCGATTGAAGGCTGGCTCCGCAGACGGCCATAAGACCATATGGACCGGACTTGGCGCCCGCAGATGCCACAATGCCGCCGAACACCGTGGCGGGCAGTCTCGCCACCGACCGGGACGGCGGCCCGCATGGCTGCCGGTTTTGTCCGACCCAGGGCTCGATGGAGGTGCGTCATGGCAAGTAGCCGCCCTTTGACGAACACAGCACCAACAGCCCCGCGCATGCGTCGCGCCGGGCGTCCTTCGGCCGATGCCGTGGCCGATCTCACGCAGCAGATCCTGGCGGCGGCGCTCGAAGAATTCCGCCACCATGGCTATGGTTCTTCATCGCTCGATCGCGTCGCGCGCACGGCACACACGACACGTGCGGCGCTCTATCGGCGCTTTGCCGACAAGCGGGCCTTGTTCGAAGCCGTACTGGCACAGCAGATCGCGCGGCTCGACACGCGCGTCATGACCGATCGCCCCGGTCGGTCCGCCCCCCTCGCCGATCTGCGCCATACGATCGCCGTGTATCTCGCCTTCGCCCTCGATCCGGCAACCATCGACCTGCAACGCATCGTCATTGCCGAGGCGAGCCGGCTGGCCGATGTTTCGGGTCCGATCGAACAACAATGGGTGGCGCGCCTGGACGAACTGGTCGCGCGTGCCCAACAAGCCGGCCAGCTCAAAACCGGCCCGCCCGAGCTGTGGCGCGACGTACTGCGGCGATTGATTGTGGATGGCCCGCGTGCGCGGGCATTGCATGCGGCCGACGCGCAAGGGTCCGCCAAGGCGCGCGACGAAATGGCGCGCATGTGGCCGGTGTTCCTGGGGGTAGCGGGCACGCCCGAAGCCATGGCGGCCGAACGACCAGCGTCGGCGTGAGGCGTTTATTCGGAAAAATCGAATGCCAGACGCACGCCGGCATCGGTCATCTTGCAGCGGAGCATGCTCACCACCGCACGCAGGTCGGCCACTTCGAAAGGGTCTGCCTCGTGTGGCTCGGCCCACTGGTGGCCTCGTCGCATGAAGATCACGAAGCCCTGACGGGCCCCCTCATGCGCGGCAATCGTGGACCGCCCGCGCAGCATCGCCACGCGGCCGCCGTAGGACACGTGCATCACCGAGTCGAGGATAAGGACATCGCCGTCGCACGCGGCGTTCATGGTATCGGTCTGCATGAGAGAGATCTCTGTTCTGCCTCTGCATCGGCCAACCCAGCGGTGGCCTCGACGCAAATGCGGTTTTTCCCTGCCGTCTTGGCGGCGTACATCATGGCGTCGGCGCGTCTGAGCAAACCCATCGCATCCGCATCCTGCCCCGGTTCATGCAGGACCACGCCAATGCTGGCGCCGACCTGCACCGGGCGATTGGCGGCCAGCATCGGCTCGGCCACGGCCGCCAGCACCTTACCGGCCACTCGCTCGGCCTCCGGCGCCCCACCCCGCAGCCCCTCCAGCAAGAGGGTGAATTCATCGCCCGCCAGACGCACGACGGTGTCGGTGCGGCGGATCACCGCGCGCAAGCGTTCGGCCACCGTGCGCAACACCACATCCCCTGCTTCGTGCCCGTGGGCATCGTTGATGAGCTTGAAACCGTCGAGGTCGACGAACAACACCGCCAGGGGCAGGCGGCTGCGGTCGGCACGCATCTGCGCCAGCGGCAGCAGATCGCTCAGGGCGCGACGATTGAGCAGGCCCGTCAACACGTCGTGACGCGCCTCGTGTTCGCGCCGCACTTCTTCCTCTTTACGGTCCGAGATGTCGTGCATGAACGCGCAAAAGAGGTTGCGGTCCCCCAGGTCGACCGGGTGGATGCGCACCTCAACCGTCAAGCCGGTGCCATCCTTGCGCAGCGCCGGCAATTCGAGACGCTTGTTGAGGATGGTTGCCTGGCCGCCGCCCAGGTAACGGGCCATGCCGTTGCGATGGGCCTTGCCCATGTTCACCGGCATGATCAGATCGTCGAGCCGCTTGCCGAGCGTCTCTTCGCTGGTCCAGCCAAACGTACGCTCGGCCTCGCGATTCCAGGCCGTCACCAAGCCTGTCTCATCGATGCTGACGTAGGCATCGTTGGCATGCTCGATGACGGCGCGCAATTCGGTCTCGCGTTGCTGCAGCGTTTCGGCGGCCTGGATCTGTTGCTCGATAGCGCTGTTGAGCAGGCGGTTCGAGGCCAGCAGTTCGTTGGTACGCGCCTCGACCCGGTGCTCCAGATCGCGACGCAGTGCGTGCAGGCCCTCTTCGGCCTCTTTCTGGGCCTGAATGTCCTTGATGATCGAAACGAAGTACTCCAGCCGGCCATGGGTGTTGACCTTCTTGGTCACGCTCAACTCGATCCAGATGCTCTTGCCGTCCTTGCGGATGTAACGCTTTTCCAGCCGGTAGCGATCGATCTCGCCGGCCACGAGCTGCTCCAGCAGATGCAGATCGGTATGCAGATCCTCGGGGTGCGTGAGGTCCTGGAAAGTCAAACGGCTGAGTTCTGCCGGCTCGTAGCCGACGATCTGGCACAGCGATTGATTGACACTGACCCAGCCGCCATCGGGTGCCACCAGCGCGATGCCGACCGACGCCAGCTCGAACATCGAGCGGAAGCGCGTCTCGCTGGCGATCATTGCCGAATCGGCGTGGATCAGGCGGGAATGCGCCAGCCGCAGCGACTCACGCAATTGGACGTCCTTGATGGTCGTGTCAGCCAGATCGAACAGGGTCTGGCGTTCGACGGCGCTCATCTGGCGCGGCCGCGTATCGATCACCGAGATGGTGCCGATGGCCAGCCCGCCAACGGTGCGAATCGGCACGCCGGCATAAAAACGCAGCCCTTGCGGGCCGACCACCAGCGGGTTGTCCTTGAAGCGCGGATCGGCGGTGGCATCCGGCACCACCATCATGCCGCTGCCCAGAATCGTGTGGGAACAGAACGTCAGCTCACGCGGCAGTTCGGCAACATTCACCCCGACACGCGACTTGAACACCTGCCGCCGCGCGTCGATCAGCGAAATCAGCGCGATCGGCACGTCCAGCGCCTGCGCCAGCACGCGCGTGGTGCGGTCGAAGGCGGGTTCCGGAGTGGTTTCGAGCAGGCCGAGCTCGTGCAGCACCGCCACACGCTCGGCCTCATCGGCGGGCACCGGCGGATCGAGCAGGGTGTGTTCCAACGGATTCGCCTGGGGCAAGGTATTCATTGACCTCTTTACG
Organism: Rhodocyclaceae bacterium; assembly: GCA_047605765.1. Taxonomy (GTDB): domain Bacteria; phylum Pseudomonadota; class Gammaproteobacteria; order Burkholderiales; family Rhodocyclaceae; genus JBGVSA01. The sequence goes on from JASGFB010000073.1 coordinate 4,466, forward strand.
GCCGGCCTCGTCGCCGCTTGCGTGCCAAGACACACTTCTCCACCTCAGCCGGGCCTGCGGCCCGGCTGTTGCCCGTCAGGGCAGGCGGAAACGCGACACGGCCAGATGCAGGCCACTGGCCACGGTTTGCAGTTGCCCCACGGTGGCCGACACCGTCTCGGCCGCCGCGCTGTTCTCGTCGGCCATCTGGGCGATCGCCTCGACTTCCTTGGAAACCTGCGTGCTGGCGCTGCGCTGCTCGCGCAAGGTGTTCTGGATGTCGGCAATCACTTCGTGCACGCCTTGGGCGCTATCGCGGATCTGCCCGATAGCGTCAGTAGCGGTCCCCGCTGCGCGCACCACGTCGGCGGCGGCATCACGGTTGCCCTGCATCGAATCCGCCACGCGCTCGGCCGCCAGTTGGATGGTGCCGACCATGCCGCCGATTTCGGTCACCGAAGCGGTGGTCCGTTCGGCCAGCTTGCGCACTTCGTCGGCCACCACGGCAAAACCACGCCCCTGCTCGCCGGCGCGCGCCGCCTCGATGGCCGCGTTCAAAGCCAGCAGATTGGTCTGGTCGGCCACTTCGCGGATGATCGTGGTGACCGCGCCGATGCGCGCCACGTCTTCGGCGAGCGCGCGGATCTGCCCGGCGGCATCGTCCACCTTGCGTTCGATCTGTTGGCTGGCGCCGGCAGCCTCGCCGACCACCACCGCGCCGTTGTCGGCGTGATCGCGGGCGGCGCTGGCGCGGTCGCTGGCCTGCTCGGCGTTGAACGCCAACTGATCGATGCTCACCGTCAGCTCTTCAACCGCTGCCGCCGAAGAACTCACCGATTCGCTCTGCGACTGCGAGCTCTGCGCCACCTGCGTTGCCGCCACCACCAGCGCATCGGCCGAGGCACTGACCTGCCCCGCCTTGGCATTCACGTCACGCAGCGTGTCGACCAGATTGCCGTGCATGCTGCGCAGAGCGCGCAAGGTGTGCCCGACTTCGTCGTTGTTGAGCGTGACGTCGTCCCAGCGCGCCGACAGATCGCCCTCGGCGATGCGTCGCGTCATATCCTGCGCCACCAGCAACGGCCTGCGAATCTGACGCGTGAGCCAGACGGCAATGAAGGCGGCCACGACCATCACCAACACGACGCCGGCCGCGAATTCATACTTGGCGTGGCTGTAGATGTCCTGACTCAGCTCGCTCTCACGCTTCATCTGCGTTTCGACGAGCTTCTGGAAGGCTTCCATCGACTGATTGACGTCGTTGGCCACCGGCAGCCACTCCGTCTTCAGGTACAGCACAGCCTCTTCAGGCTGCTGCGACCGCAGCAGTTCGTAGAAGCGCGCATAGGTTTTTTGCAGCGCCGCCCGCTTTTGGCTGAAATCCAGGTAGGCGGTGCGTGCCTCCGGATCCGTCACCATGCGGTCGAGCTTATCGAGAAGCCCACGGTTGATTTCGCGGAGTTGCTCGATGCTGGTGATGCGGTTTTCGATATCCGCCGGCGTGGTGGCATAGGCCGCCGCCGTGGCATCGCGTTCGATTTCGATGATGTGGCGGTACGCCTCCATCGTCATTGCCACCTGGGGGTAGCGTTCTTCCACCAGGATCTGACCACGCTGGTGAATTTGCCCCAGGATCCACAAAGAAATGACGGTACCCACTGCCATGGCCGCCAGGATGGCGCCAAAACCCACGGCAAGCTTGCGCCCCACGGACCAATCCCGCATCTGCTCTACTCCCTGTTGTCGATCGGTGGATGAACGGACGAACGGTAGCGGGCTTGATCCATGCAACATAAAGTCACACTTTCTGCCCATCAGTCCGATGGACAAACAGCGTGCACAAAAAAACCCCATGGCATACACCATGGGGTTCGAGGCCTTGCGCAGCGGGGGTTACAGCTTACCGACGCCAGCCGCAGCCGGTACCGTGCTAGCCAGGTTGGTGGTCGCTGCCAGGCCGTAGCTGTAGTACGTCGCCGGGCTCCAGTATTGCGTGCCGCTGACCGTACTGTAGGCCGCCGTGATGGCGCCGGTGACGTTGACCGTCACACCGTTGAGGACGGTGCCGCTGTCGTAAAAAAACGCGCCGCACTGATCGGCGCTGTAGCCCAGAGCCGTGCAGGTGGTGATCTTCGACGTGCTGATCGATGCGCCATACAGGTTGGCCACCGTCGCCGCCGCGTTGCTGCCCGGCCCGATGGCAAACACATTGTTCTCGGCGTGGATCTTGCCGCTCTGCCCCACCGTCCAGCCCACCAGCCACGAATAATTGGCCGTCGAGGCAAGCGAGCCCTCGTAGTAGTTGTTGTACAGGTGGACCATCCCGTAGCGCACGCGTACCTGACGTTGCTTGAGATTCCTGAAGTAATTGTCGTGAAAGGTCACCTTCAGCACCGACGGGTTTTCGGCCGTCGTGCTGGGCGTATCCGTGCCACCGATGAGAAACGACTTGTCGTGATCATGAAAGTCGTTGTGCGAGATGGTCACGTAGTTGCCGACCTTGGTCACATCGATCAACCCGTCGTGGTGCTGCACCTTGAAATCGCTGGCGCTGTAGTCGACACCGCCAACCGTTTCGGTCCACACCGAGGGGTAATCGTGATCGATGCGGCTGCCGTCGCTGAAGGTGTTGTGATCGATCCAGACATGCGTCGCGTACATCACCGAAATCAAGTCGTAGGCTGAATTCCAGCGTCCGGTGTTCGAATCGGTGGGGTCCCAGGCGGGGAAGAAATCGAACGCATCTTCAAAGCCGAGGTTGCGCACCACGATGTTGTCGACCGCCGCCGAGCTTTCACCCAGCACGAGGGTGCCGTGGACGATCTTGGCGCTGCTGCCCAGGCCGATGATCGACGTGTTCGATGGCACTTTCAGCATCACCACTTTTTTCTGCAGGGTAGCGGCGCAGCCGCGCGCATACGCCGGCTTGCCACGAACGTTATCCACGGAGTCGGGCTCGCTCACCGCACCGACACCCCATACGCTGGGGCGATATGCGGCGTAATACGCCGACCACATGGCGGCGGCCGTGGCATAGCCTTCGGTGGCGGCGCACGAAGCCTGCACGTAGGCGTCGTCGGTGTACTCGACCAGCGCCTTGTTCATGTTCAGGCTGATGGTGCCGGATACATAGATGATCTTCGGGCTGGCATCGAGTGTGCCGCTGACGCTGCCATCATCGGCGATCGATGCGCCCTTGCCGTACAGCGCCTGGATCAGCTCGTTGCGATTGCTGACCGTATAGATCTTGTCGGATGCCGCGCCATGGCCGCCGGTGGTGCCGGTGCCGACCGACGCCCAGCCATCGGCGCCAAGCGAGCTGATCGTCGCCGTGGAAGATGAGGATGAAGACGCCTCTGATGCACTGCTGCTGGAACCGCCACTGCTGGCGGCGCTCGATGCGCTGCTCGATGCATCACCCGTCGAGCCACTACCGCCGCCACCGCCGCATGCCGACAACATCACCGATGCAAGCAGCATCGCCATCGCGGCTTTTACTTCGCACTTCATGTTCGTCTCCAATGATTCTTGTCCGTGTCACGTATGTGACCGGTCCAAAATATACAGAGACGGGCTTTTCAGCCCAACGACGACACAGCGCTCAGCGGCTGCGGGCCGCGTGGCCGTTGTGATGGATACGACATGCCCAGCACCTGCTCACACTTGCTTTGCATCTCTTGACGCTGCCTATCACGCAGCGGCGCCGGGCAACGGGCTCAGGCCGCCGCCGCGGTACGCACCGACATCTGGGCCGGCGGTGCAAACAGGTGGCTCACCGCGTCGGCCGGCATGGCGCGACCGAAGTAAAAACCCTGGCCGAATTCGCAGCCGCGCTCGGCCAGCATGTCGCTCACCTCGGCCTCTTCGATGCCCTCCGCGATGGTTGCCATGCCCAGGTTCCTGGACAGGCTGAGGATGGCATCGACGATCTTCTGACTCTCGACATTGAAGCGCATCGATTGCACGAACGAGCGATCGATCTTGACCTTGTCGAACTTGAGCACGTGCAGGTGGTGCAGGCTCGAATAGCCGGTGCCGAAATCATCCAATGAGATCTTCATGCCAAGGCGGCGGAAGCTCGCCAGCGCCGACTTGGCCGCCTCGACGTCACTAATCAGTGCTGTTTCGGTGACTTCGATCTCCAGGCGTTCGGGTGCAAAACCTTCTTCCTGCAGGATGGGCAGCAGCTCGAACGGCAATTCCGGTTCCACCAGTTGGGTCGGCGAAATGTTCAGGGCCAGCGAGGTACCCGCCGGCCAATGACGCGCATCACGGCAGGCGCGACGCAGCACCGAGGCCGTCAGCGCCTTCATCAGGCCGATGCGTTCGGCCAGCGGAATGAATATGTCAGGCGAGATGTCGCCGCGCGCCGGGTGATGCCAGCGCGCCAGGATCTCGAAGCCATGCACGCGCCCGTCGCGCATGTCGATCAGCGGTTGGTAGTGCGGCACGATCTGCTGGTTCTCGACCGCCGCCCGCAGGATCACCTCGATGGCCGCCCGCGCGCGCAGGTCCTCATCCATCTGGGCCTCGAAAAAGCGATGGCCGCCCAGGCGTTCGCGCTTGACGCTGTACATGGCGATGTCGGCCGCGCGCAGCAGGCTTTCGACGTCGCGCGCATGGCGCGGGCAGGCTGCAATGCCGATGCTGGCGCCCAGCTCGACGTAGGCGCCGGCCACAAAGATCGGCGCCTGGATGGCCTCGATCATGCGACTGGCCAGCCGCGTGGCGCCGTCATCGCCGACGTCGCGCATCACCACGGCGAATTCGTCACCACCCAGGCGCGACAACAGGCCGTCCTCTTCCACCACCACGCGCAGGCGCCGCGCCAGTTCGCGCAGCACGGCGTCGCCGCTGACGTGACCATAGATGTCATTGACCGGCTTGAAGCCATCCAGATCGATGACGAACAGCCACACGCCGGCATCGCTCTTGTCGGACTGCACGGCACGTTCAATGGCGGTGGCCAGTTCCGAGGTCAGGGCGCGGCGGTTGGCCAGGCCGGTGAGCGGATCGTGCTTGGCCAGGTGTTGGGCGCGCTTCTTGGCAATGCGGGTGGCTTCATGGGCGCGTTCGAGGGCGCGTGCATTGGCACGGAAGACGTCCAGCGCCTTGGCCATCGAGCCGATTTCGTCCTCGCGGTGCACTTCCGGCACCTGCGCGGTATGGTCGCCGGCGGCCAGCCGGGTCAATGCCAGCGTGATGGATTCGATCGGGCGCGTGACCATGCTTTGCACCCGCCGCTGCAGCCATACGCCGAACAGCATCGCCGCCACGGTGAGGAAGGCCACCACCGTGATCGTCGAATCGACGATCTGGTCCGAACGCTCGGTCTCGGCGCGCGATTCGCGCGCATTCATCTGGATCAGTTGATCGACGGCATCGGTGGTCTGCGTAAAGTATTCGCCCAGCACCGTATCGTAGGTATGCCGCACGGTGACAACGTCGGCCTTGGCCATCGACTGCATCCAGTGGTCATGGGCCGAAAAATAACTGCGCACAGCTTTACGGAAGGCCTCCATCGGCCCGACCTTGGCCGGCCCCACCGTCTGTTCGTATTCGTCTAGCAGGTGATCGACGCTCTCGCGCGCAAACACGGCACGCGTCTCCGCCCGTCGGCGGCCTTCGTCATCGACGGCCAGGATGCGGGCCGTCTCGGCCATGCGGAAATCATCCAGGCGCGAACCCAGTTGCCCCAGGATGCGCGTACCGGTCACCCAGCGCTTGTCGACCGAGTCGACATGACTGTCCAGCGCGAACAACTGCGCGATCACCACCGCCGACAACAGGCACAGCAGGACCTGGAAGGCAATGATGTAGAGCTCCGCGCGCCGACGGATCGACCGCGCCGCTCCGGTGGTCCAGCGCGCGACGAAAGTAAATGGCCAGATCGTTGCCGCAGCGACGGCCTTGGGCCATGCAAGCATTCGCCCCATGTTTGATCACCGCTCCGATTCTCGTGTATGAGCCGGTAACGGCGCCACGGCGGGAGCGCTGTAGGCACACTGTTGATTTTGTCAAATTTTCACGGTTGAGGCGGGTCACCGGCGATGCCAGGCACGGCGCCGGCGCGGTATAACGCGCGCAGGTAACGCGCCGGGCCGCTACTGCACGACCACCGTGAAGCTCACCACGCCCTGCCCCGTGGGCGGCAGCGTGCCGGTCAGCGTCCATTGCACCGCACCGCCCGCGCCGGCCGTCGGCTGTTGCGACACCGCGCAACTGACGCCGGTCGGCAAGGTGCCGCAGGCGGCGACGGAAAAGTTCGTGTAGGCCGGCGTCATGTCGTTCAAACGGATGTTCGACAAGGCGCCGCTGCTGCGATTGACGTATGTGATGGTGTAGGTGATGGTCTGGCCGGACGCCGCCGATGCCTTGTCCACGGTCTTAACCAATACCAGGCCGGCATTGGTACTGCTGTCCACGGTAGTGAGATCGGCGCGCGTACCCGACCAGGTTACCGCGCTGTTGGTATACGTCATCGCCACGCTCAGCGTCTGGTTGTATTGCGCCTCCAACGGCGCATTGGCCGGCGCCGTGGTCTTGACGATCAGGCACACGCGCTGGTCGGCCACCACCGCCACCGCTGCGCTGATGACCGGCTCGCCAACTTCCAGCGTGCCATTGCAGTTGCTGTCCTGGTAGAGCAGCGACGACCACGTCAACGTGGGCTTGGCCGTGCCGGCCAGGGTGAACGTCACCTGCCCGGCGGTGCCCGCCACAAAACTGTGGGCATAGGTCACCGTCGCGCCGGGGAGTACCGTCTGAGCGTTGTCCGGCGCCAGCACATTGACCGGCACGTCGGCGAAGGCCACGTTGGTGTACAGCGTGCCCGCGCTCGGCGTAAAGGTGATCACGTCCTGCGCCAGCACATAAGCACCGGCGGTATTGCCGACCTGGGCACCCACCGACATGTAGCCCGGCAGATTGGTCTGCGCGATGCGCACCGTGCTGGTCGATGTTGCCGGCACGAACACGGCAAAGCTGCCGTCCCCGCCGCTCACTGCGGTGTCATAGACCACCGTGCCATCAGCGCTGGTGACCTTGACGGTGGACGCCGCCAGGGCCAGTTCGCCGGCTTCGCGCGTAGCGTTGTTGGGTGTGCCGCCTGCCGTGCCGGTGTCCTTGAACACCAGCCCACCGACGCGGCTGCCGTTGTAGAGGCCGAAATTCTGATTGAGCAGATCGGTGGCCGGCATGGTAAGGGCCAGGCTGCCCGATGAATTCTGCGTACCGATCCAGCCGCTCGGCCCGGTGGACACCACATCCGACAGCGTCGCATTGTTGTCCATCACCAGCACATAGCTGCCGGGCGGCACGGCGGCGAAACTGTAGGCGCCCGTGCTGGCATCGATCGCCACCACCTGGGTGGCCGGCCCGCTCGGGCTGGCGGCCGGCACCAGCTTGGCCCACAGGTTGACGCCGCAGCCCACTTCACCGCCGTCGCGGGTGGCGTTGTGGTTGCCGTCGGCATACCCGTAACCGGCCAGCGAACACGCCGAACTGACCCCATTCACCGTCACGTCCGCTTCACCGAGCTGCACGCCCAGGGTACGCACCAGCGGATCGACCAGGGAGCTCATCAACGGCGTGAGCGTGCTGGTCAGGGTGTTGGCAACGAGCGTCTTGAGAATCCCCAGCCCTGACGCATCGAGCCCGATGATCGGATTGACCTTGATGTCGAGGCTGCTGATCAGACTTGCCAACAGGTTGGTCGTGAAGTTCACCGAGGTGGTGGCGGTACGTGTCTGCGGATACGGCCCGGTGAAGGTCAGGTTGCTCGAAAACGGCGCCTGCCCGATGGCGGAAGCCTTGGCCGTGATGGCGACCGGCCCGAGCGTAATCAAGCTCAGCAAGGTGACCTGGATCGAACCAATGGTGCCGTAGTCGAGGTCGGAGGCCAGGATCGCGCGGCTGCGGGTAAAAAAGGCGTTGTCATCCATCGACCCCAGGTACAGATTGCTCACCCCCGGCGTCACCTGCACCGTCAGCGCATTGGACAGCGCGTTGATGGTGCCGATGCTGCCATCGGCCTTGGCGATTTCCAGGTACAGGGTGATGGTCGCCACATTGGCCGACACCGACGCGATCGACCCCGTCACCAGGGCGCTGGTATTGAGCGCGATCGACACCAGGTTCAGGTTGAGCTTGACGCGGATCGTCGCCGTGTGGAATTGCGTGCCGCTGGGGCCGCACACCATCACGGGCGGCTCGATGACACGCGCATAGATCTGCGCACTCCCCAGGCTGGACTGCCCCAGTTGAGCGCCCGTCAGGCCTACCGGCGTGGGCGTGACCGCCACGTTGTTGTAGTTGAACAGTTCGATGCTGCCCATGATCAGGTCGAAGACGTTGATGCTGCCGTTGGCAAGCATGCCGTCGGGCAGATTCACCTTGAGCAGATCGCCGACCCGGATGGTGCCGGCAATGGAACCAATGGCCGTGCCCAGGTTGGTGAGCGCCGACACCGCGGCGGTGTTGCCGTCGGCCTGCGCCGCCGTGACCGCCGCATTGATCACCTGCGCCAGCGTAGCGCTGGCCGCCAGCGCGGTCGCCGGCGTCGCCGTGCTGGTCTGCGTCTGCAGGGCGCCGAGGAACTTGGCCAGATTGATCTGGGCGCTGCCGAGCGCATTCCAGTCGGCGGCGGAGACGGTCACCGTGCTGTTGAGCAAGCGTCCCACCAGCGCGTTGATCAACGCACCGCGCGACGAATCCACGCTGGCCAGGCGCGGCCCCGCCACCACGCAGGCGCCGCTGGTGCACGTGGCCTGGGCCTGGGCGGCCAGGCACAGCGCCGTCAGCACCAGGGCGGCGCGCAAGAGGTGCTGCAGCAGGGCGCGCATGGCGCTCATGAACGGCCTCCGAGTTGATCGAACAGCTTCTCGTCGAACTTGAAACGCATGCGCACATACACGCCGCGCTGCATGCTTTCATCGACCGTCAGGTCGCGGTCCGAGAAGCCCATCACGTTGTAGCCCGCCGACACCCACAGATTGGTGTCGAGCATGTAGCCGACTTCGGCGCCGACGCCGTACTGGCGGCTGCGGCCACCCGGCGTGAACAGCGTGCTGGCCTGCACACCGATGTCCCACTTGGCCGCGATGTCATACGTGGCGCGGGCGCTGAGCAAGTGGGTCGAGCTGTGGCTGGTGAGGCCATACGATTCGTCGCTGGCGATCTTACCGGCATAACGGCCGGTGATGATCAGCGCGCGCGTGGCCTGCACGTTGGCATGCACCGACACCACGTGGGCGCTGTGACGGAACGGGCTGAGCGGATTGCCGTCGCGCTCGATGTTGTATTCATAGCGGCCCAGGCCATACCAGCTGTTGTTGCGCATTTCGCGATAGGCCAGACCAAGCTGGAAGCGATCCTGCACATGCTGGCCGGCGCCCTTGTTGTCGATCACCGACAGAATGTTGCGGCCCAGGAAGGTCCAGGCCGCATTCAGGCGCGCCGCCAGACCCAGCGTATTGAGCATGCTGTTGCTGGTGTCGGCGACGCGGAATTCCAAGCGGCCGGTGGCCTTCACGTCGGGGCTCACGGTGTACTCGACCGCGCCGGTCACCGCCGTCGATTCGGTACTGGCGGCGTCACCGGCGCGCTGCAGCACATGCACGCGCTCGAAGCTGGTGTTCACCGCCACGCCCTTGGCGAGCTTCCATTGGTTGCGCAGGCCCATGGCTGCTTCGGCTTCGCGGCCGGAGAACGCGTCGCGGGCGCGGTATTCGCTGAAGGCGCGGCCGTCTTCCATATAGTTGGCGTCGATACCGAGCACGGCGGTGTTACGGCGCTGCGTATCGTTGTCGACGTAGCTGGCCAGCGACGAAGCGAACTCATAGCGACCATAGATGCGGGCACGGTTGGCCAGGCGATATTCACCGCCGGCGGCCAGCATGCGGCGCGCACTGTCGCCCATCGCCTGTTCGGCTTCACCAAACACACTGGCGGCCGGCAGGCCGGGCACCGGGCTGGAGATGCGGGCGCGCACGCTGGTCGTCTCGTCGCGCGCCAGCTCCGCCGATTGCGTGCTGCGGCCTTCGAACTGATGCACGCCCAGTTCGACCTTGATGTCGCGCGCCACGATCTGTTCGACCCCAAACAGCGCATCGCGCCGCGTGGTGCCGAGGACCTCGTCGCGGGTACCCAACGCATCGACCACGAAACGCGTGTCTTCGCTGAGCGCGTACGACAGCTTGGCCCCCCAGTTCGACTTGCCGCGATTGAGCGTGGCCGACGCATTGTCGAAGTTCTTGTCGGCGCGGCCGGCATACACGCGGGCACGGAAATCGCCGTCTTCCTTGCGCACTTCGAAGCGGTCGGCCTTGCCGCTGCCAACGCTGTCCTTGTCGGTACGTGCGTGCTCGGCCACCAGCGACATGCCCAGCGCATTGACCGACACATTGGCGCCCTGCATGCTGGCGCGATCCTGCGGGTTGCGGTCTTCCACCAGCACACCCCCCACTTCGGCGCGCACCTTGTCGTTGTCCAGCACCTTGACGCGCACGTCCGTGCCGGCCACCCAGAACTTGGCGCCGCCCTGCTCCACTTCATAGGTGATGCGGATCGAGTTGTTGTTCAGTTCCGAATCGACGCTCGGCACCGGCGCGCGCATCAGGATGCGACCCGAGAACGGCTCGATTTCGTAGTCCGTGAAGCGCGCCAGCACCACGTTCTTGACGATCAGCGAAGCGTCGCGGCGATCGCGCGTCAGGATCTCGATACGCTCGCTGTTGGCCAGCACATTGCCGAAGCGCAGCATGTAGGGGCCGGAGGTACCGTTGGCCGGGATTTCTTCCACCATCTGGCGCGTGTTGTCGCGGCTGGCGAAGGTGTCGGCGCGCACGATGCCGTTTTCATAGTGATGGCGCAGGCCGTTGAGCGTGCGGTTGTAGGCCGACAGATTGCGTGCGGCATCCATGCCGGTGCTCGAAGTCAGCAGATCGCCCCACAGCAGCCACGACTTGCCGCTGTCGACACGCACGTAAAGATGGCCGCTGGACTGCGCATCGAAGCCCTTGAGCGAGCTGTCGCCGTACACCGGATAGTAGCGATCTGGCTGGATGTCGCGGAACAGGCGTGCCTGGGTGTCCTTGTCGGAGTCATAGCCCAGCGTCAGCAGGTAGTCGCCGCGCACCTTGCCCTTGAGGAACAGCGCCGCGCGGGCCGCCGCTTCGCGCTTGCCGTCGCTGCTGCCCCAGGCGAAGTGGGTGATCTCGTCCTCGAAGCCGTCACGGCGATCGGCACCGGTGATGGCGCCGGCGCCCAGGTTGCGCAGATTCAGCATGCCTTCGACCAGGCCGGTGGCGATCATGTCGCGCAGCGGCGAGGCGGCATTGACGGTGCGTTCGTCCTGCAGGTTGCCCACGCCGACACGCACGCGCACATCGCCGCCGGCATCCGGCATGCGCAGCACGAAGGTGCCGCGGCCGCCTTCCACCGCCACCTGCGTGCCGGCTTCGACCATGTCGAGATCCTGCGCCAGCCATTGGCCGCCGTTCGATTCGAGCGTGACGACCGTGCGCAGGCCCATCGAGCGCCCTTCTTCGTCGAGCAACGACACGCCCACGCGCATCAGCTCCGGGTGGTCCAGGTCCGGCTCGGTGGCGAGCACGACGCGCGCCAGCTTGCCCGGGCCGAACACCTGGCGGGTGATTTCGCCAGCCTGTGCGCCGGTGCCATCCATACGCACCACGCGAATGATGTTGCGGCCGGCGCGGAACGGCACGCCCACGTATTCCATGCCTTGCACCCCGCGCGCCTGATCGATCATCTGCGCACCGAGGCGATCGCCGGCCACGATCTGGTCATTCACGTACAGGATGTAGGCCGAACCGCTCGGGCCCTTGATGCGCAGGTTCTGCGCCAGACCGTTGAGGGTGGCACCGTCGGCCAGACCGACGATGTCGAAGCTCGCGTCCTGCGCGGTCAGCCAGTCACCCGTTTGCGGGGCTGCCGCGCCCTTGGCGGCCGGGGCGCCTTGCACGGCGTTCGGGTTGGCGTTCGGCGCCGTCACGGTATTGGCACCGCCACGCACCGTACCGGCTGCCTGCGCGGTCTGGGCCACGGCAGCGGCATCCAGGGTCAGCGCCGACAGATCACCGCCTTCGATGGCAGCGGCATATTGCACCTGCGCCTGCACGCGGCGAGCGATTTCGGTCGTCAAGGCCGGGCCGCACCCGCTGAGGGGAAAATCGGCACGGTCCAGTTCGCCGTTCTTCATATCGACGAAGCGGCTGTTGCCATCGCCGCCATGGCGCTGCGACGTAGCCAGCCCCTGCGTGCCCGCCGGCAGGGTCATGCCGTCGAGCTTGAGCACGTGGGTGCGGGCGGAAATGCCATACAGGCTGTACTTGCCCTGCCCGTCCGTCATCGCCCAGGTGCCGTCTTCCATCCAGATGCGCACGCCGGGGATGCCCGGTTCGCCGTCGTCCTGCAGCCCGTTGGCATTACAGTCGGCGAACACGCGGCCAAGCACGAAACCCTTGGTGTCGAACACACCGCCTTCGATGGTGACGGCGGCCAGCGCCGTGCTGCTCTGGCGCACCGGCTCGCTGTTGCGGGCATAGGCGCGGCTGGTCACGCGACCGAGTTGAACGCCCGGACCGACGCGCGTGCGATAGGTCAGCTTGACGACAGCGCCGACGTCCATCGAACCCACGCCAAAGCGCAGGCTGGGGCCGCGCCCTTCGGGGTCGGCCACGCCCAGGCCATCGATGCGCAGGCTGCCGACCTGATAGACAAAACCGCGCGGCATATCGAGCATGGCCCACACATCGGGCAGGCGCGAACCGCTGATGTTGCGCACGGTGATCGAAAAATCGACGAAATCACCCAACTCGGCCGTGGTGCGGCGCGCTTCGTGCTCGACCTGCAGCGCATTGTCGGCCAGGGGGTCGACCGGGATATCCACCGCCACCGCGCTGGTGGCGCTGGTGAGGGTGAATTGCAATCCGTACGAGCTGTTGGCATCGACCAGATAGGCGCCCTTCAATTGCGCCGGCGCTACCTTGCTGGGGTACACATAATCAGCCGGAGGCGTCACGGTGATGCGATACGTTCCCGCGCCCATGTAGGGGAACGAAAACTGGCCGTCGTCGCCGGTCACCGCGCTGGGCGCGATGGCGTCGTTGGCGCTCTGGATGCTGGCACCGCCACTGAACGAAGCCGAATAGCCGACCAGTTGCACCGTGGCACCGGCCACCGGCTTGCCGGTCTGGCTGTCGAAGACACGCGCCGTACGGTCGGCGTCGATCTGGGCCCACACCATGTGGTCACCGCCGCAATCGACCGCCTCGGCACTGATCTGCTCGCCGCGCGAAATCTCCAGCATGCCATCGGCATTGGTCACAGCGCGTTGCAGCAGGTTGATGGTGGGCAGGCCGGAAATCTCGAAGATGCCGGTGTCCGGGCCGGTTTCAACGGCCTGGACGGTTTCCACGTCGCGGCTCTGCAGGCCGCGGATGGTCACCGGAATGGTCTCGGCCATGGCTGGATTGACGTTGCAGGCGTTCATCGCCACCTGCACCATCAGCGTGCCGCCGACCGCCACGCTCTGCGCCGGCTGCGTGTAGCCGGCATCGTTGTAATACGTCACCTGCGCCGGCAGGCCCGCCACTTCCAGTTCGACCTCATTGGAGGCCATCTGCGACATGCCCGTCATCGGATCCTGGTAGAAGGCCCAGGCCGTGCTGCTGAGCATGCCGACGACATTATTGCGGATGACAGCGGTGGCCCACACGTCGGCGATCTCGCCCGCGGTGAGGTCGTGGAAGACGAACACCACGCCATCGATCAACGTACGATCCGCCGGCATCTGCGAAACGAACACCATCGAGGATGCGCCGTGGATGTGATAGAGCACGCTATCGGCGCCACCGGCGCTATCGACGGTGGTGTCGTCGGAGATCGGCAGCACTAACAGCACCGCCTGTTGCATCACGCCATTGACGCTGAAACTCGTCACGCCCGCGGCGCTGCCGCCGACATTGGCCAGGCGCACGCGCAGCGTGACGCGCTGGCCGGCAACCGGATTGAGGGTCGAAGCGCTTTGGGTGATCTGCAGCGCCACCGGTTGGCCCACCGTCAGGGTGTCGATGACTTGCGCATTGGCGCCGCTGCTCGTCACCCGCAGCAGCACACGGGCACGTGCGCCGGCGCTGGCCGTCGGCACGATGCCTTCGATGATCAGATCGGCCGTCTCGTTGGCGGCCAGAGAGATGACATCCACCGTGGGTTCGCCCGCGTCGATGGTGCCGTTGCCGTTGAGGTCGCGCACGACGCGCAACGAAGAAAGATCGATATCGTCGCCGCCTTGGTTGGCCACGACGAGGACAAACGTTGTCGCTACATTGCCGGTGTTGACCACGCGATGGCTGACCACCGCAGCCGCGCCGCTGGTGACGGCCACGTCCTGCGCGGCCGACAGGCTGACGCCTTCACTGGCCTGCACGACACTGAACACCGAGTTGGATTGGACCGGGCCGACCTGGCCCGCGCCACTGGCCGTGGCATGGAAAAGCGCTGCGCGGTTTTCGATCTGTGTGCCGGCCACCGGCGCTATGGCCTGGGCCGCCGTAGCGACCAGGCTCAGCGCGAGCAGACAAACAACAGTGATCAGAAAACGCGCGAAGTTCATTGTCTGGTTCCGGCGGGCCCCGGTGCCGCTCGCGCAGCGCCGGGGCTTGGGCCTATTCGGGAATCAGGGGGTGATACGCACACCGAAAGTCAGCACAACCGACTGGCCCGGCGTCAGCGTCCCGATGGACGCCTGCACCGTGCCGGCCGTACCGGCCGTGGGGGTCGTAACCGTGCCTTGACCGACCGCCGCCCCCACCGTCGCGTGATACGTGGTGTTGGCAGGCGTGGCGTCGCTCACCACCACCGCGCTCACATCGGACACACCGGCGTTGGTGGCCGTGATCTGGTAGCGGATGCACGCGCCCGGGATGGCGCCGGCGCCAATGTTGGTCACCACGTAGCCGGTATCAGCCACACCGTCGCAGTTCGCGTCGAGCGCCTGAGCCTTGTCCAGACGGACCTGGCCGGGCACCACGGTGGAACTGTCGGTTGCCGACACCGCACCCGGGGCCGCCACCGTATTGACGACGCCGCTGGTGGTCGCCGTCAGTGTGGAGGTGTTCACCACACCGACCGGCGCGCCGGACGGCGCGAACACCTTGACGAACACCGTCGCCACTTCGCCCGGCGACAGACCGGCCGCCGTGCTGGCGCCGTTGGTGCCGCCCGTCAGTTGCGCCAGGTTGGTCACCACCGGATCGGTCGCGTCGAGCACGCCGTTGTTGTTCTGGTCCCAATACACGCTGGCGGTGAAACCGGCGGAGGTATTGGCCAGCGCCAGGGCGACCTGGCTGATGGCGCCGTCCCCTTCGAGCACGCTGCCCGTGTTGGTGATGGTGTGGCGATACACCACCGAGCCACCCGGGTAGATCTGGCCGCTGTTGTTCGGCTGGATCGTCAGCGAGCGCACGGTCTGCACTTGCACCGCATCGTGCACACGGTCGGCGGCGCCACTGGTGGGCGATGCCGCACGGAAGTACAGATCGGTCAGCGCAGCGGTGGCACCGGCCGGCACCGTCACATCGGCATACACCGGCACGTTCTGGCCGGAACCGACCATGCCCGTGTTGGTGATGGTGGCGCCTGCGGCGTTCCTGAACGTCACCGTCCAGCCCGCCGGCAAAGCCTGCGTACCGAAGGTGCTGTCGGTGCTCGCCTGCAGGTCGAACGAATCACCCGCCGAGCTGCTGTTGGCCACGTACAACGTGAAGCGCGTAACGGAACCCGGCTGCACGGTATTGGTGACCACGGCGGTCGCTTCCGGACCCACGCCCACGCCCGGCGCACCTGCACCGGCCGAGTTGTTGGTCAGGTCGACCGTGTTGATCACCACCGCCGTAAGGGTGTCGGTCACCGTCGAGGTCTTGGTCGGATCAGTAACCGAGACCGCCGTCTTCTGAACCGTGAAGGGACCCGCGCCCGAGGCATTGGCCGGCAGGAAGGCCTTCAACACCACGGTGACGTTGGCGCCAGCGGCGACCGGCCCCGTATCCGGCGTACCGTTGCCGGAGCTGTCGAGCAGCGGCGTGACACCGTCGGCGCGGAACAGCGCGAAGCTGGTGCCGGCCGGGAAGCTGCTGGTGCCGATGGTCACGTCGAAGGTATCGATGCCGTTGCCATTGTTGGTGATGACGTTCGGGAACGACACGGTGCTGCCCTGCGTAGCGCTGGGCACCGTGGCACCCACCATCGACACCGCCGCCGTTTGCGTCACGACGAACTGCACGGCGTTGGTGTTGGCTGCCGACAGCGTGGTGGCGCCATCGTTGTAGGCAAAGGTCGCGATGTTGCGCGTCGCCGCGTTGGCACCGGGAGCCAGACCCGCGTTGATGTTGACCTGGAACGTCAGGGTGCCCGACGCGCCGGCCGGCACGCTGGCAACCACCGCCGTCACGCGACCGGACAGGGTCACGTTGTAGTCGTAGGTGACACCGCTCTGGTTGTCCGACGCATTGGCATCGGTCAGCACCGTCGCCCCCGCACCACTCCAGCGCGCGCTGTTGGCCACATACGTCATACCTGTCGGGATCACGTCGGCCAACACGAGGTTGGTCGCCGCGCCCGTACCGGTGTTGGTATAGGTCAGGGTGAAGGTACGCGGGCCGCTGCCCGCTGCGCCCGTCGCCACGTCGATGGCCTTGGTCACGTTGACCACCGCATTGCCCGACACAGTGGTGACATCGGTGTTGGACATCGTCACCGTGTTGTTGAAGCCGCTGGTGGCGGTCACCGTCAAGGTGTTGGTATTGCCCGCGACCGCGGCCGCCGGCAGCACGCCGACCACCACGAAGTTGAAGCTCGCACCGGCAGCCAGGGCACCCGTACTGGTGATGGGCACCGCGTTGTCGGGCACACCGTCACCGTTGGCGTCGGCATAGATCAGCGTCGAAGCAAAGCTGAAGGCGCCGGTGTTGCCGGTGGTCAGCGCGAAGGTATCCGTGCCGTTGCCGGTGTTGGTCAGGGTATGCGGGTAGCTCACCTGCCCACCCAGCGCCACTTGCTTGGCGCCATTGGCGGTCAAGGTCAGCGTCGCGACCTGTTGGACGATGGTCACCACGCTATTGCTGGTCACCGTATGCACGACCTGCGAGGCGTCCGAATATGTGGCTGAAGCCTGGTTGCCAATGCTTGTTCCCGCCGGGGGCGCCGCGTGTGCGACCCCCAGCATGAAACATGCCATTAGCATAACCAGGAGACAGGCTACGCGGGCGGGCGTCAAAAAGACGCCCGGAATACTGGAGAACATGATGTCAGCCTCCGGAGGTGGAGAGAGGATTCACACGGACGCGTGCGGAGACCACCTTGCTGGCCCCGGGCGCGATATCGCCCAGATCCCATCGCAGTGATCGGTATTCGGACAGGGGGACGGATTCTTCCTTGCGGCGTCCGTCGGCCCCCACCACGGTGCGCTTGAGCGGCGGCGCATCATAGACGCGGCCATCGACACTGGCGCGCACCTGACGCGGCTGAGCCGCATTCATGACGTAGCTGACCTGCCCCGCCGGCACCGGCAGGGTGGCCTGCACCTGGCGGGCAGTGGTCGTGCCACGGTTGCGATAGGTCGCGCGATATTCGAGGATATCGTCGGGTCGTGCCTGGGCGGCGGGCGCTACACGTTCGGTGCCATCGGCCTGAACATGGATCGCCACGACTTCCAGGCTGACGGCGACGTCGGCCTGCGCAAAGGCTTGTCCCATCCCAAAGCCCAAGAGCGCGACAAAGATGACTAGAAGGCGTCTCACTTTTGTCTCCAACGTAGCGCCCTCTCGGCCAGGGACGCCCACTTGCAAGAGCCGTCGTGACAGGAGACAGGATTGAATCCGTCACGGCCGATTGGCTCGTTCGAATTCATGGTATCGAGCGAATCTGCCAAAACAGGATATGCCCTTAGAGGCAATGCCCTCCGCGCCCGCAGAATTGAAAGTGGCATGACGTATCGCATATTTCAAACGCACATATGCAATTGTCATGACGATACCTAACGTGACGCGCTACGACGGGGTTTGGCGACGGTGATGAGTGATTACCCGCATGTGCTGATCGGCCGTCATGCGAGACAGTGCGTATCGTTAGCCGGAAACAGCCCGGATATGATCTTTCACAAAGATTGCGCTAAAGATTTCGAGTACGCGGTAACAGACAGCCAAAGAAGCTGCCCGAAGGTGCGTTGTTTAAATCTTCAAAAACGCAAAAATCGCGGCGCAAATTAACCAAAACGCGTATCTCCAAGCCGCGTAGACAAAAAAAGAGCCGCATCACTGCGGCTCTTTCTCTCTGTCGGGGCCTCAACGCCCTACCACCAGGAGTGGTCGGATCAATCAGCCCTCTTTATGGATCAGAAGTTGTAACGCAACTGCGCGGCCGCCACGAAGGGCGTCTTCTTCGGCAGCGAGGGCACCAGCAGGCCCGCCAGTTCCCAGTGGTCGAGCTTGACGATCAGTTCGGGTACCACCAACGGCGCAACCGGTTCCTTGTAGCCAGACACCCCGCCGGCAATCAGGCCGATGCGGAAATAATCGCTGCCGAACAGCTTCCATTGCCATTCATAGGCGGCAAAGATCGAATCGTTGTCGAGGCTGTTGCGGTAGTAGCCCACTGCAAAGCCGCCGCCAAAGCGCAGGCCCACGCCATAGTTCTGCTCACGGAAGCCCGAACGCGGCGCAGCCCACTTCTTTTCGTTGTTGGTGAAGTGGTGCGAATAGAAGCCGGTCAGCACGGCCGTATCCAGCGGTTCGTTGCCCAGATCGAATGCATAGCTGGCACGGCACAGCGAGAGGAGCGCAAGCGCCGCGACGAGAAACTTGATTGCCTTCATGCCCGTTATCCCTTTTTGTCATTAAGCGTTGAGTCCGCCATGCCATATGCATGGTCGGGTAAGCAAAGACGGCGGGACGTGGGGGGCGAAAGGTGCTTTGCAACGCCCGTCACAGCCTGCCTTCTGGCAGCTTCATCGGCGGCCGGCGGCGGCGATTCAGGGCTTTCCGGGCAAACAAATGTCTCGCTACGCGGTGTGACAAAACACCGTTAAATCAGGCCTCTGCGAAACATATACCGCTGGTTTGGAGACATTTTTCTGATGCGTTGTGACGCGAATTCACACGCTTTTCTTCAAGCATTCGCGCACAGGGGATAAGGCGTAAAAGACAGCCTCGGGACGGACGACGGGCAGCGCCCCGCTCCGCCCGTTGCAGGCGAAGCGGCGATGGCGCAATCAGGCCTGGCCGGCGGCGCGGCGCAGAACCACGTAGAGCTGATCCTTGATGTGCAGTTTCTCGCGCTTGAGCGCGTTGAGGATTTCGTCGGAGGCGTTTTCGATACGCGCTTCGATGTTGATGATGCGATGGTCCAGTTCGTTGTGACGGGCGAAGAGGCGTTTGAAGTGTTCGTCGGAGTTCTTCAGCTTACTGATCAGTTCGCGGTATTCGGGAAACATCGGCTTTCTCCTGGATGCGCCATCAAGGGCGTAATGGCGCATTGTGGGCCGATGCCCTGCATGGCAAGAATGACCCGCATCAACGGGCAATTGGATCAACGCCAATGCCTCACGATGTCACCGGCTCGCTATAATCGCATTGTTACCATTTGGTTAATTGAGCATATCGATCCATGAGTGAATCCCAGCCTGAGCCCGTCACCCGCAACCGCGACCGTACGCGTGCGCAGATCCTGGCAGCGGCGCGTGATGAATTCGCCGAACGGGGTTTCGATGGCGCCCGCGTCGATGCCATTGCGGAGCGCGCCGGTTCCAACAAGCGCATGCTGTACTACTACTTCGAGAGCAAGGAGGCGCTTTTCCTGGCGGTGATGGAGGACACCTACCGTTCGATCCGCGAGGCCGAGCGCGAACTGAAGCTGCTCGAGATGGCGCCTATCGAGGCGATCAAGGCCTTGATGACATTTACGTGGAATTACTACATCGAGCATCCGGAGTTCCTGAGCATTCTGAACACCGAGAACCTGTACCGTGGCACGCACTTGAAGCGCTCCAGCCACCTTCATTCGCTTAATTCGAAGGTGATCGATACGTTGCAGGAGATCCTTGTGCGGGGGCGCAATGAGGGGGTTTTTCGGGGCGGTGTGGATCCGTTGCAGTTGTACATTTCGATCGCTGCGTTGAGCTACTTTTATCTGTCGAACAATTTCACGCTGAGTGCGGTGTTCGGGCGGCCGCTGGATACGTCACGGGCGCGGGTGGAGCGTTTGCAGCATATGATTGATATGGTGTTGGGATATTTGGTGGTGGGGTGATGGGCTTGGGCGCCGGGCCCTTTTTCGCTGCTTTGGGTCTGCGTTGTTCTTGGCTTTGTTGCTCTTGCTGCCTTGGATCGTTGTTGTTCTTGGGTGTTTGTTTTTGCTGGCGTGCGTTGGCCGGGT
>JASGFB010000074.1:0-24587 GCA_047605765.1 Rhodocyclaceae bacterium
CGCCGAGCCCTCTTTCGAAGGTCGTTTCCTCGATCTGCGTGGTGACATCTACTTTGCGCAAGGCGCCATCGAAGAAGCCCGCAAGGCTTACAAGAGCGCCATTGACGCCATGAGCAAGGGCACCGACGTGGCACCGCTCAAGCAACTCGTTCAGAACAAGCTCGACGCGCTGGGAGGTGCATGATGCGCCGCGCTGTGCGTAATGTGGCGCTGGCCGCCGCGCTGTCGCCGCTCCTCGCGGGGTGCTTCCTGTGGTCGTCCGACAAGGGGCCCAAGCCCACGCCGCTGACGGCCATCCAGGCACGTACCGAGGTTCGCGTCGTGTGGCGCAGCAGCGTCGGCAATGTCAGCGAAACCTTGCTGCGGCCTGCCGTGGCCGGTACCTCGGTGTTCGCCGCCGCCCAGAATGGCGACGTGGTGCGCATCGATAACGGCCGTGAAAGCTGGCAAGTGCGGGCGCCGGCCAAGCTGGTGTCGGGTGTCGGTACCGACGGCAAGGTGATCATCGCCGGCAGCGCCACGGGCGAACTGCTGGCTTTTGATGCCGACAAGGGTGCGGTGCTGTGGCGCACGCCCCTGGCGGGGGAACTGACCTCTTCGCCCCTGGTCGCCGACGGACTGGCCATCGTGCGGGTGGGCGACAACCAATTGCTGGCCTTCGATCTCAAGGATGGCAAGCGTCGCTGGGTGTACCAGCGCGCCCAGGCGCCGCTGTCGCTGCGCACCTATACGGGCTCGCTGCGGGTCGATGACACCATTCTCACCGGCTTCCCCGGTGGCAAGCTGGTGGCCCTGACGACGGCATCGGGCTATCCGCGCTGGGAAGCCTCCGTCACGCTGCCCAAGGGCTCCAATGAACTCGAACGGATGGCCGACGTGATCGGTTATCCGGTGCAGGCCGGCTCGTCGGTCTGCGTTGCCTCGTTCCAGGGCCGTGTCGGCTGTGTCGATGGCAAGTCCGGCGTGGTGCAATGGACGCGCGACATTCCGTCCGCTTCCGGCGTCAGCGCCGATGACAAATTCGTTTATGTGTCGGATGAGGCGGGTGCAGTGTATGCGCTCGATCTGCGCACCGGGGCCTCGTCCTGGAAGCAGGACAAACTGCTCTACCGCGGTGTGGGGCAGCCGCTGGCCGTGGGTAACCAGTACGTCGTCGTAGCCGACGAACAAGGCTGGGTCCATGTGCTCGACCGCACCGACGGCCAGTTTGTCGGCCGTCTGCAGGTGGACAGTGATGGTATCTCGGCCCCTCTCGTCACATACGCCGACAGCGTGATCGCACAATCGCGCGACGGTGATATTTATATGCTTTCCGTGCGCTGAATCCAGGTATTTATTTGTGAGACCCACGCTCGTTCTCGTCGGCCGTCCCAACGTAGGCAAGTCGACCCTTTTCAACCGGCTCACACGTACGCGTGATGCGCTGGTGGCCGATATGCCGGGGCTGACCCGCGACCGTCACTATGGTGTCGGGCGCGTGGGTGACAGACCATACCTGCTGGTGGATACCGGTGGTTTCGAGCCGACCGCCAAGGAAGGCATCGTGGCGGAAATGGCCCGTCAGGCCGAAGCCGCCATCGCCGAAGGCGACGCCCTGCTGTTCATCGTGGACGGCCGTGCCGGCCTGACCCCGCACGACAAACAGATCGCCGATCGTCTGCGGCGCAGTGGCCGGCCGCTCTATCTGGTGGTCAACAAGGCCGAAGGCATGAACCGCCCGCTGGTGGCGGCTGAATTTCATGAGCTTGGTTTTGGCGAGCCGCTGGTGATTTCGGCGGCCCATGGCGAAGGCGTCAAGCCGCTGATGGACCTGGTACTGGGCGGCTTCCCGCAGGAACAGGAAGAAGCCGACGCTTCGCACGGCCCGCGCGTGGCCATCGTGGGGCGTCCCAACGTGGGCAAGTCTACGCTCATCAATGCGCTGCTCGGTGAAGACCGGTTGATCGCCTTCGATATGCCGGGAACGACGCGTGACGCCATTGCCGTGCCGTTCGAACGGGCTGGGCGCCAGTACACGCTGATCGACACGGCCGGTTTGCGCCGCAAGGGCAAGGTATTCGAGGCCATCGAGAAATTCTCGGTCATCAAGACGCTGCAAGCTGTCGAAGAGGCCAATGTCGTCGTGCTGGTTCTCGACGCCAGCCAGGATATTTCCGATCAGGATGCCCATATCGGCGGATTCGTGCTGGAAACCGGTCGCGCTCTCGTGGTGGCCGTCAATAAATGGGACGACGTCGACGACTATCGCCGCGAGCGCATCAAGGCCGATATCGCACGCAAATTGCAATTCCTGTCATTTGCCCGTTTTCACTATATTTCGGCGCTCAAAATCACCGGTATCGGCCCGCTCCTCAAGTCGGTTGATGGCGCCTATGCGGCAGCCATGGCCAAGTTGTCGACGCCGCGTTTGACGCGGGTCTTGCAATTGGCAGTTGCCAAGCAAGTTCCACCCCGCCATGGCATATTCCGGCCGAAGTTGCGTTATGCTCACCAAGGCGGTCAGAATCCCCCTGTCGTTGTGATTCACGGCAATGCCCTGGAACATGTCCCGACCTCGTACCAGCGCTATCTGGAACATTCGTTCGTCGAGGCGTTCAAATTGCAGGGCACGCCGCTGCGGATTCAATTCAAGAGCACCAAGAATCCGTTTGCGAGCGATGATTGAGCCCTTGGCCGCCGGCAATTCCGGGGAAAATCAACAATTGGGCGCGGGGCTATAAGTAAACTGGCAGTATTTGCCCCTAGCGCGATAACATACATTCATAACAATACCGAGGGCCACCCATGAGCAATAAAGGCCAACTGCTGCAAGATCCGTTTTTGAACATCCTGCGCCGGGAACATGTTCCGGTGTCGATCTACCTCGTCAACGGCATCAAGCTCCAAGGGCACATTGAGTCGTTCGACCAGTACGTCGTGCTGCTCAAGAACACCGTTACCCAGATGGTGTACAAGCACGCCATTTCGACCGTCGTGCCGGCTCGCGCCGTGTCCATCCCGCACGAAAACGCTGGCGACGCAGCGAAAGAGTAACCTTCTGTTGTCCTGCGCCAAGTGGGCCGCGCGCCCACTTTCCCCCGTTTCGACCCATGTTTGAGCGCCCTGCTGCAGGCAATCGCGCAGTACTCGTTCAACTGGATTTTGGGGACGGGGGGATCGCAGAGCGCTTGGCCGAGCTCGAACTGCTGGCAGGGTCGGCGGGCGCCGAAACCCTGGCGGTCGTGCAGGCCAAACGGCAGCGCCCCGATCCGGCCTTGTTCGTCGGCAAGGGCAAGGCCGACGAGATCGCCACGCTGGTGGCGAGCCTCGAGGCCGACCTGGTCATCTTCAATCACGAACTGAGTCCCGCCCAGCAGCGCAATCTTGAACGCGCAATGCAGCGCCGGGTGGTCGACCGCAATTCGCTGATCCTCGATATTTTCGCGCTACGTGCCAAGAGCCACGAAGGCAAGCTGCAGGTTGAACTGGCTCAGCTTGAGCACATGGCTACGCGCCTGGTGCGCGGCTGGACCCACCTGGAGCGGCAGAAGGGCGGTATCGGTCTGCGCGGGCCGGGTGAGACGCAGCTCGAAACCGACCGCCGTCTGCTCGGTGCGCGCGTCAAGCTGCTCAAGGAGCGCCTGTCCAAGCTCGAGCGCCAACGTGGCGTTCGACGCCGTCAACGGGAACGCACCGCCGTGCCGACGGTCTCACTGGTCGGTTATACCAATGCCGGTAAGTCGACGCTCTTCAATGCGCTGACCAAAGCGGGCACGTATGCCGCCGACCAGTTGTTCGCGACCCTGGATACCACCTCGCGCCGCGTCTATCTACGAGAGGCCAATGCCAACATCGTATTATCGGACACCGTGGGGTTCATTCGTGATCTGCCTCACTCGGTCGTAGCGGCATTTCATGCGACGCTAGAGGAAACGGCCCGGGCCGACCTGTTGCTCCACGTCGTCGATGCTTCATCGGCCGACCGCGAAACGCAGATCGACGTGGTCAATGAGGTGCTGAAGGAAATTGGCGCCGGCGATGTTCCGCAGATCGTGGTCTGG
Source organism: Rhodocyclaceae bacterium (assembly GCA_047605765.1). Taxonomy (GTDB): domain Bacteria; phylum Pseudomonadota; class Gammaproteobacteria; order Burkholderiales; family Rhodocyclaceae; genus JBGVSA01. Next base: position 4,041 of record JASGFB010000074.1, read on the forward strand.
AACAAGATTGATGCGACGCATGGGCAGCCGGGCGTCGAGCATGACGCCTATGGTAATATCGGCCGCGTTTTGGTCAGCGCCCGGACTGGGGCGGGGCTCGACCTCCTGCGCTCAGCCTTGGCGACGCATCTGTTCATTCCGCCCGATCTTCCTCCTAAAGACGATCAAACAGGCTTGATATCAACGTGATCACTGGACTTCTCATGTCACTGAACGATCCACGCTGGGGCAACAAGAACCAGGGGGATGACCGTCGCGGTGGCGACCAGAACCCGCCCGACCTCGAGGAAATCTGGCGCGACCTCAACCGCCGTCTGGCCGGCGCCTTCAATCGCAAGGGGCGTGGTGGCAATGACAACGGCGGGCAGCCGCCGGAAAGCGGCAACAGCGCGCGCCAATTCGGTGGCGGCATCGGCCTCATCGTGGCGGTGCTCGTCGTCCTCTGGCTGGCTAGCGGCTTCTACACGGTCGATGCTTCCGAACGCGCCATCGTCCTGCGTTTCGGCAAATTCAAGGAAGTCGCCGGCGAAGGCCTGAACTGGCGCCTGCCGTATCCGCTGGAAACCCACGAACTGGTCAACGTCAGCCAGGTGCGCACGGTCGAAGTCGGCTATCGCGGCTCCGAGCGCGCCAAGGATCTGCGCGAAGCGCTGATGCTCACCGATGATGAAAACATCATCAACATCCAGTTCGCCGTCCAATACACCGTGGCCGATCCGGAAGCCTTCCTGTTCAACAACCGCAATCCCGAAGAGGCGGTCAAGCAGGCGGCCGAGACGGCCATGCGCGAAATCGTCGGCAAGAGTCTGATGGATTTCGTGCTGTACCAGGGGCGGGAAGCGGTGGCCAAGAATTCGGCTACGCTGATCCAGGAAATCCTCAATCGCTATCAGACCGGCATCCAGATCAGCAAGGTCACGATGCAGAATGCGCAGCCACCCGAACAGGTGCAGGACGCCTTCAACGACGCCGTCAAGGCCGGTCAGGATCGCGAGCGCCTCAAGAATGAGGGCGAAGCCTACGCCAACGACGTCATTCCGAAAGCGCGTGGCGCCGCCTCCCGCTTGACCGAAGAAGCCGCCGGCTACGCCGCCCGCGTGGTATCACGCGCCCAGGGTGATGCCAGTCGGTTCGTCCAGGTCCAGACCGAATACGCCAAGGCGCCTGAAGTGACGCGCAACCGCATGTATCTCGACACCATGCAGCAGGTCTTCAGCAACACCAGCAAGATCCTGGTCGACGCCAAGGGCAGCGGCAATCTGCTGTACCTGCCGCTCGACAAGATCATCCAGAGCACCGGTCAACAGGCCGCTGCCGGCGATGCGACGCAGCATGCGCCCGCCGCCGCCACGCCTGACCCCGCGCCGGCCGCTGCTGCCGCCGGCATCGACTATCGCAGCCGCGACGCCATGCGCTCGCGCGACAGCCGCTGAGGAGACCGTCATGCGTGATCGTTTGCCGTTGATCGCAGGCCTGGTCCTGTTCGTTGTGGTGGTGCTGTCCATGTCGGTCTTTACCGTGGACCAGCGCCAATATGCCCTGGTATTCCAACTGGGTGAAATCAAGCGCGTGGTGACCGAGCCCGGCATCAAGCTCAAGTGGCCGTTGATCCAGAACGTGCGCTATTTCGATCGCCGCATCCTGACCCTGGATACGGCCGAGCCCGAACTGTTCCAGACGTCCGAAAAGAAGAACGTGCTGGTCGACCTGTTCGTGAAGTGGCGTATTTCCGATCCGGGCCTGTATTACCGTGCCTTCGGTGGCGAAGAAGCCAAGGCGCGCAATCGTCTTGAACAGACGGTGACGTCAGGCCTGCGTGAAGAATTCGGCCGCCGCACCGTGCATGACGTCGTATCCGGCGAACGTGCCCAGATCATGGAAAGCATGCGCAAGCGCGCCGATGACGACACCAGCCGTTTCGGCATGCAGATCATCGATGTGCGCGTCAAGCGCGTCGATCTGCCGACTGAGGTGAGCGATTCCGTCTATCGCCGCATGGAAGCCGAACGCAAGCGCGTGGCCAACGAACTGCGTGCGACGGGCTCGGCCGAAGCCGAAAAGATCAAGGCTGATGCCGACAAGCAGCGTGAAGTCATCGTCGCTGAAGCTTACCGCGATGCCCAGAAAGTGCAGGGCGAGGGCGACGCCAAGGCCGCGGCCATCTACGCCGAAGCGTTTGGCAGGAACCCCGAGTTCTATCGCTTCTACCGCAGCCTGGAAGCCTACAAGGCCAGCTTCCGCAACAAGAATGACGTGCTGGTCGTTGACCCGAGCGCCGATTTCTTCCGATACTTCAAGGGGAGTGGCGCCGCCCGCGACGCCAAGTAAGTAACATGTTGCGGTACGTGTTGACCGCCTTCGCGCTGATGCTCGTGCTCGAAGGCATTTTCCCCTTTGTCGCGCCCGCCGCGTGGCGCGCAACCTTTCAGCGCTTGACCCGCATGGCAAACGGTCAGGTCCGATTCGTCGGCCTGACCTCGATGCTCGTCGGTGTCGTGCTGCTGTTTCTGCTCAAGTAATTCGCCATGGCTTTGCCACGTTGGGCGCTGCCCGAACACTTTGAAGACGTGCTGCCCGTCGAGGCGGCCGCGCTCGAAACCCTGCGCCGTCGGATACTCGACGAGTATCGCGTGCATGGTTACCAGTTGGTGGTGCCGCCGATGGTCGAGCATCTGAACTCGCTCACCTCGGGCGCTGGCGGCGACATGGCCGACAGCACCTTTACGCTGGTCGATCAGTTGTCGGGGCGCGCGCTGGGTCTGCGTGCCGACATCACGCCGCAGGTCACGCGCATCGACGCCCATTTGCTCAACCGCCAGGGGGTGACCCGGCTGTGTTACTGCGGTAGCGTGGTGCAGACCATGCCGCGCGGCATGAACGCGTCGCGCGAGCAGATCCAGAGCGGGGCGGAACTGTACGGCCACGAAGGTATCGAGGCGGACGAAGAGATCCTGCGTCTGCTCGGTCGCGTGCTGGAGCTTGCCGGTGTGCGTACCAGCCGCGTCGATCTGGGCCATATGGGCCTGTTCCGCGCGTTGTCGGCCTTTGCTGGCCTGGATCGCCAGGGTGAGGAAACCCTGTATACGATCCTGCAGGCCAAGGATGTGCCCGATCTGCAGGACTTCACCGCGCAACTGGCCGAACCGGCCCGCGCGGCGCTGCGTGCGCTGCCCAACCTGTATGGCGACGCCAACATCCTGGTGCGCGCCATGAGCGAATTACCCGATGTGCCGGGCGTGCGTGTGGCCCTCGAAGAGCTGTTGCACCTGGCGCGCCGCCTGCCGGATCTGCCGTTGTCGTTCGACCTGGCAGACCTGCGTGGCTACCACTACCACACCGGGCTGATGTTCGCGGCATATTGCGGCGTGCTGCCGGCAGCGGTGGCCCTTGGCGGGCGCTATAACAATGTTGGGCGTGCTTACGGGCGCGCGCGTGCGGCCACCGGCTTCAGCCTGGATCTGCGCGCGTTGGGTTCGCTGATCGCGAACGCCGCCCAGGGCGGGGCCATTTTGGCGCCCCTGACCAACGATCAGAAATTGGGCGAGATCATCGCGGCGCTGCGTGCGCGTGGCGAAATCGTCATGCTTGAATTGCCGGGTCATGAAAATGCCTGGCAGGAGGCCGGCTGCGACCGGCGATTGATGGTGCGTGACGGCGCTTGGCACGTCGTGCCGCTGTAACGGAGAGTAAGACGCAATGGCGAAGAATGTGGTGGTTGTCGGTACCCAGTGGGGCGACGAGGGCAAGGGCAAGGTCGTCGACTGGCTGACCGATCACGCGCAGGGCGTAGTGCGCTTCCAGGGCGGACACAATGCCGGGCATACGCTGGTCATCAAGGGGCAGAAATACGCGCTCAACCTGATTCCGTCGGGCATCATGCGCGACGGCGTGGCCTGCTACGTCGGCAATGGCGTGGTGCTCTCGCCCAGCCACCTGCTGTCGGAAATCGACAAGCTGGAAGCCGGCGGCATCGAAGTGCGCTCGCGTCTGAAGATCTCGGAAGCCTGCCCGCTGATCCTGCCGTTCCACAGTGCGGTGGACATCGCCCGTGAAATCGCGCGTGGTGGCGCCGCCATCGGCACTACCGGCAAGGGCATCGGTCCGGCTTACGAAGACAAGGTGGGGCGTCGTGCGCTGCGCGTGTTCGATCTGTTCCACATGGGGCAGTTCGAGGACAAGCTGCGCGGTCTGCTCGACTTCCATAACTTCGTGCTGACGCGTTACCTCAATGCCGAGGCGGTGGATTTCGCCAAGACCCTGGCCGAAGTGCAGGCCATCGTGCCGCGCATCCTGCCGTTGGTGACCGATGTGTCGGCCGCTTTGCATGCCGCCAACAAGGCGGGTCAGAACCTGCTGTTCGAAGGCGCGCAAGGCACTTTGCTCGACATCGACCACGGCACCTATCCGTACGTGACCTCCAGCAATTGCGTGGCGGGCGCGGCGGCGGCGGGTGCCGGTGTCGGTCCGGGCATGTTGCACTACGTGCTGGGCATCACCAAGGCGTATACCACGCGTGTTGGCGCAGGGCCGTTCCCGAGCGAACTGCCGATCGAAGAAGAAGGCACGGTCGGCCATCACTTGTCGACCATCGGCCAGGAGCGTGGCACGGTGACCGGGCGTGTGCGCCGTTGCGGCTGGTTCGATGCCGCCGCGCTGCGCCGTTCCATCCAGATCAACGGTGTCACGGGGCTGTGCATCACCAAGCTCGACGTGCTCGATGGCATTGACGCACTGAAGGTCTGCACGGGTTATCGCGTGGATGGCAAGGACGTCGATCTGCTGCCGGTGGGCGCCGAAAGCGTGGCCGCCTGCGAGCCGGTCTTCGAAACGCTGCCGGGCTGGTCCGAAAGCACCGTCGGCATCAAGCACTACGAAGATCTGCCGGCCAATGCGCGTGCCTATCTCAAGCGCATTGAAGCCCTGTGTGAAGCGCCGGTGGACATGATCTCGACCGGTCCCGATCGTGAAGAGACCATCGTGCTGCGTCACCCGTTCAAGTAAGACGAGACCGGCATTTCGACGACCCACTCATCGATCGTTTCTTCGATCTTCGCTTTTGTCAGGCCGGCGCATGGGCGCCGGTCCGGCGGGCGATCTCCAGCGCCAGCCCGGCCGTTTTCTGTCACGAGCCGGAGTTGTTTCTCTCGCGGGCGCTGCGCAGGCGAGCTTTCATGTTGTATCTTGATGGCGGGCTGTCGTGCCCATGCGGCGCGTCAGGCTGCAGTCTTGCGTGAGGATGTCTGCGCGGGGCAGCGTGGCGGCGTGCCTTGCCGGACGCAAGGCCGAGTGGAACAGATCGGAAAGAAAACAAGCATAAAAAAAGCCGACCTTGCGGTCGGCTTTTCCGGCGAATTCTTGGTGCCCAGGAGAGGACTCGAACCTCCACACCTTGCGGCACTAGTACCTGAAACTAGCGCGTCTACCAATTTCGCCACCTGGGCACTGCTGCATCGCTGCAACTGAGACGCGCATTATATATTAAGGAATCACTTAGTCAATGGCTAAAACAAAAAAACTGCGAGCCTCGCGTATTCGCAAAGCCGACCCCTTTTACGAGCGGGAGTCCCAGAAGTACGACAACCCCCTGCCCAGCCGCGAGTACATCGAGCAGATCCTCGGTGAGACGGGGCATCCGATGGATGTCGACAGCCTCTTCGGCGCGCTCGACATCCTCGAAGAAGAACGCGAACACTTCGTCCGCCGCCTGCGCGCCATGGAGCGCGACGGGCAGCTCATGCGCAATCGGCGCGGCGACTACATCATTCCCGACAAGGCCGCGCTCATTCGTGGTCGGGTGGAAGGGCATCCGGACGGCTTCGGCTTCCTGGTGCCTGACGACGGCTCGGAAGACCTTTTCCTCGGCCCCAAGAGCATGCGTGAAGTCATGCACGGCGACCGCGTGTTGGTACGCGTGGCCGGCGTCGATCACCGCGGTCGCCGCGAAGGGCGCATCGTCGAAGTGCTCGAACGCGGCAACTCGCGCGTGGTGGGGCGCATCATAGAACAACAGGGCGTCACCTACCTGGCGCCGGAGAACCGCCGCATCAACCATGACATCCTGCTGGCACCGAGCACCGGCCGCACGCGCCCCAGAGCCGGCGACGTGGTGACGGTCGAACTGGTGCAGCAGCCCGGCCCCAACGCCCAGCCCATCGGCAAAATCGTTGAACGCATCGGCAGCTACGCCGATCCGGGCATGGAGATCGAGATCGCCCTGCGCAAGCACGATCTGCCTTTCGAGTTTTCACCGGCCACCAAGGCCGAAGCGCGCAAGTTGCCCAGCACGGTCCGCAAGAAAGACCTGGCGGGGCGCGAGGACGTGCGTCATTTGCCGCTGGTGACCATCGATGGCGAGACCGCCAGGGACTTTGACGACGCCGTCTATTGCGAGCGCGTCGGCAAGGGCTATCGGCTGTTGGTGGCGATCGCCGATGTCAGCCATTACGTCGAGCCCGGTTCTGCGCTGGACGCCGACGCCCTGGCGCGCGGTAATTCGGTGTACTTCCCGCGTCGGGTCATCCCGATGCTGCCGGAAAAGCTCTCCAACGGACTGTGCTCGCTCAATCCCGAGGTCGACCGCCTGTGCATGGTGTGTGACATGGAGATCAGCACCACCGGTGCCATCAAGAAATACCGCTTCTATCCGGCGGTGATGTTCTCGCATGCGCGCCTCACCTATACGCAGGTGGCGGCCGCGCTGTACGACAAAGAGCCCGACGCGCAGGAAAAGGTCGGGGCGCTGTTGCCGCAACTGGAGAACCTGGATGCGCTGTTCCGCGTGCTGCTCAAAGCGCGCGCCAAGCGTGGCGCCATTGATTTCGAAACCATCGAAACGCGCATGATCTTCAATGACGAGGGCAAGATCGAACGCATCGTGCCCGAAACGCGCAACGATGCGCATCGTCTGATCGAAGAATGCATGCTGGCGGCCAACGTCTGCGCTTCGGATTTCCTGCAGAAGAACAAGCATCCGGCGCTGTACCGCGTACACGAAGGGCCGACCGCCGAAAAGCTCGAAAAGCTGCGGGGCTTTCTCGCGGAGTTTGGATTGGGTCTATCGGGAGGTGCTTCGCCGAAGGCTGCCGACTATGCGATCGTCATTGAGCGCATCAAGTCGCGGCCAGATTTTCCGCTCATTCAGACGGTGATGTTGCGCTCGCTGCAGCAAGCGGTGTACAGCCCCGAGAATGTTGGCCACTTCGGCCTCGCCTATGAGGCGTACACCCACTTCACTTCACCCATCCGACGTTATCCGGACTTGCTCGTGCACCGCGCCATCAAGGCCGTGCTCCAGCATACCAAGTACCAGCCGCAGACCGGGCCGGTGCAGTTGCTGGAAGACACCCGCCGCAAGAAGGGCAAGGTCGAAGAACCCGCTGGCGCTGGCCGTGCGCACAAGGATTCGCTGAAGGCCGCCCGACGCAACATCTGGGATGACATAGGCATGCACTGCTCGATGACCGAGCGGCGCGCCGACGAGGCCAGTCGCGATGTCGAATCCTGGCTCAAGTGCTACTACATGCAGGATCACGTCGGTGAACAATATGCGGGAAGCATTACCGCCGTGGTGCCTTTCGGGATTTTCGTCACGCTTGACGAATTGTTCGTCGAAGGCCTGGTGCACATCTCCGATCTGGGACGGGATTACTTCCATTACGACGAGGCCCGCCATGAGCTGGTCGGGGAGCGGGGCGGTCAGCGCTTCCGTCTGTCCGACCGCGTCGATGTGCAGATCGTGCGCGTCGACCTTGAAACGCGAAAAATCGACTTCCGCCTCATTGAAGCCACCGCGCCGGCCACGCGCCGTGTCGGCAAGACCGCACGCGACGCCGAGCGCAAGGCTGGCAAGGCGCAGGAAGAGAGCGATGGCGTCGTCAGTTGGCGTACACTGGCGGGCTTGCCCGACCAGCCGGATCTGTCGGACGCGGTTACCCGCGTGACACAGAAGGCTGCGCGCACCGCGCGCACCAAGGGCGAAGCCGCGCCGACCAAGCGCGCTCAGTCAGCCAAACCAAAACAGACAATGGAAAACAAGACCCGTAGCAAGAGGAGCCCGCGCCGTGGCTGAAACCCGATTCATTCACGGCTTTCATGCCGTCGCGGCGGTCCTGCGCAACGATCCGGAGGGGGTAGAGGAAATCTACGTGGCCGCCCAGCGTCATGACGCGCGCGCCAAGGATCTGCTCGCCAAGGCCGAACTGGCGGGCGTGCGTGTGATGCCCGTCGATGCCGCGCGCCTCGACGGCATGGCCGGCACGCACCGGCACCAGGGCGTGGTGGCGCGCGTGGCGTTGCGCCGCAAAGAGGTAATGCTGCCCGATCTGCTCGACACCTTGACCGATTCGGCCTTGTTCCTGGTGCTCGACGGCGTCCAGGATCCGCACAATCTGGGGGCGTGTCTGCGCGTGGCCGACGCCGCTGGCGCGCACGCTGTGATCGCGCCCAAGGACCGTGCCGTGGGCCTGAATGCGACCGCCATCAAAGTGGCGAGCGGGGCGGCGGACACTGTTCCCTATATCACCGTGACCAATCTTTCTCGCACTCTGCGGCAATTGCAGGAAGCTGGCGTGTGGTGCGTGGGCGCCGCAGGCGAGGCAGAAAAATCCCTCTACGAAGTCGACCAGAAAGTGCCCGTGGCCTGGGTGCTGGGTGCGGAGGGCGATGGTCTGCGCCGCCTTACGCGCGAAACCTGTGATGAGCTGGCGAAAATTCCCATGCATGGATCAGTTGAAAGCTTGAACGTGTCAGTGGCTTCCGGCATCTGCTTATTTGAAGCACGGCGGCAGCGTTCGACTTGATTGATCGCAGTGCGCGTCACCCCGACGCATTGAATACTAACGGCGGCTTAGGCTGCCGTTTTTCTTTGTGGCGTATCGGGCAGGGCTGCCTTGCGAATGTCATGCGCCAGTCTATCCTGATGGGTGAACGAACGGAGGTTGGCGATGAAGGTACGCGCAGAGATGTGGCTGTGCCGTCTTATGTGGTTCGTTGTGCTGATATGCGGTCTATCGGCGCCGCTGTCGCATGCTGCCGAGCCCACCGGATGGCCACGGAATGTCGATGCCAACGGCATCAAGATCCAGGTGTTCCAGCCTCAGGTCGATGAATGGCGCGACACGCACCTGCAAGTGCACGCCGCCATGGCGGTCACCTTCAAGGGCGACAAGCAACCCACTTACGGCGTCCTGTCACTCCAGTCGACCGTGTTTGTGGATCGTGCCGCGCGCACCGTCAAGCTCGATCGCATCGAGCGCCTGGAGGCACATTTCCCCTCGGCGCCGGAACGTGAGGCCACGTTCATCTCCCAGGCGCGCTCGGCCCTGCTGCGCAACACCGCCGTGATTTCGCTTGATCGGCTCGAGGCCGCCGTGGCGCTGACACAGGCTGAGCGCAAGGGGCAGTCGCAGCCAGTCAAGAACGATCCACCCAACATCATCTTCTCAAGCGATCCGGCCCTGCTCGTCTACGTCGACGGCACCCCTTATTGGCAGGACGTGCAGGGCACCCCCCTGGTACGCGCGATCAACACCCGCGTGCTGCTGCTGCGAGACAAGGCGCAGCGCTACTATCTGCATTTTCTCGACGGCTACCTGACCGCCACCGCGCTGGACGGCCCCTGGACGATCGCCGCCAGCGCTCCGGCAGGCGCCCGCACGGCCGAAGCTGCTGCGCGTGACAGCAAGCAGGTCGATCTCCTCGCCGGCCAACCAGACAAGGAAGGCGGCAAGACGCCTTCGCTCAAGTCCTTGTCCAACAACAAGCCGCCACACGTGTTCGTGGCGACCACGCCGACCGAGCTCATCGTCACCGACGGCGCCCCCAACTACGCGCAACTCCCCGGTACCGACCTGCTGTACGTCACCAATACCACCGCCAACGTCTTCAAGTTCATGGGCAACCAGAAGAGCTACGTGCTGGCGGCGGGGCGCTGGTTCGAGGCAGCCACCTTGGATGGCCCATGGACCTACGTGCCGCCGGTCAGCTTGCCGCAGGACTTTGCGCGCATTCCCGACGATTCCCCGAAAGAAAACGTCAAGGCGTCCGTGCCGGGCACGCAGCAAGCACGCGAAGCGGTGGTGGCAGCGGATATTCCGCAGACGGCGCGGGTCGATCGGCAAAAGACGGGCTTCACGGCGGTGATCGATGGGGCGCCTCAATTGCGCGCCATCGAAGGCACCCCATTGTCATACGTCTTCAATGCCGCCGATCCCATCATCCGCGTCGATGAGTCCAGTTGGTATGCCGTGCACAACGGCGTCTGGTTCGTTGCCACGCGGGTCACTGGTCCGTGGGTGGTGGCGGCGGCGGTGCCGGCGGTCATTTATTCGATCCCTGCCAGTTCATCCCTGCACTATGTCACCTACGTCAAGATCTACGACGTCACGCCCACCGTGGTCGTCGTGGGCTACACCTCGGGCTATTACGGCACTGTCGTGACCACCGACGGTGTCGTCGTCTACGGTACCGGCTATGCCTACTCGCCGTGGATCGGCAGCTATTGGTATGGGCCGCCCGTCACCTATGGCGTGGGGGTGAGCATCACCTGGACGCCATGGGGCGGCTGGGCTTTTGGGTTCGGTTTCGGCTGGGGCTGGGGTTATGCCGGCGTCGGCTGGTGGTATCCACCCGCGCCCTGGTGGGGGCCGTATTGGGGCGGTGCCTACTACAACGCCTATGGCGGCGTGACGGCGTGGGGCCCGGGTGGCTGGGCCGGCACCACCGGCAACATCTACAACCGCTGGGGCAACGTGCAATCGGTCAGCCGTGGCGTGGCGGGGTTCGATGCCTATAGCGGCAATCAGTTTGCCGGCCGCTACGGGAGCGCCTACAACTCGCACACCGGGACGCTGGTTGCCGGCCGCCAGGGGGCGGTAGAGAACGTCTATAGCGGCAACTATGCTTATGGCGGACGCGGCACTGCGGTCAATGCGCGCACCGGCACGGTCGCCTCGGGCGGACGGGTCACGGTGGGCAACGAAGGCACGGGCAATCAGGCCACCATCAATCGCGGTACCGTCAGCACGCGAAACGGCACCGTCAACATGGGCGGCGTGCGTACCGACGAAGGCGCCGTCGGTCACGTCGGCAACAACGTCTATGGCGCCAAGGACGGTCAGGTCTACCGTTACGATCCGTCCAACACGGATCACTGGCAGCCTGTCGATCAGCAACAGGCGCAGCAGCGTGTGCAACAGGGGCAGCAGCAAATAGAGCAGCGCCGCGAGCAAGGTGGCGGGCTGTCGCAAGAACGCGTGCAGCAGTTGAATCACGAACAGGCCAGCCGCAGCCTGGGTGAGGCGCGCTCGGGGGCTTTCCAGCACAACGGCGCTCAGATGCAGCGGCCGTCGCGGGGCATCGAGCGCCCGGTGAGCGGCATGGGCGGGTTCCACCGTCCGGCCGGCGGTTTCCACTTGAGGCGCTAGAACGCGTGCGCCCCGTGCAGACGACAGGATGATGTCAGCATGCAATCGGCTCCGGTTTTCATGATGCTCGCGCTCACCACCATTGCGGCCCTGGTCCTGATGGTGGTGCAGCATCGCCGCCTGAGCACGGCGCTCGAACAAGCGGCCCGTCATCGTGCGGAGCTGACCCATGCGCTGCGCCTGATCACCGTCGGAGAACTGACCGCATCCATCGCGCATGAGATCAACCAGCCGCTCGGCGCCATCCTGAGCAATGCCGAGGCCGCCGAGATGCTGCTCAACAAGCCGGCTCCGCCGATGGACGAACTGCGGCAGATCCTGGCCGACATCCGTGCCGACGACATGCGGGCCACGGCCGTCATCCAGCAATTGCGCGCTTTGCTGCACAAGGCGGAGCTCCCCCTGCAGACGCTCGTGATCAACGAGGTGGCCACGCACTGTGTGGCACTCGTGCGGGGGGCGGCGGGGCGCGGTGGCGTGCGCGTGAGCCTCGCGCTGGGCGACGATCTGCCGACGGTGTCGGGGGATCGCACGCAACTGCAGCAGGCCATCCTCAATCTGCTGCTCAACGCATTGGATGCCAGCCAGGCTGCGTTGCCTGAAGCACGCCACGTTGTCGTGCGGACCTGTGCGGACCGTGGCGGGGTCAGTTGCGTCGTGCTCGACCAAGGACATGGCATGACGGCCGAAACACAGGCGCGTGCTTTCGAATCGTTCTACACCACCAAGCCGGACGGGCTCGGATTGGGGCTGGCCATCGTGCGCACTATCGCCGCGCGCCACCGCGGCATCGTCCGCCTCGTCAATCGCCCCGAGGGGGGCGTCGAAGCCCGCTTCACCGTGCCGGCGGAGCATGTCTGCCAAAAGGAGGCTGCCTGATGCACGCACTTGTCCATGTGGTGGATGACGACGACGCTTTTCGTGTGTCACTGATCCGCATGCTGCGCGCGGCGGGATACGACGTACGCGCCTATGCCTCGGTCGCCGAAGTGCTGTTGGAAGCCTGCCTGGATGGGCCGGGCTGCTTCATCCTCGATGTGAACATGCCCGGCCCCAGCGGACTCGAACTGCAGGCCGCCCTGGCGCGTCGCAACGATCCGCCGCCGGTGATCTTCGTTTCGGGCTACTTGGATGTCCCCACGACGGTGGCTGCCATGAAGCGTGGGGCGGTCGATTTCCTGACCAAGCCGGTGCGCGCCGAGGATCTCATCGCGGCAGTCGAAGGCGCCCTCGCCATCGATCGCGCGGCCCGCGAGACGCGTGCGCGGGACCGTCAATGCAGGGTGCGTTTCGAATCGCTCTCGCAGCGTGACCGTGACCTGCTCAAGCGTGTCGCGGCAGGCCAGCTCAATCGCGAAATAGCCCAGCAGATGGGCATTGCCGAGCGGACGGTCAAGCTGCATCGCGCCCGCATCATGGACGCCCTGGGCGCGCACAGCCTGCCGGATCTGGTACGCATCGCCGACCGGTTGGCGCAGCCGACCGGCCAGGCGCACTGATCACGGCAATTTGCGCTGCACCCAGACCACGATGGCGGTGGCCAGTGCCAGCGCGGCAAGCAAACGATACATGTCGCCGCAGGCAATCAACAGCGACTGCCGGTCGGCCAGCAGCGCCAACTGCGCCATCGCGCCATGCATGGCTGCGCCTGCATCCAGACCTTGCGCCATCAGGGCACGCTGAGCGTCCGACATCCACAACGCCAGGCTGGGATTGTCCGCCTGCACGTGGCTGAGCAGTTGGCTGTGCACCGCAAACTGCCGGTTGTGCAGCAGCACGGCCGCCACCGCGCTGGATGACGACACCGCCAGTTGGCGCACCAGATTCTTGCTCTGGTAGCCATGCGGAAAGCCGTCGTCCCCCAGGCCGCGAAACGTCAGGCCGGCGATGGGGATCACCAGCAGCACGCCGAACAAGCCCTTGGGGATAAGACCGAGCGCCAGGTGCATCAGCGTGGCGTCGGGTGGCAGGGTGGAATACCACAGCGCCGTGCACACCATGGTGAGGGCCCCGCAGACCATCAACGGTCGCTTGCGCGGAAAGCGTGCGGCGAGCTTCAGATAGACCAGGATGGCACCGAGGCTGACCGCCCCGGCAAAGCTATTGAGCCACCCTGCCACGCGCAACGGAACGCCCAGCGCCTGTTCGGCGAAGACCGGGAAGAGATAACCGGCGAAGTTGGTCAGGGTGTAGTACAGAAAGTACAGGGCCAGGCCGGTGAGGTAGGTCGGGTCATGCAGCATGCGCAGTCGCAGCAAGGGGGTGGGGTGATGCCACTGGTGCCACAGGAAGGCGAACAACAGCCCGAAGCCCAGCAGTCCAAGACCGAACAACTGCGCGGGATAGGCGAAGATGTCATAACTCAATTCGCTGATGGATACCTGCAGCACGACGATGGCGCCGGCGAAAAGCAGCAGGGGGGCGATCTCCCAGGCTGCTTCATCGTCGCGTGGCTCGGCGGCCGGCAGCAGTGTCGCCGCACCCAGCATCGCCAACAGCGAAAAAGGCAGGACACCATAGAACACCATCTGCCAGGTGCCGTGTTCCATCAACTCGCCCGCCAAGGCCGGGGCGAGTGCCGAGGCGCCAAACACGCCGATCATGAAGTACCTGATCGCCTGTCCGCGCTCGCGTGCGGCGAACAGCAGATTGACGAGGATGCGGCTGCTGGTGAACAGGGCCCCCCCGCCCACTCCCTGCACGAAGCGGGATGCCACCAGCATCGACAGGGATTCGCTGTGGGCACAGGCCAGCGTGCCGGCCGAGAAGATCGCCAGCGCCACTGTCAGGTAGCGCCGATAGCCGTAGCGCGCTGCCAGCCATTGTTGCTTGACGATCATCGTCATGCTGCCGATGGCATATGCCGCCTGGGTCAGCGCAAATTCGCGCGGCGAGGCGCCAATGCCGCCCATGATGTGCGTGGCGCTGAACACGTACATCAGGTTTTCCAGGAACTCGACCCCTGTCATGAGGGCAAGCAGGGCCATCAGCAAGTGCTTCTTGCTGGAATGCAGCCGGGCCCACAGACGGCGCCGCATGGTCAATCCTGTGGCGCGGCCCTGTCCAGCAGCCGGAGTTGTTCGATCAGGCTACCCAGTTGGGCCGTGTCGAGGCCCCGCCAGACTTCCTGGTAGGCCGCATGGACCACCGGTGCGGCCTTGCCGATGAGCGAAGAGCCCGTGGTGGTCAATTCGATGGCCAGGCTGCGGCGGTCTTTGCGGGTATGCAGACGTCGTACCAGCGACTTGGCCTCGAGCGCGTCGAGCAGGCGGGTGATCTGGGTGCGTGTGGCATCCAGTGTCGTGCCCAGCTCCGAGGGCGTGATGGTGCTGACGTCGCGTGCGCTCACCAACATGGCAAGCAGCAGGTACTGGCGGCGATCGATGCCGAACGGGGCCAGTGCGGCGTCGATGTGGCGGTCGAGGTGGGTGGCGACGCGAAAGATCAGGCGCGACGCCGTGATCGGCTGCTTGGGTGCGCTCGGGTAGCGCTCGCAGAAGCGATCGATGCGGTCTTCAAATGACATGGCTGTCGGTGAGGTATGCAGGGTGTGTGCTACAGATGAAATAATATCACTTGTAACTATAGTTACGTATGTTTCAAAGGATGGCTTATCCCCATTTCTTGTGAACGGGTGTGTGGATAAGTCAGGGACGGTGTGGCTAAGCGCCTGATCGGATTCGCCTTCGCCACCAACGCTCAAAAATGTGGCACACAACAAAAGGCCGCGCGTTGGGGCGCGCGGCCTTGGTGTCACACCTGTCGCAGTGGCTCAGAAGATATTCAGTCCCAGGGCCTTGGCGACACCCGCGCCGTACGCCGCATCGGCTTGTGCGAAATGCTCGATCTGGCGCAATTGGATGTCACGCGGCACGCTCGCCATCGAGCGCGCAATGTTGCCGAACAGGCGTTGGCGCTGCGCATCGTCGAACAGGCGGAACAACGCACCCGGCTGGCTGTAGTAGTCGCCGTCTTCGCGGTGGTCGTAATGCATGGCGGCGCCCGCCAGTTCCAATGCGCGTTCGTTGAGGCTCGGCGTATCGGCCAGCGCGCCGGGGAGCGTGCTCGGCTGATAATTGGGCGTCGCCGCGCCCTGGGCGGCGGTGCGCAGGGCGCCATCGCGATGAGGCGAATGGAACGGGCAGCGCGGCGCGTTCACCGGGATCTGGTGGTGATTCACCCCCAGCCGATAACGTTGCGTATCGCCGTACGAGAACAGGCGGCCCTGCAGCATGCGGTCCGGCGAGAAACCGATGCCCGGTACCACGTTGGCGGGTGTGAAGGCCGACTGCTCGACCTCGGTGAAGTAATCGTCCGGGTTGCGGTTCAATTCGAGGACGCCGACTTCAATCAAGGGATAGTCCGCATGCGGCCACACCTTGGTGAGGTCAAATGGATTGATGCGATAGCGGGCGGCGTCCGCTTCCGCCATGACCTGCACCTTGACCGTCCAGCGCGGGAAATTGCCCTGAGCAATGTTCTCGAACAGATCGCGCTGGGCCGATTCCCGATCGTCGCCGACCATCCTGCCTGCCTCTTCGTCAGTGAAATAGCTGATGCCCTGTTGCGATTTGAAGTGGAACTTAACCCAGAAGCGCTCGCCGGCCGCGTTGATGAACGAATAGGTGTGCGAGCCGAAGCCGTGCATCTCGCGATAATTACGCGGGATGCCACGGTCGCTCATCAGAATCGTGACCTGATGCAGGCTTTCCGGGTGCAGCGACCAGAAGTCCCATGCCGCCGTCGGATTGCGCAAGTTGGTCATGGGGTCGCGTTTCTGGGTGTGGATGAAGTCCGGGAATTTGAGCGGGTCACGGATGAAGAACACCGGCGTGTTGTTACCCACCAGATCCCAGTTGCCTTCTTCGGTGTAGAACTTCAGCGCGAAACCACGCACATCGCGTTCCGCATCGGCTGCACCGCGCTCACCCGCCACCGTTGAAAAGCGCAGAAAGACATCGGTCTTCTTGCCGATGGTAGAAAACAGCTTGGCCTTGCTGAATGCGCTGATGTCGCGCGTCACCGTGAAGCTGCCATAGGCGGCCGAGCCCTTGGCGTGCACCACGCGCTCCGGAATGCGCTCGCGATCGAAATGGGCGAGCTTTTCGAGCAACCAGACGTCCTGCAACAACACGGGGCCGCGCGGTCCGGCGGTAAGGCTGTTCTGATTGTCGGCCACGGGGGCGCCAGCGGCGCTGGACAAGGTGCGGATGGTGTCGGTCATATGCGTCACTTCCTATTCCTGATACGGGTCTTGAAGGTGTTGCTCCACGGCGGACTTTGACGTCAAAGGGTATCGTCGCCCGATGGAGTCAATGTCGCGCCGGCAACTGCGCAAATACGTCGGTGAAGAATCGGAGAACTTCTGCGACGTTGATTGCACGACTTTTATAGGACTTTTCCAATTCTGACCCCTCTGCATTCCGTCAAAAGAAGATGAGAGGACTGTATGGAAGGGAGTGCGATTGATCCAATCAATTGATCAGATCAAATCGATAGGTGTGCGCTTTTGAAAACGGCGGGTGTGATGGGCTGGCGGTCGTGCTATCCTTGCGCACGGCGGGTCTCCCCGCATTGCAGCGTGGGAATCTGGTCAGGTCCGGAAGGAAGCAGCCATAACCACTACCTGTAAGTGCCGGGGGTCAGGCTCGCCGCCTCATTCTGCGGGCATGATCGTACTGGTCATGCCCGCTTTCCATTTGTGCCGACTCCATGCGCGGCGAGCCACCGGAACAGCCAACTGCGCGGCGGCTCGATGCCCAGCCGCATGGCCTGTGGCGCCGATGTCGAGAACAGATATTGGCGCTGCGTCTGTTCGGCCCCCCATGCCCCCGCAAAGAGAATCTTGTCACCGGCCTTGAGCGTCAGCTCCGGCGAGGGCAGCAGCATCTGTTCGCGCCCACGCAGCAACAGCAGCGGTGCGGCCGGAATCAGTTCCGTCGCATTGTTCGGATGCATCAGAAAATCAGCCAGGGTCAGCGCCGGCGACATCTCGGGTGACAGCGCTTCGCGCAGGGCCGGGTAAGAGGTCATGCAACTGAGGACCCACAGATAGGGCACCGTGTCGCGCACGCGCGATTCGAGAAGATGCTCGGTACGCTCGACAAGGTCGCCGGTGTCCGCACGCAGCGCCGTCAAAAAGCGATTGAGCAGCGGTGAGGTGATCAATTGCCGCACTTCGTGTGAAATGACATCGGCCTGGATGAACCGCACGTCCGCGCGGGCGGCTTCGATCAGGCTGGCGTTCATCGCGTGCGTCTGGCGGATGGCGATGAACAGTTTGGGGTTGATCTGGCGCGCGCGGTTGACCGCGGCCAGATTGATCGGATCCTGGTCGGTACCCACCACCAGGCCGACGGCGCGTTCGATACCCGCTTCGTACAGGGCTTCGCGGCTGTAACTGCGGCGTATCAGGTTGGATTGTTCCTTGAGCGCCGGATTGTCGTCGATGGCCGTCCACGTCGCCCCGGCCTCCTGCAGGGCATGTGCCACGTAGTGGCCGAAACGGCCATAGCCGCAGATGATCCAGTGCCCCATCGGCAAACCGAGGATACCGGGGCGGAGCGACCCTGGCAGGCCGGTAAGCCATTCTTCGACGCGCAGCTTTTCGGGTGCCCCCAGGTCGAAGCCGATGTTGGAGGCAAAGGTTTCGAACGCGTTGACGGTTTCGATGCGCGGGAAGGGGTCGAGGTTTTCCTCGGCGATCAGCGAGGTCACACGCGCAATGATGCGCAGGCCGGGATTGAGAATGGTGCCGCTGACCGCCACCGATTGCACGATTTCGTCATTGCCGCACAAGGCCACCATGGTTTGGCACATGCGGTCGGTAACCCCTGCATCCACCAGCACATCCGGCAGACGCCCGTCCGCCGCCAGCACGATGGGCTGCCGGATGTATTCCTCCAGATCCATGCGTGCCGCCCGCTCCGGGCGCAGTTCCACCACCACCGTGCGCCAGCCCATGCGATCGAGCATGCGAGCCAGCAACATGCCGCTCTGGCCATAGCCGACGATCAGGATGAAAGGCTCTTCGAGGCGTCGCACGCGCGCTACGAACTGGTTGCGTGCCAGCGCTGTCCGGAAGGCCGGGTCGCGCGTCATGTGCAGAATGCTGCCGACGGCATAAGCCCAGGTCGTCACGGACAGATAGATCGAAAAGATCACCCAGGCGCGCTGCGCTTCCGAAAAGGGGTAGGGCACTTCGCCATAACCGATGGTCGTGGCGGTGTAGCTGACGATGTAGAGGGCATGGAAATAACCCAGCGTCGCCGGCCGGCCCTCGGCATCCATGCCGGGCATGTGCGCCAGGCCAAACACCGAGATCGACAGCACCACGATGATGACGATCAGCGGGCGGCGCATGCGCCGCAGGATCAGCAGCAGCGTTTCGCTCATGGCTGCTCAGCGCGATTGGCGCAGCGTCTCGCCGATCAGCAGAATCACCGAGATGCCATTGGCCACCAGCGCTCCGCAGGCCAGCGACACGATGATCGAGATGGTGTGGCCGTCCATGGCCTGGCCCTGGATGGACACGTGCCAAACCCAGGCCATGCATGCCGCGCCGAGCTGCAGCACGCCCGCCAGGCTGGTGGCGAGGTGCGTGGCGCCCAGGTGGGTGCGGTCGCCGAACTTGAGGATCAGGGTGATGAGACTCACCACCATGGTGGCGAACAGTTCGGTTGGATGGTGGTGTGACACCTCGTCGATGGTGCCGACGCAGAAACCGAAGTTGAGCGTCGATGTCAGGATGATGAAGAACCCGAAAATCACCTTTTCGAGATTCATGAACGCCTCTCCCTCATGGTTTGTCGATGGGCTGGGAGTATAGACGCGGCCAACCGCCGTGACTTGATGTCCACGGACCGGAGGCCACGATGGCGTGGCGGTGCCCGGCGGTCCGGTGGCGGCGGCCGGCTCTGCTAGAATGAGCCCCCATGAGCTACCAGGTCTTAGCCCGCAAGTGGCGTCCCCGTAACTTCGCCACCTTGGTGGGGCAGGAGCACGTCGTGCGCGCGCTCACCCATGCGTTGCAGACCGGCCGGCTGCACCACGCCTACTTGTTCACCGGTACGCGTGGCGTCGGCAAGACGACCATTTCGCGCATCCTGGCCAAATCGCTCAACTGCGAGACTGGGGTCACCGCTACGCCGTGTGGCCAGTGTGCCGCGTGCACCGAAATCGACAGCGGCCGCTTCGTCGATTACGTCGAAATGGATGCCGCCTCCAACCGGGGCGTGGACGACATGGCCGCGCTGCTTGAAAAAGCCGCCTATGCGCCAGCCCGCGGGCGCTACAAGGTCTACATGATCGACGAAGTGCATATGCTTACCGGGCATGCCTTCAACGCCATGCTCAAGACGCTGGAAGAGCCGCCCGAGCACATGAAGTTCATCCTGGCGACGACCGACCCGCAGAAGATCCCCGTCACCGTGCTGTCGCGCTGCCTGCAGTTCAATCTCAAGCAGATGCCGCAGACGCATATCGTCGACCACCTGACGCGGGTCCTCGGCAACGAATCGGTGCCGTTCGAAGCCGGCGCGCTGCGGCACCTGGCGCGCGGCGCCAACGGCTCGATGCGCGACGCCCTGTCGCTGCTCGACCAGGCCATCGCGCACGGTGCCGGCAAGGTCGAAGAAGCCCAGGTCATCGAAATGCTCGGCACGGTCGGCGACGACCATCTGTTTGAATTGCTCGACGCTCTGCATGCGCAGGACATCGCCGCGCTGCTTGCCGTCGCCGACGCCATGGAAGCGCGCAGCCTCAGTTTCGACGTGGCCTTGCAGGCGCTGGCGACACTGCTGCATCGCATCGCCCTGGTGCAGTTCGCGCCGCAGGCCATCGTTGATCAGTTCGAGCGCGACCAACTGGCCCACTACGGCGCCTTGTTCGACGCCGAATACCTGCAACTGGCCTACCAGATTGCCATCCATGCCCGCGAAGAACTGCCGCTGGCGCCGGATGAGTACACCGGTTTCACCATGGCGCTGCTGCGTCTGCACGCTTTCCGCCCCGACGCCGGTGGTGGCGCGGCACCCAAGGCGGGTGCTTCGGGCGGCGGCGTGGCGCGCCCGCTGCCGCGCGCAGCCAGCCCGGCACGTGAAGCCATGCCGCGCCCAGCCCCGAC